>NZ_JBHVGZ010000024.1:32544-132976 GCF_042800355.1 Streptomyces sp. NPDC057623
GGGCGGGCTGTGATGCCTGGATTGGCGCGGTGGGGCGAAGCCGCCTGCGGGTGGGTGGGGGTTCGGGATGGTGGTGGCTCGTCCTCGAACGCCGGGCGGGCTGTGATGCCTGGATTGGCGCGGTGGGGCGAAGCCGCCTGCGGGTGGGTGGGGGTTCGGGATGGTGGTGGCTCGTCCTCGAACGCCGGATGGGCTGTGATGCCTCGACCGGCGCCGTGAGGGCGGGCTGGAAAGATCCGGACCGGCTACCGGGATCTATTGGCAGTGCTCCGGCCTTCAGGCCGGGGGTGAAGCGAATCTGGCGGTGTGACGCGGAGCGTCACCGCGACTGGTCCGGCGGAGCCGGACGGAGGTATGCCGCCGGGAAGGCCTGGTCCCGGCGGAGCCAGGCGGTGCTCATCCCGGCCGGTTCTGCTGTTCGATGTACTGTCGGACCACGGACAGCGGGGCACCGCCGACGGTGCCCGCGAAGTAGGACCCGGACCAGAGCTTGTTGGCCCGCCAGTAATGGCGTACCAGGTCAGGGAACTCTTGGCGCAGACGGCGGGAGGAGACGCCCTTGAGGGAGTTGACCAGCTTGGTGACGGCGACCTTGGGCGGGAAGTTCACCAGCAGGTGGACATGATTGTCCTCGCCGTTGAACTCCACCAGCTCGCACTCGAAGTCCGCGCAGACGGAACGCATGATCTCCTCCATCCGCCTCAAGTGGCCGTCGGTGAACACCTTGTGCCGGAACTACGTCACGAAAACCAAGTGCACATGCATCACGAAAGCGCAGTGCCTGCCAGTTCTGATCTTCTGCATCTCGGCCATAACCCAAGTATCTATCGTGGCCGGCATGCAGCTTCGGTACAGCTTCCGCCTGTACCCGAACCCCGTCCAGCAGGCCGCGCTGGCCAGGGCGTTCGGGTGCGCCCGCGTGGTGTTCAACGATGCCGTCCGCGCCCGCGAGGAGGCCCGTGAGGCCGGGCGGCCGTTCCCGACGGCCGGGCAGCTGTCCCGCAGCCTGATCACCGAGGCGAAGCGGACCACCGGGCGGTCCTGGCTGGCCGAGGTCTCCGCGGTGGTGCTCCAGCAGTCCCTGCGCGACGCCGAGACCGCCTACCGCAACTTCTTCGCCTCCCTGAAAGACACCCGCAAGGGCCCGAAACTGGGTGCGCCGCGTTTCAAGTCCCGCAAGGACCACCGGCAGTCGGTCCGGTTCACCGCGAACGCCCGCTGGAAGATCACCGACGCGGGCCGCCTCGACCTGCCGAAGATCGGTGCGGTGCAGGTGAAATGGTCGCGCACGCTACCCACCACACCGTCCTCGGTCGCCGTGATCAAGGACGCGGCGGGACGGTTCTTCGCGTCCTTCGTCATCGACACCGACCCCACCGCCGACCAGGCCCGGATGCCGCAGACCGAGAACACCATCGGCATCGACCTCGGCCTGACCCACTTCGCGGTCCTGTCCGACGGCACGAAGATCGACTCCCCGCGGTTCCTGCGCCGCGCGGAGAAGAAACTGAAGAAGGCCCAGCGCGAGCTGTCCCGCAAACAGAAAGGGTCCAAGAACCGCGCCAAGGCCCGCCTGAAGGTCGCCCGCGCCCACGCCAAGGTCGCCGACGCGCGCCGTGAGTTCCACCACCAGCTCTCCACCAAGCTGATCTCCGAGAACCAAGGGATCGCCGTGGAAGACCTGTCGGTGGCGGGACTGGCGCGTACCAGGCTGGCCAAGTCCGTCCACGATGCGGGCTGGACCTCGTTCGTGAACATGCTGGAGTACAAGACCGAGCGGTACGGCCGCACCTTCATCAAGATCGACCGGTTCGCACCGACGAGTCAGGTCTGCTCCACCTGCGGCGTCAAGGACGGACCCAAACCCCTCAGCGTTCGGGAATGGACCTGTACCGCCTGCGGCACCATCCACGACCGGGACCACAACGCCGCGATCAACATCGAAACGGCCGCCGGACTGGCGGTAACGGCCTGCAGAGCGCCGGTAAGACCAGAACCCGTTCTGGCACAGCGCGAAGAAACAGGAAGCCACGGATTCCCGACCGGAAACCGTGCCGCGTAGCGGCACGGCAACCCGTCAGAGAAGGCCAGAATCCTCGCCCTTCGGGGCGAGGAGCATGTCAATCCGTGTACTCGTCCGCCACGGTCAGGGCGGCGTCCAGTGCGGCCAGGCCCTCCTTCAGCTCGGATTCGGTCGTGTTGCAGGGCGGTACGACGTGGGTACGGTTCATGTTCATGAACGGCCAGATGCCCCCGGCCTTCGCGGCGGAGCCGAACGCCGCCATGGGGGCGTTCGCCTCGCCCGCCGCGTTGTAGGGGACCAGGGGCTCGCGGGTCTGCCGGTTCTTCACCAGCTCGACCGCCCAGAACATGCCGACTCCCCGCACCTCACCGACGCAGGGATGCCGCTCGGCCAGCTCACGCAGCCCGGGGCCGACCACGTCCGCGCCCAGTCGGGCGGCGTTCTCGACGACGCCCTCCTCGGCCATGACGTTGATCGTCGCGACGGCGGCCGCGCAGGCCAGGGGGTGCCCGGAGTACGTGAGACCGCCGGGGTACGGCCGCTTCGCGAAGGTCTCGGCGATGGCCCCGGAGATGGCCACACCGCCCAGCGGCACATAACCGGAGTTCACGCCCTTCGCGAAGGTCATCAGGTCGGGGGTGACGTCGTACAGGTCCGCCGCGAACCACTCGCCGGTCCGCCCGAACCCCGCCATGACCTCGTCCAGGACGAAGACGATCCCGTACCTGTCGCAGATCTCGCGCACCCCGGCCAGATATCCGGGCGGCGGCAGCATGATGCCCGCCGTCCCCGGAATCGTCTCCAGGATGATCGCGGCGACGGTCGACGGCCCTTCGAAGGCGATCGTCGTCTCCAGATGCTCCAGCGCCCGCGCGCACTCCTGCTCCTCGGTCTCGGCGTAGAAGCGGGAGCGGTAGAGGTAGGGCGCCCAGAAGTGGACCACACCCGCCGTGGCGCTGTCGGAGGCCCAGCGGCGCGGGTCGCCGGTGAGGTTCACCGCCTGCTGGGTGCCGCCGTGGTACGAGCGGTACGCCGACAGCACCTTCGGGCGGCCCGTGTGCAGCCGGGCCATCCGCACCGCGTGTTCCACGGCGTCCGCGCCGCCGTTGGTGAAGAAGATCTTGTCCAGGTCACCCGGCGTCCGCTCGGCGATCAGCCGCGCCGCCTCGGACCGGGCCTCGATGGCGAAGGCGGGCGCGAAGGTGGTCAGGTGTGCGGCCTGCTCCTGTATCGCGGCGACGACCTTCGGGTGCTGGTAGCCGATGTTCGTGTAGACGAGTCCGCTGGTGAAGTCGAGGAAACGCCTGCCGTCGTAGTCCCAGAAGTACGAACCCTCCGCACCTGCGACGGCGAGCGGGTCGATGAGCTCCTGCGCGGACCAGGAGTGGAACACGTGCGCACGGTCCGCGGCCTTCACGGCGGCGCCGACCTCGGGATCTGGCTGAGGGGTCATGCGGCCGAGCGTAGGAGCGCGGGGTGTGGGCGAGGTATCGGCGTCATGTCTGTGCTCGGGAGGTTTCCGCGACAGGTTGTCGACAGCGGTGGCACAGGAGGGAGGGGACACAGGGCGTCCATTGACAGCAAGCTGTCTTAGTGACAGTATGTTGTCAACTTCGAGGGGTCCTCAGGAGGAGCCATGAGCAGCACCACCGGCACCACCGCAAGCATCCGCAAGCCCGTGTACCTCGCCGTCTACGACACCCTCGCCGACTGGGAGCCCGGCCACGCCACCGCGCAGCTGGCCCGGGCCGGGTACGAGATCCGCACCGTCGGTCCGACCCGCGCACCCGTCACCACCGTCGGCGGCCTGCGCATCCAGCCCGACCTGGCCCTGGACGACGTACGGCCCTCGGACGGGTCGCTGCTGATCCTGCCGGGCGCCGACCTCTGGACCGAGACATCAGCCGCTGACGCGGCGGGGGGTGACGCACTCGCTCCCTTCGCCCGCACCGCCCGCGCCTTCCTGGACGCCGGTGTGCCGGTGGCCGCGATCTGCGGGGCGACGGCCGGCCTGGCCCGCGAAGGGCTGCTCGACGACCGGGACCACACCAGCGCGATCTCCTTCTACCTGGCCGCGACCGGGTACGGCGGCGGCGGGCGGTACGTCGAGGCCGACGCCGTCACCGACGGCGGGCTCGTCACCGCGGGTCCCACCGAACCCGTCGCCTTCGCCCGGGAGATCCTGCGGCTTCTGCACGTGTACGAGGACGAGGCCGTCGACGCCTGGTACCGCCTGTTCCACGACTCCGACGCCGAGGCGTACGCGGTGCTCGAAAAGGCCGGCGTGCTGTGAGCCGGGAACGACAGGACCTGCTCAGCCGCAGCGCGCTCGGGGTCTTCCGGCTCAACGGCCGGTTCCTCGCGGTCGCCGAGGAGCTGGCCAGGCCCGCCGGGCTGACGGCGGCCTGGTGGCAGGTGCTCGGGGCGGTCCTCGGCGAACCCCTTCCCGTCTCCGGAATCGCCCGCGAGATGGGCATCACCCGGCAGAGCGTGCAGCGCATCGCCGACCTGCTGGTGGACAAGGGCCTCGCCGAGTACCGGCCCAACCCGGCCCACCGCCGCGCGAAGCTCCTCGCGCCCACCGAGGAGGGGCTGGCGGCCGTCTCCCGCATCGACCCCGGGCACGCGGCCTTCGCGGACCGGCTGGCGGAGGCGTTCGGGGAGGCGGAACTCGCCGATGCCGTACGGGTTCTGGAACGGATGTCGAAGGTGCTCGACGGGATCGCCGCACCTGTTACGGAACCGTAGACGCCGCCCCGCTCACCTCCTCATATGCCGCACTATCGTGGGGCCGTGGCGTAGGCGGGGGCCTGCGCGAGCGGGGTTGGGGGCGTGCGATGGAGAAGCTGGGGTCGGATGATCCGCAGCAGATCGGGGCGTACCGGCTGCTGGCGCGGCTGGGGGCGGGCGGGATGGGGGACGTCTACCTCGCCCGCTCCGACCGCGGCCGGACCGTCGCCGTGAAACTCGTCCGGCGGGAGCTGGCCGCACAGGAGGAGTTCCGGGCCCGTTTCCGGCAGGAGGTGCAGGCGGCGCGGCAGGTCGGCGGGTTCTGGACCGCGCCGGTGCTCGACGCCGACACCGAGGCCGACGTGCCCTGGGTCGCCACCGGGTATGTCGCCGGGCCCAGCCTCCAGCAGGTCGTCGGCCGCGACCACGGGGCGCTGCCCGAGCGGTCGGTACGGATCCTGGCGGCGGGCCTCGCGCACGCGCTCCAGGACATCCATGCCGCGGGCATCGTGCACCGGGACCTGAAACCGTCCAATGTGCTGGTCACCATCGACGGCCCTCGCGTCATCGACTTCGGGATCGCCCGCGCCCTGGAGACCGTGGACGAGAGCGGGCTCACGCGCACCGGCGCGCTGGTCGGGTCGCCGGGGTTCATGGCACCCGAGCAGGTGCGCGGGGACCGGATCACGCCCGCGTGCGACGTGTTCTGCCTGGGCTCGGTGCTCGCGTACGCCGCGACCGGCACGCTGCCCTTCGGCTCCGTCGACAGCGGCGCGCACGCCGTGATGTTCCGGATCGCCCAGGAGGAGCCCGACCTGGAGGGCGTGCCCGAGGGCGTCGCCGACCTGGTGCGGGACTGTCTGCGCAAGGACCCCGGCGCCCGGCCGACGCTGGACCGGATCCTGGAGCGCACGGGGGCCGAGGACACCGTCTCCGGCGGCCGGTCCCGGGATCCGTGGTTGCCGAGCGCGCTGGTGGCCCAGCTGGGGCGGCACGCGGTGCGGTTGCTGGACACGGAGGATCCGGTGGGTCCGGTGGGTTCCGAGGGTTCTGTGGGGGCGGGGGCGCCGGGGTCCGCCGAGCCGACTCCCGCGGCCTCCCCCGAGCACGCTTCTGCCGCCCCGCCCCCGCCGCCGGACCATCTCCCCACCGTGGCCGCGACACAGAGCGGTCCGCCCCTGCCCCTGCCCCCGCCGCCGGGCCCGGGCACCCCTCCCGGTGGCCCCTTCGGAGAGGCCGCCGCCTCTGGCGGCACCCCGGCGCACCCGGCGTACGGCTCCCCGCAACAGCACCCGCAGCAGCACTCCCGGCAGCCGGGGTACGGCTATCCGCCGGCCGGCCCCAACCCGCCCCACGGCCCCGCCCCCGCGTACGGTCCCACCCCCACGTACGGCCCGAACCCGCCGTACGGCCCCACCCCGCCCTACGACCCGGCCCTGCCCTACCTCCCCACGCCCCCTCCCGAAGCGCCCCACCGCAGCGGCCGTTCCACGGTGGCGCTCGTCCTTGTCGCGCTGGTCGTCGCGCTCGCCGCCGGTGGTTCGGTGTACGCCCTCATGAACGGCGGCGGGGACGACGGTGCGGGCGGCGGTCCGACGGGCGGCCCCCACAGCGCGACCCGATCCCCGACCGACCCCGCGACCTCCCCTTCCACCGACCCGGCCACCTCCCCGGACCCGACGGACAGCGCGCCGACGGACGGCGCGGTCCCGACCCGGTACCTGGGCACCTGGACGGCCTCGATCGACAACGCCACCGGCGAGAACTCCCGCCGGCTGACCATCCGGCAGGGCGAGGTGGGCGACAAGGTGCTCTCCCTCGTCGCCGACGGCCCCGCCGGCAGCGGCACCTACCACTGCGAGTTCGAGGCGACGCTCACCGAAGCGCCGGGCGCGGACGGCCCGTTGACGATCGGCCCGTCCACCGTGACCGCCGGCGAGCCGGCCACCTCCTGCTCACCCGGCGCGGCCACCGAGATCACCCTGCTGCCGGACGGCAGGCTGGAGCGGGTGAACACGAGCAGCGGGGAGAAGCTGACGTACACCAGACAGTAATCGCAAGTACCCCTGCGCATAAGGCTGTTGAGGCCGCGCGAGCCTACTGTGACCCCGGTGGAATGGCTGAGCGCAGAGAACATCGTGGCCGTCGGTACGGCGGTGCTCGGTGTCGTCGCGTCGGGCGTCATGGTCTGGTACGAGCGGCGTGTGCCGCGCAGGAAGCGGATCGGCTATCGCGTCCAGATGGACAACCCGATAGGCGACGACGTGCGTTCGGGCCGGGCCAACGTCAGGCTCGGCCTCTTCGACGCGGACATGGACGACGCGACGCTGGTGCTGCTGCGCGTCGAGAACGACGGCTCGCAGAGCATCGACCGCGACGACTACACGGGCCCCGAACCCCACGGCCTCACCGCGGTGTTCACGGACCGCACCATCCGGGGCGTGTCGGTCACGCAGCCGACCGACATCGACCATCTGATGGACCACTTCACCGCGCAACGGGGCTTCGGCTACGAGGACAACCGGCTGCGCATCCCGCGCGTCCCGCTCAACCCCGGTGAGTACTACAAGCTGCTGGTGATGCTCTCCGGCGGCGACGTGGGCGCGGAGATCCGGCTGCGCGGCGGCATCCGGGACGGCGAGGTGCGCCCCAACCGCGCGGCGACGCCGGACGACACACCGCCGGTGTTCAGCCTCCCGGCCAGGATCTTCACCGGCCTGCTCACCCTCTCCGTCCTCGCCCTCGCGGGCATCGTCGTCTTCCGTGACGGCAATCCCATCGAGTGCGAGCAGGGCGAGGTGACCGTCATCGGCTCGACCGCCTTCGAGCCGGTGATCGAGACGCTGGCGAAGAGTTACGAGCGCAAGTGCGCGGGCGTCGAGATCCACGTCGAGACGCGCGGCAGCGAGGCCGGCGTCGCCGAGCTCGCCGCCCTGGCCGGCCGGTCGAAGCCGAACGCGCGGAACGTGATCGCGTTCTCCGACGGCCCGCTGGGCGACCGGCTGGGCCTGAAGGGGAAGAAGATCGCGCTGTCCGTCTTCACGCTCGTCGTCAACGACGGCATCGACCTCGGGCCGGACGGCCTGTCGGTGCGGCAGGTGCGGGACATCTACCAGGGCAGGTACAAGCGCTGGGGCGAACTGCTCCCCGGGGCGGACCGGGCGACCGCCGACCTGCCCGTCGTCCTGGTCAGCCGCAGCGACAGTTCGGGGACGCGGCAGGTCTTCCAGGACCGTGTACTGGGGGAGTGGGAGCAGGCCCAGAGCACGTCACTGGACTGCCGGCCGTCCAGGGGCGCCGTCACCGCCGTGACGCGGTGCGAACTCCCCGGCACGAGCGACGTCCTGGACAAGGTCGCCGAGCAGCCCGGCGCCCTCGGGTACAGCGAGCTGAGCGTCGCCGCCCAGCACAAGGGGGTGCGTACCGTCCCCCTCGACGGCGACCGTGCCGACGTGGACGAGATCGAACGCGGCGCCGGCGCCTACCCGTACCGCGACATCGAGTACGCCTACACCTACGGCACCCCCTCCGAGGACTCCCTCACCGCCGGCTTCCTCGCCTACCTGGACAAGGAGGGCAGCCGCCAGGTGATCCGTACCCAGGGACATCTGCCGTGCGCTACGCCGGTGGGCCTGAGGCTGTGCGCGGACGCCCCGCCATCCGGCCCGTCCGGCGTGTGAGGGGCGGGGGCGAAGGAAACCCTCACCGAGGCTCCGGCGGCCGCTGCCGAGGCATGTTGGGCCGGGCCCCGTTGGCCGGCGGCACCGCGAACCGCCCCTGCCCCGCCCCCACGTCCTGCCGGGTCCCCCCGGCCACCGCCGACTGGATCCCCATCGGCGCGGACCCCGTGCGGAACTCCACCATCCAGTCCGCCGTCTCCGCCCGCACCAGCTCGGTGACATCCTCCGAGAACCGCCGCAACACCCCCAGGCACCGCTCGGCCGCCTCGCTCGCCGTCCCCTCGGCCGGCCCGAGCACCTCCCGCACACTCTCCGTCGCCCAGTCGAACTGAAGCATCTGCAACCGCCGCTGCACCGCCTGAGCCGTGGCGACGTCCCTTATCCACCCGGACGACACCCCGAAGAACCGGTCGATCGCCACACACGCCACCGCCACCAACAGCGCCAGATACCCCCACGGCGCCACCCCGCTCGCGGCCCCCGTCAGCTCCAGCAGCGGCAGCGCGGCCCCGACGACCGCCCCCGCCGCCGCCCCGCCCCGCAGCGCCCGAGCGCCCCGCCGCTTCCACACCCGGTCCGCGAGATACCACGCCGCCGTGTCCATCGCCCCGCGCTCCACCCACCGGTACAGCTCGTGCAGCCGGACCGCGGGCTCCCCCCAGTCGCCGAGCGGAAACGCCCGCCCCGTCAGATCGCCCGGCCGCAGTCCGGCGGCCCCCTCACCACCCCGCCTGTCCTGCGGCGACCTGTCGGGCTGCATCTCCGGCTGAACCACCCGGCACTCCCTACTGATCACGGTGCGTGACCTCGCGTACGACCCGGGTACGACCCCCGCGGCGCACGGAACGTCACGCGACACCTGAGGCTGACGCGCCGGACCCTTCCTACCTCCCAATGGGTGGCGAAGAGATGTCTTTCGCCTCTTTTCCGCCCAGAAGAGGGCCTTGATCAGGTATAGGACTCCAGTTCCTCTCACTCGAAAGAGTGCTGGGGCGACGGCTGCGCGGACCACGTAGGCTCGTGCTGAACGGGAAACGCGTATACACGCAAGGAGCTGATCGTGATCCCCGGTGGTGGCCAGCCCAACATGCAGCAGCTGCTCCAGCAGGCCCAGAAGATGCAGCAGGACCTGGCGAGGGCGCAGGAGGAACTGGCTCAGACGGAGGTCGAGGGCCAGGCGGGCGGCGGCCTGGTGAAGGCCACCGTGACGGGTTCCGGCGAACTCAGGGCGCTCAAGATCGACCCGAAGGCGGTGGACCCGGACGACACCGAGACCCTCGCCGACCTGGTCATCGCGGCCGTACAGGCGGCCAACGAGAACGCGCAGACGCTCCAGCAGCAGAAGCTGGGCCCGCTGGCCCAGGGCCTGGGCGGCGGCAGCGGCATCCCGGGCCTGCCCTTCTGACGCTCAGGGCGTTGCCCGGCTCGTCTTTCTAAGAGGGGCCGCCGCCAACTACCGTACGTACCGTAAGGAACCCCAGGAAGGACGGCAGTCCGTTGTACGAAGGCGTGGTCCAGGACCTCATCGACGAGCTGGGACGGCTGCCCGGCGTCGGTCCCAAGAGCGCGCAGCGGATCGCCTTCCACATCCTCCAGGCGGAACCGACGGACGTACGGCGTCTCGCCCAGGCCCTGATGGAGGTCAAGGCGAAGGTCCGCTTCTGCGCGACGTGCGGCAACGTGGCGCAGGAGGAACTGTGCAACATCTGCCGGGACACACGCCGCGACCCGGCGGTGATCTGCGTGGTCGAGGAGCCGAAGGACGTCGTGGCGGTCGAGCGGACCCGCGAGTTCCGCGGCCGCTACCACGTTCTCGGCGGCGCGATCAGCCCGATCGAGGGTGTCGGACCGGACGACCTGCGGATACGAGAACTCCTCGCGCGGCTGGCCGACGGGACGGTCACGGAGCTGATCCTGGCCACCGACCCGAACCTGGAGGGCGAGGCCACGGCCACGTACCTCGCACGCATGATCAAGCCCATGGGCCTGAAGGTCACCCGCCTGGCCAGCGGCCTCCCGGTGGGTGGCGACCTGGAATACGCGGACGAGGTCACCCTCGGCCGCGCCTTCGAGGGGAGACGACTCCTAGATGTCTGACGCCACGCTGCACGCGACCGACCAGGACCCGGACGACTTCGCGGTCCAGATCTCGGACCAGATCGAGAGCTTCCTGGTCGCAGTCACGGAGGTCGCGAAGGGCGACGAGCCGGGCTCGACCGTGCCCTTCCTCCTCCTGGAGGTCTCCCAACTCCTCCTGGCCGGCGGCCGCCTGGGCGCCCACGAGGACATCGTCCCCGACGAGCGCTACGAGCCCGACCTGGGCCCGGAGCTCGACGTCGACGAACTCCGCGAGAACCTCGCCCGCCTGCTGGACCCGGTGGACGTCTACTCGGAGGTCTTCGACCCCTACGAGCCCCGCAAGGCCCCGGTCCCGGCCCGGATCTCCGACGACCTGGCCGACGTCATCACCGACCTGCGCCACGGCATGGCCCACTACCGCGCCGGCCGCACCACCGAGGCCCTGTGGTGGTGGCAGTTCTCGTACTTCTCCAACTGGGGCACGACGGCCTCGGCGACCCTGCGCGCCCTGCACTCGGTCCTGGCCCACATCCGGCTGAACCAGCCCCTGGAGGAGCTGGACGGCCTGGACACGGACCAGGGTGTGATGGGTGACGAGACGCTGGAGTTCGAGGCCGGGAGGGTCATGGAGCAGGAGATCGGGGGGCCGCTGGGGGTGCGGCCCGCCAAGCAGCGCCAGTAGCTCAGCTCCGTCAGCTCAGCTCCGTCAGCTCAGATCCGAACGGCCGTGCCGGTCACGCCGATACCCGTGTCCGGTCCGGCCGGTACCGTCACCGTGATCGTGCTCGGCCTGCCCATGTCCGCGCCCTGATGGATCGTCAGGGTGGCGGGCGGGGCGACGAGTTCGAGCTCCCGCAGATAGCCGCCGAACGCGGCCGCCGCCGCACCCGTGGCCGGGTCCTCGACCACTCCACCGGGCGGGAACGGGTTGCGGGCGTGGAACACCGTGGCGGACTCCCGCCGCACCAGATCGACGGTGGTCCAGTCCTCGCGGGCCATGAGGGCGGCGAGCGCGGCCATGTCGTAGTCCAGGTCGGCCAGTCGCTCCCGGCTCGCGGTGGCGAGGATCGGATGCCAGGCCCCGGCGAAGGCCACGCGCGGCGGCAGCGCCGGGTCCAGGTCCTCGGCGGTCCAGCCCAAGATCGCCAGCAGCTCGGCCAGTTCGGCCTCGCCGATCAGAGCCGTCCGCGGCGCCACACTCACCAGGGTCGCCACCACGGCGCCCTCCGCCGTGCGGTCGGTGGTCACGGTGACGGGGCCCGCCTGGGTACGCATCACCAGCGGGCCGGTGCCGTGTCGTTCCGCGTGGGCGACGGCCGTCGCGATCGTCGCGTGGCCGCAGAACGGCACCTCGGCCAGCGGGCTGAAGTACCGCACGTCCAGCGTGCCGTCGCCGGACGGCACCACGAACGCCGACTCCGAGTAGCCGACGTCGGCCGCGGTCGCCAGCATCTCCTTGTCGTCGACCCCGGTGGCGTCGAGCACCACACCCGCCGGGTTGCCTCCCGTGGGGTCGCTGCTGAAGGCCACGTATCGCAGAATCTCCATCCGGGGACCGTAGCCGTGCGGGGGGAACCGGGCCAGGGGATTACTCGGGGAGCGCCGGGGGTGGGCCGGGGAGCGTGACGCGCGTTACAGGAAAAGGCTTCTGAAGTGGCGTAATGCAACGGCCCCTCGGGCGGTCTCACAGGCACAACGGCCGCACCCGGCCGGTGCCGCACCCCCCTCGAATCGGAGCCCGACCATGCACGTCACCCTGGAGCAGCCGACCGGCGCCTGCCTGATCACCGCCACGGACAAGGACATCGCGATACCCGCCACGCTCCGCTACACCTCGGCCGACCCGCTGGCCGTGCACCTCGACTTCCCGCCCCATGTCACGCTCGACGGCGAGGTCACGACCTGGACGTTCGCCCGCGTGCTGCTGAGCGAGGGCCTGCACGCCTCCGCCGGGCTCGGCACCGTACGGGTCCGGCCGTGCGGGTCGTCCCACACCTACGTCGAGTTCCACTCACCGGTGGGCACGGCCGTGCTCCGGTTCGCCACCGTGGACCTGTACCGCTTCCTGGCCCGCACCTACACCGTGATCGCGCCCGGTGAGGAGACGGTGGGTGCGGAGCTGGACCACGGGCTGGTGGCGTTGTTCGGGGGGCGGGTGTGAGCAGCGGGGAATTAGGGCCCGTCGTGGGCGGGGAGGGGAAGGGCGACGGCGAGGAGCCCGCGTCGGGTCGCCGTCACAGGCCCGACAGGCCCTTCCCCACCGCCGTCACCCCGCCCAGCAGCGCCAGCGCCAACACCAGCAGCCGGGCCCGCTCCTCCGGTGTCCGCGCGGCGAGCCACCTGCCGATCACCCCGCCGGCCGCCATCCCCCCGACCACCACCCCCCACCGGGACGCGGCCAGCTCCGGCACCCCGTTCGCCGCCACCGAGAACGCGTTGACGACGACCCCGTACAACTGGGCGTTCGGCACGAACTCCCGTACCGTCCAGCCCGCGTTGACCGCGTAGAGGGACACCGGCGGGCCGCCCACCCCCGCCGCGGAGTTCATGAAGCCGCCCACCGCACCGGCCGCGACCGCGCCCCGTCCGCCGCGCAGTGCCGGTACCCGGGCGCCGCGCAGGACCAGGAGTACGGAGACGGTCACCAGCCCGCCCATGACCAACAGCAGTACGGGCTCCGGCAGTTGGCGTGTCATCCATGCCCCGAGCGGGACCGTGCAGGCCGCCGCGGCGCACAACGGGACCATCGCGCCCGGCCGCACCTGCCGCAGGCCGCCCGCCAGACCCACGGCACTGATCGCCCCGGCGGCGCAGTTGGCGAGGACGACACCCTGCGCCGGTCCCAGCAGCAGGATCAGCGCGGGTACGGCGACCAGGGCGAAGCCCATCCCCGTGAGCCACTGGACGCAGGAGCCGAGCAGCACGATGGCGGCCAGCAGCGTGTCGCCCGTCCATCCGCCCGCCATGCCCACCCCTCGACGTCCCCGCCCCAGGCACGAGTCTGCCTTTGGTGCAGCCCGCTACACCACCCCTTCGGGAGCGCACACCCTCGTCGCTGACCTCGGCAGACGGGATCGTTGATCTCGTCAGGTCAACGGCCGCCGCAGCGGCCCCGCCCCGAAGGAAACCGCCATGAAGGCCCTGCTCTCCTCCCGCCCCGTCCTGTGGTTCCTGTTCCTCTTCAACGCCGTCGTCGCCGCGGCCGCCCCCTTCGTCGTGGACGGTGCCCAGTCCGTCGCGACCAGCGTCGGCATGGGCGTGGTGTCCCTCGGGGCCGGTTCCGCCCTGCTGCGTCGACGGACCGTGAACGCGGCGTAGCCGACGGCTCACCCGGCGTGAATTGGGCATGTGCTTTCCCGGCCCTGCATCTGCCCTGTACGGGCCCTAACCGGTGCCACGCGAATCTGGAGTCACCTCCACCGCAGAGAACACGGAAAGCGGAGAGAGACCCACCAGACCGCACAGCACAGGGAGTTCGCGATGACCCGTCGTTCCATGAGCAAGCGCGCAGCCGTCGTCACCGTGGCCGCCCTTGTCGCCGTCGGAACCCTTGCCGCGGGTGGCGCCGTCGCCGGTCCGGAGAAGGCGGCGAAGCCCACCAAGAAGCAGGTGGCCGCCCTGTTCGACGGGTGGAACGCGGCGCTGAAGACCCAGGACCCGGAGAAGGTCGCCGACCTCTACTGGGACGACGCGGTCCTGCTGCCCACCCTCTCCAACCAGGTCCGTGCCGACCGCGAGAGCCGCATCGACTACTTCGAGCACTTCCTGGCGAACGAGCCGGTCGGCAAGAAGATCGAGACGCACATCAACGTCCTCGACTCGAACTCGGTGCTGGACGCGGGTCTCTACGAGTTCGCGCTCACCGACCACGACACGGGCAAGAAGAGCATCGCCAAGGCCCGGTACACCTACGAGTGGGAGAAGCGGGACGGCGAGTGGAAGATCGTCAACCACCACTCCTCGTTGATGCCCGAAGGCTGATCCGCACGGACAGCCCGCCCCCGGCAGCGTCGCCCAGGGTCACCGTCCCGCCGTCGTCGGTCACCAGTTGCTTGACGACGGCGAGGCCGAGGCCGGAGCCGGCCTTCCCGGTCAGGCCCTGGCCGCGCCAGAAGCGGTCGAAGGCGCGGGACTTCTCCGCGTCCGACATGCCCGGGCCCTCGTCGTCCACCGACAGAACCACCTCTTCGCCCCTCGGCTCCACCCGGACGGTGATCGTGCCGCCGTCCGGTGACACCTCCAGGGCGTTCGAGAGCACGTTGTCCAGCACCTGGTCCAGATGACCGGGGCTGGTCAGCACAAGCGGCCGGCCGTCGGCACTCCCCCCGAGCGTGATGGTGACTCCACGCTCGTCGGCGGCCGGCCTCCACACCGCCAGCCTCTCCCGCACGATGTCCCACAGGGGGAGCGGTTCCGCCGCGGTGACCTTCGCCTCCGCCCGCGCCAGCACCAGCAGGCCGTTCACCAGCCGGCTCATCCGGACGACCTCCGCGGTCGCCTGCTCGACGTCCTCCTTGACGAAGTCGTCGTCCGTGCCGTCCGCGATGTTGTCCAGCGACAGCCGCAACGCGGTGAGGGGAGTGCGGAGTTGGTGCGAGGCGTCGGCCACGAAGATGCGCTGGGACGCGACCAGCGTGTCCAGGCGCTCCGCGCCCTGGTTGAGGGTGCGCGCCAGCGTCTGGGTCTCCGGGGGGCCGGTCACGGGCGAGCGGGCGGTCAGGTCACCGTCGCTGAACTTGCTCGCCATGTCGTTGAGCTGGCGCAGCGGCCGGGTGATCCGCCGGGCCGCCGCGGCACCGATCACGGCGGCCACACCGAGGACGACCACCGCGAGCCCGGCGCGGAAGCCCCAGATCTGCCAGAGGCGGCTGGTCATGCCGTTGGTGTGGTACACGATGCGTACGGCGCCGACGACCGGGCCTCGGTTGCGGCCGTCGAGGTCCTCCATGCTCTGGCGGGCGGGCACCGTGATCTTCAGCTCCGGCCCCCAGATGAAGGAGGAGCCCCAGTCGGTCGTGCGTTCGCCCTTCTCCAGGGCCTTGGTCAGGGCCGCGTCCTGCCGCGGTTGCTGCAGGCCCGTGTCGCAGCGCTCGGTCACCTGGACGTCGCTGGACGTCTGACCGCCGAAGGCGTCAGCCATCTCCTCCAGCGCCGCGCACGACGAGGCGTTCCCGTTGCCGAGCAGCAGGGCCATGGTCCTGGCCTCGCGCATGACGGAGTCCGCGGTGTCGTCCCGCAGCTGGTCCGTGAGGGTGAAGGCGACCGGCACGGTGAACAGGGCGATCGCGACGGCGACCAGACCGACGTAACTGCGGATGAGCTGACGGATCATGACGTGCCGTTACCGCCGTCGCCCTTGGCGATCTCCAGCCGGAACCCGACCCCCCGCACCGCCTCGATCGTGATCGCCCCCGTGAGCTTGCGCCGCAGCGCCGCCACATGGACGTCCAGCGTCTTCGTCGGGCCGAACCAGTTGGCGTCCCAGACGGCCTCCATGATCTGTTCGCGCGACATCAGCGCCCCGGGTTCCTCGGTGAGGAAGGCCAGCAGGTCGTACTCCTTGGGCGCGAGGGCCACCTCCGCGCCGTCCAGGCGGACGCGGGCCGCCTTGCGGTCGATGGTGAGGCGGTCGCCGTAACGGTCCGGGCCCGCCTCGGCGGCGGCACCCGTGCGGGGCTGCGCCCGGCGCATCACCGCCCGTATCCGCGCCATGACCTCCCGCACGCCGAACGGCTTGGAGACGTAGTCGTCGGCGCCGAGCTCCAGCCCGACCACGCGGTCCGTCTCGTCGCTGCGCGCGCTGATCACGATGATCGGCACCTCGCCGCGCTCGCGCAGCGCCTTGCAGACGTCGAGGCCGTCGGTGTCGGGCAGGCCGAGATCGAGGAGTACGACGTCGTAGGGCTCGGTGTGGCCGAGTGCCGCGCCGCCCGTGGTGACCCAGGCCACCTCGAAGCCGTACCGCAGCAGTCCGCGCCGGAGCGACTCGGCGACCGGTTCGTCGTCTTCCACCAGAAGTACCCGCACAGGGCGAACCATAGTGGTTGAACTTTAAAGACGACCGGACGCCGAGCCTGTGAACAGGCGATAAGCGGGTAAATCGACCGCCGGCCGACCGCTACCCGGTCGCTACCACATGATCGGCAGCCGCTCCGGGATCCGCTTCATGAACCCGGTCCGCCACACCAGCTGCTCGATCGGCACCGCGAGCCGCAGTCCGGGCATCCGCTCCAGCACGGTCTCCAGGGCGATCTCGGCGTGCTTGCGGCCGAGGGCGGTGGCGGGGCAGTAGTGGCGGCCGCCGCCGAAGGAGAGATGGGCGGTGGCGTTCTCGCGGGCGAGGTCGACCGTGTGCGGGTCGGGGAAGGCGGCCGGGTCGAAGTTCGCGCCCTCGACGAGGACCAGGACGAGGTCGCCCGCCCGCACGTCCACCTCTCCCAGCCGTACGTCCTCGGTCGCCAGCCTCGGCAGACCGTCGCCGATGGACAGGTTGACGCGCAGGAGCTCGTCCACGGCCGCGGGGATCCTGCCGGGGTGCGCGATCAGCTCGGCCTGCAGCTCCGGGTGCTGGACGAGCGACACCAGCGCCATGGTCAGGAAGCCGGCGGTGGAGATGACGCCCGCGCCGAACATCGTCACCCCGACCGTCGCGAGCATCTCGTCGCTCAGATGGCCGTAGTCGGGGTCCGCGCGCAGGGCGGCGAGTTCGGCCATCAGCCCCGTCGTCGCCGGGTCGTCGAGCCGCTCGGTCATGTAGGCGATGTCCCGGTCCCAGTTCAGCCGGGCGCCCGTGACCGGGCAGGCCGAGTTCATGAACGCGATGTCCAGGCTCCGCGTCAGCCGGGGCGCGTCCTTCGGCGGGATGCCGAGGATCCGGCAGTGCATGCCCGCCGAGTACGGGTCGGCGAAGCCGCCGCGCAGGTCCGCCGGGGCCCCCTCGCGGACCAGCCCGTCGACGAGTTCGGCGGCCTGGGACCGCATCCACCGCGCCAGGCCGGGGCTCTTGGGGTTCAGCGCCTTCAGTACGGCCTTGCGCAGTCCGGCGCCGGTGATGTTCCCCATGTTGTTGACGACCTCGGGCGGGATCGTCAGCGCGTACTGGCGCGGCACGCCCGGGGCCGAGGTGTCCTTCAGGCTGAAGCGCGGGTCTTCGAGGACCTGCCTGCACAGCTCGTACGACGACACGAGCCACGCCTCGTCGCCGGCGATGGTGCGCACGCGGCGCACCGGGGTCGAGGCGCGCAACTCCTCCACCTCTCCCGGGAGTTGGTCGCCACGCCAGGAGAACGGGAAGTCGATCAGGGTTTCAGTGGACATCGCAGGCCCCTTCCGCGGGCGTCACGATGGCGTGCCCCTGGTTGCGGGAGGCGCGCAGACCGGCGCCCCGGGAGTAGAGCAGCTCGGCCATCGGCAGGAGCTGGTGGTAGCAGTTGAGGGAGGAGGGGACGCCCAGGATGGCGGGGGTGTCCAGGAAGAGGGGTGCCTCGGCGCAGACGTAGGCGAGGCAGACCTCGCGCTGCGCGTCGGTCGCGTGCCCCGCCTTCTCGGCGAGGAAGGAGTCGACGAGCTGCTCGCAGGTCGTGCGGAACTCGTCGTCGGTGGCGAGGCGGGCCTGGAGGCGGTCGTGGATCTCGCGGTACGCCGGGTTGCCGCGGAAGTCGGACATGGCGTGGGCGTGCAGGCGGGTGCCGGCCGGGTCGACGGCCTCGACCGCGCCCAGCACCTTGGCCCGTACCCCGCGCAGGTTCTTCACCGCCTTGCGGCGCGCGTCGTCGGGCGGATAGCCGGACGCCGCGTACATCTCGGCCACGTACAGGTCCGTGTAGACGAAGTCCACCCGCTCGAACAGGGCGAGGCCCCAGCGGGCCAGGTCGTGGACGCGGCGGGCGGAGAAGTAGCTGTTGCCGGGGGAGACGCCGATGACGGCGTGGTCGCCCGCGCCGCGGATGACCTCGCAGTGGGGCGTGAAGGGCTGGATCTCGAAAAGGCCGGCCGGGGAATCCGTATCGGCTCGCGTGACGTGCTGGATCTCTGAAGCGGTCACAGTCGTCAAAGGAAGAGATTCCTTCGCGTCGCTAGTCCCGATGGAGCCTTGTGCCCCTGGTGTGGCGACGACGACGCGAAGTTAGCGGTCGACTACGGAGAGCGTCAATGGCTGATTTCGCGCTCCGCGCCGCGCGGCGGGCATCGGGGGTGTGCGCGGCCGTGCGGCCCGAGTGACCTGCACCACTAAACCGATTGCCCCACCCCCGGCCGGGCAGACACCACCCCGAGC
The DNA here is from genome assembly GCF_042800355.1 of Streptomyces sp. NPDC057623. Taxonomy (NCBI): domain Bacteria; kingdom Bacillati; phylum Actinomycetota; class Actinomycetes; order Kitasatosporales; family Streptomycetaceae; genus Streptomyces; species Streptomyces sp. NPDC057623. The sequence goes on from NZ_JBHVGZ010000024.1 coordinate 51,332, forward strand.
GCCCGGATCTCACCATCTGGGAACCCCAAGGTCGAATTCGGACGCTCGTTAGACTGAGCCGACACACACGGACTGAGCGAGGAGCGCACGTGGGCCTTGTCGTGCAGAAGTACGGAGGCTCCTCCGTAGCCGATGCCGAGGGCATCAAGCGCGTCGCCAAGCGGATCGTGGAAGCCAAGAAGAACGGCCACCAGGTGGTCGCCGTGGTTTCCGCGATGGGCGACACGACGGACGAGCTGATCGATCTCGCCGAGCAGGTATCCCCGATCCCTGCCGGACGCGAGCTCGACATGCTGCTGACCGCCGGAGAGCGGATCTCCATGGCCCTGCTGGCCATGGCGATCAAAAACCTGGGCCACTCGGCCCAGTCGTTCACCGGCAGCCAGGCAGGTGTCATCACCGACTCGGTCCACAACAAAGCCCGCATCATCGATGTGACGCCGGGCCGGATCCGTACCTCGGTGGACGAGGGCAACATCGCCATCGTCGCCGGTTTCCAGGGCGTCAGCCAGGACTCCAAGGACATCACCACGCTGGGGCGCGGCGGGTCCGACACCACCGCCGTGGCGCTGGCCGCCGCCCTCGACGCCGAGGTCTGCGAGATCTACACCGACGTCGACGGCGTGTTCACCGCCGACCCGCGTGTGGTCAAGAAGGCGAAGAAGATCGACTGGATCGCCTTCGAGGACATGCTGGAGCTGGCCGCGTCCGGCTCGAAGGTGCTGCTCCACCGGTGTGTGGAGTACGCCCGTCGTTACAACATCCCGATCCACGTGCGGTCCAGCTTCAGCGGGCTTCAGGGCACGTGGGTCAGCAGCGAGCCGATCGAGCAAGGGGACAAGCAGGTGGAGCAGGCCATCATCTCCGGTGTCGCGCACGACACCTCCGAGGCCAAGGTCACGGTCGTCGGCGTCCCGGACAAGCCGGGCGAGGCCGCCGCGATCTTCCGCGCGATCTCCGACGCCGAGATCAACATCGACATGATCGTGCAGAACGTGTCCGCCGCCTCCACCGGCCTGACGGACATCTCCTTCACGCTGCCGAAGTCCGAGGGCCGCAAGGCCATCGACGCCCTGGAGAAGAACAAGGCCGGCATCGGCTTCGACTCCCTGCGCTACGACGACCAGATCGGCAAGATCTCCCTGGTCGGCGCCGGTATGAAGACCAACCCGGGCGTGACGGCCGACTTCTTCAAGGCGCTGTCCGACGCGGGCGTGAACATCGAGCTGATCTCGACCTCCGAGATCCGCATCTCGGTCGTCACCCGCGCCGACGACGTCAACGAGGCCGTCCGCGCCGTGCACTCCGCCTTCGGACTCGACTCCGACAGCGACGAGGCTGTCGTGTACGGGGGCACCGGGCGATGACCAGCCCTGGCCGTCACCTTCCCGTCGTCCGCCCGGAGGGCGGGCCGCGCGGTGGCGTGGGGGCCCCTCCCGCCCGAGCCGTGCGAAGCGCGGTTCGAGGGTGGGGGAGCATGCGATCGCAAGGCGCCGCGCGGCAGGCGGGAAGGTGACGGCCAGGCCCGCACCGACGCTCGCGGTCGTGGGTGCGACCGGGGCCGTGGGCTCGGTCATGCTCCAGATCCTGTCCCAGCGCGCGGACATCTGGGGTGAGATCCGTCTGATCGCCTCGCCGCGCTCGGCCGGCCGCAAGCTGGCCGTGCGCGGCGAGCAGGTCGAGGTGGTGGCGCTCACCGAGGAGGCCTTCGCCGGGGTCGACGTCGCGATGTTCGACGTCCCCGACGAGGTGGCCGCCCGGTGGGCGCCCATCGCCGCCGCCAAGGGCGCGGTGGTGGTGGACAACTCGGGCGCCTTCCGGATGGACCGGGAGGTGCCCCTCGTCGTCCCCGAGGTCAATCCGCACGCGGTGCGGATGCGGCCGCGCGGGATCGTCGCCAACCCCAACTGCACGACCCTCTCGATGATCGTGGCGCTGGGCGCGCTGCACGCCGAGTTCGGGCTGCGCTCCCTGGTGGTGTCCTCGTACCAGGCGGTGAGCGGGGCCGGACGGGCCGGCGTGGAGACCCTGCGCCGGCAGCTGTCCCTGGTCGCCGGCACGGAGCTGGGGACCAGCCCCGGTGACGTACGGCGGGCCGTCGGCGACGACACCGGTCCGTTCCCGGAGCCGGTCGCGCTGAACGTCGTGCCGTGGGCCGGGTCGCTGCGCGAGGACGGCTGGTCGTCGGAGGAGATGAAGGTGCGGGACGAGTCCCGCAAGATCCTCGGGCTGCCGCAGCTGCCGGTCGCGGTGACCTGTGTACGGGTGCCGGTGCTGACCGGGCACTCGCTGACCGTGCACGCCCGCTTCGAGGGCGAGGTCACGGTCGCCAAGGCGCGCGAGATCCTGGCCACCGCGCCGGGGGTCGTGCTGTACGACGACCCGGACGCCGGGGAGTTCCCGACGCCGTCCGACGTGGTGGGTACCGACCCCACCTGGGTCGGCCGGGTGCGGCGCGCGCTCGACGATCCGACGGCCCTCGAACTCTTCGTCTGCGGAGACAATCTGCGCAAGGGCGCGGCCCTGAACACCGCGCAGATCGCGGAGCTGGTGGCGGCGGAGTTGCGGTGAGGCCCCGGTGGCGCCGTAAATCCCCTGGGCTCCGACGGGAACATTTGTAGGATCTGTGTGAAAAGTGTGAGCCGATCGATGGTCCGGACCACTTGAACCGGACACTGTCGGCAGTTGAAGATTTTCCTCCCCGCCCTGCAACCGCTTGCAGGGCGGGGAGCGTCTTTGCGGTCGCCTTCAGGGGGCGCGGAGACGCGTTTTTCTGGCGTGGGGACGCCGGATGGGCAGGGCGTGGGGACGCTCGCCCATATGGGATATAAGGGAAGAGCGGGTAGGCATGTGGGCGTTTGACGCACGGTCAGCTGTGCTGCCTGGCGCGAGACGGTCGGTAGCGGGGGTGGGAGAGTCGGCTGCGGGCCCGGGAGGGGCGGCTGCGGACACTGTCGCAAAAGTGACGTCCGGCACGTACAACCCTCACGGGGGGACGCGTGTCCAACAGGCGTGGCAGAGGTACTCGACTTCAGCGCGGCGACCCGCGGCACGGCCCTACGGCCGCCCCGCCGGCCCGTCCGATCCCGCATGCCCGGTGCGCCCGGCGGCATGCCGGTGATCGCGCCCATGCCCGCAGCGCGGCCCGCCCGCATACCCAGTCAGCGCGACGGCGCCGAGGCCGAGAACGCCGCGGCAGCCGGTACGACCGTCGACCATCTCACCGAGACCTACCGGGCCCACTACCGCTCGCTGCTGGGTCTCGCGGCCCTCCTCCTCGACGACACCGCCTCCTGCGAGGACGTCGTCCAGGAGGCGTTCATCCGCGTCCACTCCGCGCGCAAGCGCGTCCGCGACCCGGAGAAGACGCTGGCGTACCTCCGCCAGACGGTCGTCAACCTCTCCCGCTCCGCCCTGCGCCGCCGGATACTCGGTCTGAAGCTGCTGTCGAAGCCGATGCCCGACATGGCGAGCGCGGAGGAGGGCGCGTACGACCAGCTGGAGCGGGACTCCCTCATCAAGGCGATGAAGGGCCTCCAGCGCCGGCAGCGCGAGGTGCTGGTCCTGCGGTACTTCGCGGACATGACCGAGGCACAGGTCGCCGAGACGCTCGGCATCTCGCTGGGCTCGGTCAAGGCGTACGGCTCGCGCGGCATCGCGGCGCTGCGGGTCGCCATGGAGGCACCGGCATGAGCGAGGACCATGGCGAGCGGCGTGATCCGCACGTCTCCCACGAGCCCTCCGGGGATCCCCCCACGCCCTTCGGGGAGTGGGGGAGGTCCGGGCCGGCGGGACGGCCCGACAAGCAACAGCCGAAGCAATCGCACGCTGGGAACGGAACTGTGAACCACGGCCCCGACGACCAGGGTCCCGAGGGGCTCGACTCGGACGAGCTGGCACTGCGCCGCATACTGCACCACGCGGTGGAGGAGATCGAGCCGCGCGACGGCACGCTGGACCATCTGCGCAGGGCGGTGCCGGCCCGGCGGGCACGCAAGCGGCAGGCGCTCGTCGGCGCGGCGGCCGCGGTGCTCTTCGTCGGCACCGCCGTCCCGGCCCTGGTGCACGTCTCCAACTCCACCGGCGCCAACGTCAACTCGTCGAACGCCGGCCATGGCGAACAGGCCCAGGGGGGCGCCGGTCAGGGCAAGGAGACGGAGGGCGGCGAGAGCACGTCCGGCGGCTCCTCGGGCAAGACCGAGGACAAGGGCAAGGGGAACGAGAAGGACGAGGACAAGGGCACCGGCACCGGACCGGGGACCGGCTCCGGCGCCTCCGACAACCCCCTGGCCACCAGCACGGCCGGTGTCCCCGTCTGTACCGCCGAGCAGCTCGGCACGGCGGGCGGCACCGCGGAGGTCCCCGACGTGTCCGGCGCGGTGTACGGCACCTTCACCTTCAGCAACATCTCCACCGCCGACTGCACGGTGGGCAGCCCGGGCACGGTGGGCTTCGTCACGGCCGGCGCGGCGGACGCCACGAAGATCGGAGCCCCGGTCCGGCACGTCGCCGGTGACCCGGCGGCCGGTCTGCCCGACCCGTCCCAGGAGCTTGCCTCGCTCGTTCTCAAGCCGGGCGACTCCTACCAGGTGAAGTTCGCCTGGATCCCCACGGAGACCTGTCCGTCGACGGGCGAGAACACCGGCGGCAGCACGGGCGGCGGCGAACCGTCCCCGGACCCGACCCCGACCGAGAACCCCACCGGCGCGACCGAGGGAACCTCCACGGGCGGTGACACCGGCACGTCGACCCAGATGCTCGCCGCGGAGGGCACGGCCGACGGCAGCGTCACGATCTCCAACACGGCGGAGGCGGGCACGACGGCCTCGGTGACGGTGTCCAACGCGTGCGCGGGCAACATCTACTGGACGGGCCTGCTGGCAGGGGCGTAGCGGACGCTTCGCGCCCCGGCGCGCTAGGCGTTCGTCGGCTGCTGTGGCTGGTCCCCGGCCGGGTTCTCGGCCGGCTTCCCGGTCGGTTCCCCGGGCCGGCCGGCCGCGGGAACGGCGGCCGTCTCGTCCGCCACCAGTCCCAGTTCCGCGTCCCGGATGGACTCCACCTCGCGGCGGAGCAGGCGGAACCACATGAAGACCACGAAGCCCGCGAAGACGAACCACTCGCCGGTGTAGCCGAGGTTCTGGAACGCCTTCAGGTCGAGGCCGGTGTCGTTGGCGGCGGTCACCGGTACCGGCTTCATGCCCGAGTCGGCCTTGGCGAGGGTGATCCAGGCGTCGTAGACGTCGTAGGAGACCAGGTTGACCAGCGATGCCGCGCTGATCGCCGCCGTCTGGCCGGACGGCAGACCGCCGCGCGCCGGAACGCCGTTCTCACCCGGCACCTCGGACGCCTGGAGCGCGCCGGTGACCGTGACCTCGCCGGTGGGCGCGGCGGGCGCCTCGGCCCGGTCGGCGTCGCCGGGCAGCCAGCCCCGCACGACCGGCAGTGCCCGGCCGTCGTCGGTGCGCAGCAACGTCAGGACGTAGAAGCCCTGCCTGCCGTCGAGCTCCCGGTCGGGCACGAGCAGCTGCTCGCCGTACCGGCCGCTCGCGGTGGCCTGCCTGCCCGACGTGGCCTTGTCCACCGGCAGCAGCTCGGCGAGCGGACGGGGAGCCTCGTGCTCGGCCTTCTCGGCCAGCTCGCCGGCGGTGCGGTGGTCCTGCACGCGCGCCTCGAACCGGCTCAGCTGCCACGACCCCATGAACACGCAGAAGGGGATGGCGAGCAGCACGAAGACGTTGATCCCCCACCAACGGGGCGTCAGCAGAAACCGGTACACGCCCTCAAAGGTACGGGGCTCCTCCACAGGGCCCGGCCGTGGGGTCGGTACCGCTCGACGAGATGCTCCCGGCACTGACAGCGGGGGCGTGAAAGTTATCCACAGGCTGGGGGCCTCGCCAGCGGATTGTCGGCGGGGCCAGGCACTATGGGGCCATGACTGAGAGCCACGGGTCCGATTCGCGGGATCACCACATGCAGGACAAGGGCATGGCGGACAAGGCCACGCCGGACTGGGAGACGCGCTTCAGGGCGCCTCGGGTGTCGCTGCCCGACTGGGCGGAGGACGCACCGGACCGCTCCTTGTTCGTGTCGAACGCCACAGGGACGTACGAGCTGTACGCCTGGGACCGTTCGACGGGCGAGCAGCGCCAGGTGACCGACCGGCCGAACGGCACGACGGACGGGGTGCTCTCCCCGGACGGCGCGTGGATCTGGTGGTTCGACGACAAGGACGGCGACGAGTTCGGCGTGTGGCGCCGTCAGCCGTTCCCCGGCGGGGAGGACGAGCTCGCCGCGCCGGGCCTGGACCCGTCGTACCCGGCGGGCCTCGCCCTCGGCCGGGACGGGCGTACGGCGATCGTGGGCCGCTCGACGGACGAGGACGGTACGACGATCCATGTGGCCCGTTCCGGCGAGCCCCCGGCGGAGATCTACCGCCACCGTGAGTCCGCCGGCGTCGGCGACCTCTCGCACGACGGCTCGCTGATCGCCGTCGAGCACACCGAGCACGGCGACGCGATGCACTCGGCGCTGCGCGTCCTGCGCCCCGACGGCACGGCGGTCGCCGAACTCGACGACACCAAGGGCGGCACCGAGGAACTGGGCCTGGAGGTCCTGGGCTTCGCCCCGGTCGACGGCGACACGCGCCTGCTCATCGGCCACCAGAGGCGCGGCCGCTGGGAGCCGCTCGTGTGGAACGTGGCGACGGGGGAGGAGACCGACCTCGCGCTGGAGCTGCCGGGTGACGTCAGCGCGGAGTGGTATCCGGACGGGGCCGCCCTGCTGATCGCGCACAGCTTCGAGGCGCGCAGCGAGCTCTTCCGGTACGACCTGGCCGGGCGTGAGCTGGTGCGCGTCCCGACTCCCACGGGATCGGTGTCGGGGGCGACGGCCCGCCCGGACGGCAGTGTGGAGTACCTGTGGTCGTCGGCGGCGGAGCCGTCCGCGGTGCGGTCCACGACGGGCCGGGTGGTGCTGGATCCGCCCGGCCTGAAGTCCCCCGGCTCGGTCGCGGTGGAGGACGTGTGGGTGGAGGGGCCGGGCGGCCGCATCCACGCGCTGGTGCAGCGGCCGGCCGGCACCGAGGGCCCGCTCCCGACCGTGTTCGACATCCACGGCGGACCGACCTGGCACGACAGCGACGCGTTCGCGGCGGGCCCGGCGGCCTGGGTGGACCACGGGTACGCGGTGGTCCGGGTCAACTACCGCGGCTCGACGGGCTACGGGCGCGCGTGGACGGACGCGCTCAAGCACCGGGTCGGGCTGATCGAGCTGGAGGACATCGCGGCGGTGCGCGACTGGGCGGTGACGTCCGGCCTGGCCGACCCGTCCCGCCTGATCCTCACCGGCGGCTCATGGGGCGGCTACCTCACCCTCCTCGGCCTCGGCACCCAGCCGGACGCCTGGACGCTGGGCATCGCCGCGGTGCCGGTCGCCGACTACGTCACGGCCTACCACGACGAGATGGAGGCCCTGAAGGCCATGGACCGCACCCTCCTGGGCGGCACACCCGAGGAGGTCCCGGAGCGGTTCGAGGCATCGTCACCCCTGACATACGTCGACCAGGTGAAGGCACCGGTCTACATCTCGGCGGGCGTGAACGACCCGCGCTGCCCCATCCGGCAGGTCGACAACTACGTGAAGCGGCTCCAGGCCCGCGGGGCGGTGCACGAGGTGTACCGGTACGACGCGGGGCACGGGTCACTGGTGGTGGACGAGCGCATCAAGCAGGTGCAGTTGGAACTGGACTTCGCGGAGCGGCACCTGAAGGCTCCGCACCGGCCCTGACCTCGGCGCGGGGGTCCGGGGCAGCGCCTTCGGACGACACGGCCCCGCCCCTCCCATGCTGACAGCGGCAGGCCGCTCGGCGTGGTGGGGGCGGGCCCGGAGGGCAGGCCCTCCTACCCGATACCGGTGAGGGAGATGGCCTGGGACGGGCACTTCTCGACGGCCTCCCGCACCTGTGGATCGTCGCCGCTGTCCTCCCGTCCCGCTCGTACGACGCCGTACTCGTCCACGAACTCGAAGACCGACGGGGCGCGATGCGCGCACTCGGCCGAGCCGTAACAGAGGCTGGGGTCGATGGAGACCTTCATCCGCGCTCCCGTCGTGCGCACTCCGGCATGGACTTTCCTGACTGGACTGCCCATCCGGTGGACCCGCTCAACCCTCCGCGCCCCGCCCCGCTCTGCCTCGTCCCTCTCCGCCCGCCCCGCCCCTCCTCAATCCCCTTGGTCGAAGGCGAGGTCGAGCATCCGGATCGCGTTTCCGCGCAGCAGCTTGTACGCCACCTCGTCGGAGAGGCCGCCGACATGCTCCTGGGCCACCCGCTTCGTCTCCGGCCAGGTCGAGTCGACGTGTGGATAGTCCGTCTCGAAGGTGGCGTTGTCGACGCCGACCGTCTCGATCGCCTCGATGCCGTGCTTGTCGCGGAAGAAGCAGCAGAAGATCTGGCGGTAGTAGTACGTCGACGGCGGCTCCGGGATCAGGTCCTTCACGCCGCCCCAGGCCCGGTGCTCCTCCCAGACGTCGTCCGCGCGCTCCAGGGCGTACGGGATCCAGCCCATCTGGCCCTCGCTGTAAGCCAGTTTCAGCCGCGGGAACTTCACCAGGACCCCGGAGAAGAGGAAGTCCATCATCGACGCCATGGCGTTGTTGAAGCTCAGCGAGGCCTGGACGGCGGGCGGGGCGTCCGGCGACGCGGCCGGCATCTGGGACGAGGACCCGATGTGCATGTTGACGACCGTGCCGGTCTCCTCGCAGGCCGCGAAGAAGGGGTCCCAGTAGCCGGAGTGGATGGACGGCAGCCCCAGATACGTCGGGATCTCGCTGAACGTCACGGCGCGCACCCCGCGCGCCGCGTTCCGGTGGATCTCCGCGACCGCGAGGTCGATGTCCCACAGCGGGATCAGGCACAGCGGGATCAGCCGGCCGCCGCTGTCGCCGCACCACTCCTCGACCATCCAGTCGTTGTAGGCGCGCACACAGGCGAGCCCGACCTCCTTGTCCTTGGCCTCCGCGAAGGTCTGCCCGCAGAACCGCGGGAAGGTCGGGAAGCAGAGCGAGGCCTCGACGTGGTTGACGTCCATGTCCGCCAGCCGGGCCTTCGGGTCCCAGCAGCCGCGCCGCATCTGCTCGCGCGTGATGCCGTCGAGGGTCATCTCGTCCCGGGAGAAGCCGACGGCGGCGATGATGCGCTTGTACGGGAAGAGGCCGCCCTCGTACTCCCACCAGTCGGTGATCTGGCCCTGCGGGTCCGTGGTGAACCGGTACTTCCCGCCGACGTACTCGAGTTCGCCGATCCCGGCGGTGAGTGGCTTCGGGCCCCGGTCCCGGTACTTGGCCGGGAGCCAGGTCTCGAAGAGATGCGCGGGCTCGATCACGTGATCGTCCACGCTGATGACTTTGGGCAGGTCCTTCGTGCCGCTCTCGGTACTGGCCACGCCTACCTCCTGGCTGCTGCGCTGCTGCCTGCCGGTGCCTTGAAGCGCTAAATCTGACGGTCCATCAGATTTAGCTTCAGGTTAGGGCGCGTCCTGGGGAGCGGCAAGAGAGAGCACGCGTCAGCTGTTCCAGCTCTCGTCATACGGATCCGCCGGCGCCGTCACCGGCTTCGCCTGCGTGACCTCGATGAACGGGATCGGGCCGCCGTTGACCGGGTCCGTGGCGCGGCGTGGGGTGTAGGTGCCGGTGATCCGTAGCCAGGTGTCCGGCTGGAGGACCGGTGGGACCTGGCCGGTGAGGGCGACCTTGACCGGCTGGGCGTCGGCGGCGCAGCAGTTGAGGGCCATGCGGACGAGGTAGGGGGTGCCGTCGCGGTCCAGGGCCAGGAAGCCGGTGAGCTGAACGCGGCGGTCACGCAGGGTACGGCCGTGGTCGTAGACGGCGCGGCCCGCGTAGTCGACCACGCTGAGGGGCAGGGGGTCGGCGGCCGGGAGGGCCGGGTAGGCGAGGGGTTCCTGGAGGGCCGTGCCGGTGCGGGTGGCGCTGTAGGAGCCGAGGGCGGGCGGGGCGACCAGGATCAGGGCGAAGAGGGGGAGGACGAGGAGCCAGGCGACGCGGGGTTCGCGGTGGGCGTGTCCCTCTTCGGCCGCGGGCCCCTTGTGCCGCCGGGCCCGCTTGCGCTCGTACCAGACCGTCGCCACCGCCGCCGCGATCAGCACCGCGCCGGACACCAGCACCAGCGGGCGCAGGCCCTGCTTGACGTACCGCAGATAGAGGTCGGTGGTGCCCGCGTGCAACAGGGACGCGCCGAGCAGGAACAGCACTGCCGACTGGGCCTGGCGGTTCACAGGATCACCCACCCGGTCAGCACCGACACGACGACGGCCAGCGCGAAGGTGGCCGGCGCGAAGCGCAGGGCGAAGGCGCGGCCGAAGGTGCCCGCCTGCATCGCGAACAGCTTCAGGTCGATCATCGGGCCCACGACGAGGAAGGCGAGCCGGGCGGTAAGCGAGAACTGGGACAGCGACGCCGCCACGAAGGCGTCCGCCTCCGAACAGATCGACAGCACCACCGCGAGGACCGCGAGGGCGAGGACCGACAGCACCGGGTTGTCGGCCGCCGTGCTCAGCCATGTCTCCGGGACCACCGCCTTGAGCGTCGCCGCCGCCATCGCCCCGACCACCAGGAACCCGCCGGCGTGCATCACGTCGTGCCGGACGGAGCTCCAGAACGCCTCGCCCCTGCTCCGGCCGTCGTGGGACGGGTGGGACGGCGGCTTCAGCCAGTCCGTACGGCCCAGGCGCAGCCACAGCCAGCCCATCGCGCAGGCCACCAGCAGGCTGGCGACCAGGCGGGCGAGGACCATCTCCGGGTTGCCGGGGAAGGCGACGGCCGTCGCCGTCAGCACGATCGGGTTGATCGCGGGGGCGGACAGCAGGAACGTCAGCGCCGCGGCCGGGGTGACACCGCGCCGGACCAGCGCTCCGGCCACCGGCACGGACGCGCACTCGCAGCCGGGCAGCACCGCGCCCGCGACTCCGGCGACCGGCACGGCGAGGGCCGGGCGGCCGGGCAGGGCCCGGGCGAAGAAGGACGGCGGGACGAACACCGCGATCGCCGCCGAGAGCAGCACGCCGAGGACCAGGAAGGGCAGCGCCTGGACCATCACCGCCACGAACACCGTGGTCCAGCTCTGCATGACCGGCGCGGAGAGCGCGCGGCGGATCGGGCTCTGGAGGAGCACCAGCACGACCATGAGCATGGTGAGGAGGAGAGGGGAGTCGAGGTGCCGGCCCTCCTGCCCGGTCCCGCCGGTCTCCTGCGGGGCCGCTTTGGTGATCGCCACGGGCGAGGTACCTCCGGTGGTGCGGAAGGGCGCTGGTTTCCCTCCCCTCCAGTACGGACCGCGGAGCGTGCGCGTTCAGTCGCGGAGGTTCGGCGGAGGTTCGGTCACCAAGGTCCGGTCGGCGGCGGGCCGCCTCTGGAACCACCGTCACCATGCGGCAGTCTCTTCCCTCGTGGGGAGCGTTCCGAATCAGGGCTTGAGCAGTGACACGGCCGCGCACATGGTGGTCTGCGGCGACGACGGTCTCGCGCACCGGCTGGCCGCCGAGTTGCGCGGTGTGTACGGAGAACAGGTCACGCTCGTCGTGCCACCCTCCGAGCGCACGGTACGGCCACCCGTCGTGGGCCGGGCCAGGGCCGCGTCGGCGGCGCTGCTCGGGGCGGTGACCGCGGCCGTGGGCCGCGCGGGCGGCGGAGCCGGCCACAACGAGGCGGCCGGGAGCATCCGGGTGGTGGAGGCAGCCGAGGCCACCGAGGCCGCGTTCGCCGACGCGGGGGTGGAACGGGCCGCCGCGCTCGCCCTCGTCTATGACGACGACGAGACCAACATCCGCGCCGCCCTCACGGCCCGCCGCCTCAACCCCCGTCTGCGGCTCGTCCTGCGCCTGTACAACCGCCGGCTGGGCCAGCACATCGAGGAACTCCTCGACCAGGCCGCCGCGTTGGCGACCGGCGTGGGAGACGCCGGCCTGGACGCCTCCACGACCGTCCTGTCCGACGCCGACACGGCCGCGCCCGCGCTGGCCGCCACCGCCGTCGCCGGCACCACCAAGGTCGTCCAGACGGACGGCCTGCTGCTGCGCGCGGTGGAGCGCCAGCCCTCGCGGCCGGGGCAGACACCCCCACCCGGACTGGCCACGCTGGCCCTGCTGTCCACGACCAGCAACGACCCGGCGGGAACGGACGGTTCGGAGGGCAGCGGGGAGCAGGGCCCGCTGCTGCTGCCGGACGAGGCGGCCGTACAGCGGGCCAGGGGCCGCGGGACCGTCGTCCTGGAACAGGTGTCGTACGCGGGCCCGTCACTGCCGTCGGGCCGGAGCGTCGTACCGTCGTTCGGCTCCCTGTTCTCGCGGCGGCTCAGGTGGTCGCTGGCCGGGATGGTGGGGTGTGTCGCGGCGCTGGCCGTGGCGCTGACGGTGGTGACCGGGGAACACCCGCTGTACGCGACGTACATGACCCTCCTGGACCTCTTCGCCATCAACGAACCCGCCCTCCACCAGTCCATGGCCCGCCAGATCCTCCAGCTGCTGTCCGGGCTGACCGGCCTGCTGCTCCTTCCGGTGCTGCTCGCCGCGGTGCTGGAGGCCCTCGGCACCTTCCGCACCGCCTCCGCGCTGCGCAAACCGCCGCGCGGGCTGGGCGGCCATGTCGTCCTGCTCGGCCTGGGCAAGATCGGCACCCGGGTGCTGACCCGGCTGCGGGAGCTGCACATCCCCGTCGTGTGCGTCGAGTCCGACCCGGAGGCACGCGGGATGGCGACGGCGCGCCGGCTGCGGGTGCCGGTGGTGCTCGGGGACGTCACTCAGGAGGGCGTCCTGGAGGCCGCCAAGATCCACCGCTCGCACGCGCTCCTCGCGGTGACCAGCGCGGACACCACGAACCTGGAGGCCGCCCTGTACGCCCGCTCCGTCCGCCCCGACCTGCGGGTGGTCCTGCGCCTGTACGACGACGACTTCGCCACCGCCGTCTACCGCACCCTGCGCGCCGCGCACCCCCACGCGTCCACCCGCAGCCGCAGCGTGACCCATCTGGCCGCGCCCGCGTTCGCCGGGGCGATGATGGGCCGCCAGATCCTGGGGGCGATCCCCGTCGAACGGCGGGTGCTGCTGTTCGCGGCGGTGGATGTGGCCGGTCATCCACAGCTTGAGGACAAGACCGTCGGCGAGGCCTTCCGGGCGGGCGCCTGGCGGGTGCTGGCACTGGACCGGACCGCGCGGGACGAACGCCGCGACGGCGGCCGGGAGGAGCCGGCGGTGGAGGAGGCGTACGAGACCCCCCGCGAGGGCGGTGCGTCGGGGTGGGTGTGGGACCTGCCCGACTCCTGCGTCCTGAAGAAGGAGGACCGGGTCGTCCTGGCCGCCACGCGGCGGGGGCTGGCGGAACTGCTCGGGAGGCGGTCGCGGGAGCGGGCGGGGGCGTAGCGGCGGCCACCCGCCCTACGGATACCGCCACCCGAAGGACCCCAACGCCCGTGCCCTGGCCTCCACCACCGCCATGCGCGCCCGCCGCTCCCCGGGGTCGACGTGCGACGCCTGCCCCGTCGCCTGCCCCTCCCACTTCCGGTAGAGCAGCCCCACCCGAGCCGAGAACCAGCCCCGGCTCACGGAGTTGAGCGCCAGCAGCAGGCCCGTGTCCTCGGAGGCGGGCAACGCCATCCAGCCGCCGAGCGCGAGCAGGAGGTCCCGGCGTACGCACAGGGTCGCCGGGTGGACCTGGGCGCGGAAGTCGTTCGCCGCCCAGAAGTCGAGTACGGCGCCCCGTTCGATCGGCCCTTCGTCGGGGTCGCCGGGAAAACCGGCCGTGGAGCCGTCCGGCAGGAGGTCCAGGACCCGGGAGGTCGTCCAGCCGATGGCGCGGTCGGCCTCCAGGGCGGCCAGGTCGCGGGCGAGTGTCCCCGGGGCGAGCTGGTCGTCGGCGTCCAGGATCTTCGCGTACTCGCCCTCGGTGTGCGCGAGCGCGATGGTGCGCGCGACGCCGGGGCCCCCGGGGCGGCCCTGACGGAACGTCACGCGCGTGTCGTCGGGGACGTACGGGCGGACCTCGTCGGTCTGCCCGTCCTCCTGGATCACCCAGTGCCACTCCCAGCCCGCGGGCAACTCCTGTGCGCACAGCGACCTGTGGGCCTCGGGCAGGAACATCGCCGACGGGCCGTGGACAGCGGTGACGACGATGAGGCGCCGGGGCACAGCGGCACTCACCACCTTTCCAGGGATGTGGTGAACAGCAGCTCGGCGCGGTCGCCGGGCAGCGTGACCTCGGAGAGGTCCACGGCGCGGCCGGCGATGTCGTACGACGTCTTGCGCAGCAGGATCACCGACGTCCCCGGCGGCAGACCCAGCTCCCGGGTCTCGCTCGCCGTCGGCGGCCGCGCGGTGACCCGCTCCTCGACCCGGCCGACCTCGATGCCGACCGTGTAGAGCTGGTTCTGGGTGCCGCCCGGCCAGGGCTCGTTGGCGGCGTCCAGCAGCTTGGGATTGGCGGCGATCATGTCGCGGACCAGGTAGGACGTCACCAGGCTGAACGGGGCGCTCTCGGCGGCGCAGCGTGTCCGGTAGGTGCGCTCCAGGAGGGGGCTGCCCTCCGGTACGCCGAAGACGTGCGCGAGTTCCCAGGGAGCGGCGACCTCGCGGTAGCGGGCGTGGAAGACGAGGTCCCGCACCCGAAGGCCGGTCTCGTGCTCGGTGGCCCCGGTCGCGGCCCGCGTGGGGAGCGGGCGGCGGGCCCGGTCCTTCTCCCACTGGTGGCGGTGGTTGTCGCGGAGCATCGCACCGCGGGTGCGGCGCGGTTCGTCCGTGATCACTTCGTACGCCTTCGGCACTGGCGGTCACCGGCTCGTTGTCCGGGGTCAGACACGATCAGCGTACGACTCCTCACGAGGGCGTGCCGGTCGGGGCGGGCCCTGCCGCCCCGGGCGTCGCGGACATGCGAAGGCCCGACCGCTGGCGACGGGGGATGCACCAGCGATCGGGCTGCGCCCACACTAACAAGGCTGCCTGCCTCACGGGAGCCGCCTGATCCGCTGCGAGGAGGGGTTGTGATCGGGATCACGGAAACCGCTGTCCGCCGAACCACCGTCATGTCACTTGCGTCCCGGCTCCGTCACGGAGCGCAGCGCGCGAAGGCGCCTCTACGTCGCGCACGGCGGTTCGTACGACAGCCGGGGCAGGTACTCGTGCCACTTCTCCCGGGTCAGCACGCCCCGCGTACTCGCGCAGACGCGGCGGATCGCCTGGTCGACGTCCAGGTTCCACAGCCGGACGGTGTCGGTGCCGCTGGAGACGCCGAGCATGTGGCTCGTGGGGCTGAACGACAGGAAGTTGCCCGTCTTGGCGTTGGGACTCATCGCCTGGCCCATGGGCGAGGCGTCCGAGGGGCTGGCGACGTTCCACAGCCGGACCGTGTTGTCGTTGCCGCCGCTGGCCAGATAGCGCCCGCCCTTGCTGAACGTCAGGGAGACGACCGCCTCGGTGTGGCCGGTGAGCGGGTCGCCGTGCGGGGTCGCCGCGCGCGCGTCGGTGACGTCCCAGAGGCGCACGGTGTCGTCGTCGCCGCCGCTGGCCAGCGTGTGGCCGTCCGGTCGGAAGGCGAGCGCGTTGACGGGCCCGGTGTGGCCGGTGAGGGGCGCGCCGAGCAGGGTGGGACGCCGGGGGTCGGTCACCTTCCACAGCCGGATGGTCGCGTCCGCGCTGCCACTGGCGAGGGTGCGGCCGTCCGGGCTGAAGGTGAGGGAGTTGATGTAGCCGGTGTGCCCGGTGATGGGCGGGCCGAGCGGCACGACACGGGCGGGGTCGCTGACGTTCCACAACCGGATGGTGCGGTCGTCGTAGGCGGTGGCGAGCGTGCGCCCGTCCGGGCTGTACGCCAGCGCGTCGGGGCCCATGAACCGGGTGCGCAGCAGGATGGGGGAGTCGTAGGGAAACGGATGGGCCGGGTCCCTGACGTTCCACAGGCGCACGCTCTGCTCGCCCGTCGTCACCGCGAGCGTGTGGCCGTCGGGCGAGAACACCTGGGAGCGCTGGCCGGTGTCCCCGGGCAGGAAGGGCTTGCTCAGTGCCACCGGCCGGGCGGGATCCCGTACGTCCCACAGCCGGATCCCGCCGTCACGCGCGGCCGTCGCGAGCACCTTGCCGTCCGGGCGGAACGCCCCGTTGCCGCCCACCATGTCCGACGTGGGGATCGACCACAGGCGCACCTTGCTGTCGCCGCTGCCGGTGGCGAGGGTGCGGCCGTCGGGGCTGAACCCGAGCGCGTACATCTCCCCGCTGGCGCCCGCGAGGGGCTCGCCGACCTGCGAGGGATACGCCGGGTCGCGCACGTTCCACAGGCTCGCCGTGCTGTCCGCGCTGGCGGCGGCGAGCATGGTGCCGGCGGGGTTGAACGCCACCGACCAGACGGGGCCGGTGTGCCCGGTCAGGGGTGCGCCCAGCTGGGTGCCGCGGCGTGGGTCGGTGACGTCCCAGAGCCGGATGGTGTCGTCGGAGCTGCCGCTGGCGAGGGTGCGGCCGTCCGGGCTGAAGGCGACGGAGTGGACCAGGCCGGTGTGCCCGGTCAGCTCGGAGAGCTTTTCCGGCCGCCCCCGGTCGGCCAGGTCCCACAGCCGGATGGTGTCGTCGTCACCCCCGGCCGCCAGCGTCCTGCCGTCGGGGCTGAAGGCCACGGACCTGACGGCGGCCCCGGCACCGGTCAGCGTGGCGAGGGCCCTGGGCCGCTCGGGGTCGGCCACGTCCCACAGCCGCACGGTCCGGTCCTCCCCGACGGAGGCGAGGGTGCGGCCGTCCGGGCTGAAGGCGACCAGGTAGATCGTGCCGTCGTGGCCGGTCAGGGGCGCGGCGAGCGGACGTGGCCGGCCCGGGTCCCGTACGTCCCACAGCCGGACCGTGCCGTCGTCGGCGGCGCTGGCCAGGGTGCGGCCGTCGGGGCTGAAGACCGCGCTGCTCACCCAGCTCTTGTGCCCGGTCAGGGGCTTGCCCAGGGGCTGGGGCCGCTCGGGGTCGGCCACGTTCCACAGCCGTACGGTCCGGTCGTAGCTGGCGGTGGCCAGGAGCTTGCCGTTCGGGCTGAACGTGGTGAGGTAGACGGCGCCGGTGTGGCCGCGCAGAGGGGTGGCCAGCGGGGCGTTCACGATGGAGATCAGCCTGCTGGTGGTGTCCTCGTCGTCGGGGCGCAGCCGGTGCGCCACGAGGTCGAGCTGGGCGGACAGCGACGGGTCCGTGTACTGGAACCGGTCCGCCTCGGCGAGTACCTGCGCGAAGACGGCGTCGTCGCGCTGCTGCCAGGCGACCACCGCCGCGCCGACGGCCAGCATCGCCAGCGCGACCAGCGCCGCGACCGCGCTCCGCATGATCCAGACGGTGCGCCGGCGCAGCCTGACCGCGGCGGCCAGGAACTCCACCGCGCTCCGGGTGAGGAAGGTGTCCCCGGCGGACCGTGCCCAGCCGTGCGCCTGCTCCAGCCGGGACCCCCGGTACAGCAGCGACGAGTCACGGTTCGAGCCCTCCCAGGCCCGGCCGTCCTCCTCCAGCCGCTGGCGCAGCAGGTTGCCCTGCCGGTCCTCGTCGATCCAGTCCCGCAACCGCGGCCAGGCGTGCAGCAGCGCCTCGTGCGTGATCTCCACGGTCTCCGCGTCCAGCGTGACCAGCCGCGCCCGGACCAGCGCTTCGAGCGACTCCTCCGTCTTGCCGGGATCCGTCGACTCCGCCGCCAGCTGCCGTCGCGTCCCGCGCCGCCGGGTCGCGGCGGTGTCCTCGCCGAGCCGGACCAGCCTGAGCAGCAGCAGCCGCGCGGCCGTCCGCGCCGCCGGGTCGAGGCCGGACCAGGCGCGCTCGGCGGTGGCGGCGACGGCCCCCTGGATCCCTCCGGCCGCGCGATACCCGGCGAGCGTCAGCCGCCCGGCCTTGCGCCGCTGCCAGGTGGCGAGCAGCGCGTGCGACAGCAGCGGCAGCACCCCCGCGTCATGGGTGCCGCGCGGCCCGTCGGCGCTCACCTCCCGCACGATCAGCTCCGCCAGCCCCGGCTCCAGCTCCAGCCCCACGGCCTTGGCCGGCCCGGTCACCGCCTCCCGCAACTCCGGCGTCGTGAGCGGCCCGAGCACCATGTGCCGGTGCTGGAGCGCGTCGGCCAGGTCGGGGTGGGCCAGGCACTGCTCGTAGAAGTCGGCGCGGATGCCGAGCAGGACGAGGACGGGTGGGAGGCCGCCGGGTCCGGCCGGGGTGCAGGCGGCGTGCAGGAGCCGGATGAAGGTACGGCGGTCGGCTTCGTCGGGGCAGAGGGTGAAGGTCTCCTCGAACTGGTCGACGATGAGCACGGCCGGGGCGGCGGGGACGTCGGGGGCGTCGGAAGGGTGGCCGGGGCCGGCCGCGGAGGCTTCGCGCCGGGCCCAGGCGAGGACCGCGGCGCGGGTGGTGTCCGCGAAGTCCGTGGATCGCGGGTCGGCGCCGCTCTCGTACGGCCCGTCGAGGCCGGCCGGGCCGCCCGCGTCCGGCTCGTCCGAGGAGGAGACGACAGCGGCGAGTTCCGGTATCAGACGGGTCAGCTCGCCGAGCGGATCGGCGCCCGGCACGAGCTGCACCACCGTGCCGGCCGGGCCGCCGCTCTTCCCGCCCAGCGCGCCGTCGCGTAGCGCGGGCACGAGGCCGGCGTTCAGCAGGGAGGACTTCCCGGCCCCCGAGCCACCGACGAGCATGACCAGTCCGCCGGTCTTCTCCACGGCACGCAGCTGGGCGACCAGGGCGTCGGTGCTCCGCTCCCGCCCGAAGAACCACCGGGCGTCCTCCTGCCGGTACGAGGCCAGCCCCCGGTACGGACACACCCCGCCGGCCGCGGCGGGGGCCTCGACGGCCGGAGTCTGCTCTTCCTCTTCCCCGGACGTGGCCCGCGCCCACAGGCGCTGCCACTGGCCCAGGTCGTACAGTCCGGCGGAGACGGGCGTGGGCCGCGCGCGCCGCGCCTGCGGAATCAGGACGTGCAGTACGGCCGACAGCGCGGCGAACTGGGCGGGCACGTTCCTGGCCCGCCGCCAGTCACTGATCCGCTGAGCGGACACCCGTACCGGGCGCCCCCGTTCGTCGACCCGCTGGAGCCGTACGACCGCCTCGGCCACACTCTTCAGGGGAGGGTTACCGGCCTCCTTGTAGAGCAGCGCGAGCCGTTCCGCGAAGGCTGTGCGTGCCGCCGAGTCGGAACTCAAGGCCTCCCCTTCCTTACTCCGCCGCACCAGGACATCCGGACCGGAAAACTCACTTTATACGGCTGACCTGCGGTAAACGCGGCGTCCGGAGACCGGACGCTCCTCGCCCACGCCCTTCGGCTGGCAGGATCACGACGCAGGAGCGCAGCTCTCGCGCGTCCCCCAGGCAGGCCACCAGCTCCAGAGCCCGGAGACCCCACACATGGCGCCGCATGTTCTCGGACACCTTCCGCCGGATCTTCTTCCGCGCGAGTTGCCCGCACCCGGCGCCGCCCTGGTCCTGTTCGGTCCGCACTGACCCGCTGAGGCGGGACGGCGCGGATCGACACCTCCCCGCCGTTCGGCACCGGTCCCCACGAGGGGAGGGACCGGTGCCGGACGACGCGGTCGCACCGCCCGCGCGGCCGCCCGGCTAGGCGTCGGGCAGCGACGCCGCGAGGTGCTCCCACGCCGCGTGGACGTCCTCTCCGACGATCCCGAACTGCGTGATGACCGCGACGCAGCGTCCGTCGGCGTCGTCGAGCTCGATCGCCGAGGTCGGGCCGTGCGCCGCCGTGGAACGCACGAGGTGGCACGCCCGGACCCCCGCGAGGTCGATCTCCACCGAACTCTCCGCGATCGCCGCGAACACCCGCCCGCCCGCGGTCCGGTCGGTGACGTGCACCCGGCCGCCGCACGCCTGCATGGCCGCCGGGGCGAACACCGCGACGCCGATCGGCAGGCCCACGGAGCAGACGTGGTCGAGCACCGCGGGCACGACACCGACCTCGATCGCCCGGTGCTCACCCCGGTACCGGTCGAACCCCCCGCGCCGGGCGAGGCCGCCGTCCGCGAGGACCGCGTCGAGCTGCGCGAGCTGGTCGCCGTACTCCCACGCCGGCACCCCGGGGGCCGCGGACGCCAGGGGAGCTGGTGCCCCCGCGTCGGCCGTACGAGCGAGCCCGGCCAGCAGCCGGTCCCCCTCGGAGAGCAGCCGCCCCTGGTGCGCGGTCCGGCCGTCCGCGTCGAACAGGTGCAGCGCCACCGAGCCGGTGGCATCCTCCCGTACGACCACGGCCGAGGTGACGCCGTCGCCGTCGATACGCAGGGCGATCGAGCCCGGCCGGACGGCGAACGCCTCGCCGCGCAGGCTCGGGACCGCGTAGCTGCCGGCCTGGTCGATCCGTGCGACCGGGCCTCCGGTGACCGCCTGGACGTACTGGAAGAGCGTCAGGCACCTCGCCAGCTCCGGCATCCGCGCGTCGATCAGCCGCACGCCGCTGTTCCGCCTGCCGCAGCACCCCTCGAAGGCACAGCCGTGGTGGCCGCCCCGGGCCTGGGGATCATGGTCCGTCATGCTCAGTACACGTCCCGTACGTACCGCTTGGCCCGGCGCAGCCGCGCGAGGTACTCCGCCGCGTCGTCGTCGCCGCGTCCGCGCTGCCCGGCGATGACGCCCAGCAGCGCCGCCTCGACGTCCTTCGCCATACGGGAGGCGTCACCGCAGACGTAGAGGTGCGCGCCCTCCTCCAGCCAGGAGTACAGCTCGCGCGAGCGCTCGCGCATCCGGGTCTGCACATAGACCTTCTCGGCCTGGTCGCGCGAGAACGCGAGGTCGAGTTCGGTGAGCACGCCGCGTTCGCGCAGGCCGGTCAGCTCGTCCTCGTACACGAAGTCGGTCTCGCGGTGCTGGTCGCCGAAGAACAGCCAGTTGCGTCCGGCGGCGCCCCGCGCGGCCCGCTCGTGCAGGAAGCCGCGGAAGGGGGCGATGCCCGTGCCGGGGCCGATCATGATCATCGGGGCGTCGTCGTCCGCGGGGACGCCGAAGGAGGCGTTCGGCTGCACGAAGACGCCGACCCCCGAGTCCACCCGGTCCGCGAGGTAGGTCGACGCGACGCCCTCGTACCGGCCGTACCGGACGGACGCGACCGTGAGGTGGACGCGGTCCGGGTGGGCGAGCGGGCTCGACGCGATCGAGTACTGCCGGGGCTGCAAGGGCCTGAGCAGCGGGAGCAGTTCGGCGAGGCCCGGCGCCGCCGGACCGGCGTCCCGGAGCAGGTCGAGCACGTCCCGGCCCCACAGCCAGGAGTCCAGGTCGGACCGGTCGCCGTGCGCGACGACCGAAGCGAGTTCGCTCGACGGGGCGCGGTCCACGAGATCGGCGATGAGCTCCTTCGACGGGGTGCGGATCTCGCGCCCGGTGCGCAGCAGCTCGGCGCTCTCCTCGTCACCGGCGGCGCCCAGGTGTTCCAGCAGCGTGGCGACGAGAGCGTCGGCGTTCACCGGTACGACGGCCAGGGCGTCCCCGGCCTCGTAGGTGATGCCGCTGTCGCCGAGGTCGAACTCGTAGTGGCGGATCTCCTTGGCGCTGCGCGGCGAGGACAGCAGACGGTTCACGGCGAGCCGGGAACGGTAGGGGTTGCGCTTGTTCCACCGGGAGCGGGACGGGGCGGCCGGGGACGCCTCCGTGGCCGGTGCGCTCGCACCCGTCTCGGCGGCCAGCCGCTCCAGGACCCCCGCCGTCCACTGCGCGGCCGGCTCCTCGAAGTCGACGTCGCAGTCCAGGCGGTCGTGCAGCCGGGTGGCCCCCAGCTGCTCCAGCCGGGTGTCGATGAGCTTCGCGGCCTGGCAGAAGTCGTCGTAGCCGCGGTCCCCGAGCCCGAGGACCGCGTAGCGCAGCGCTTCCAGCCGGGGTGCCGTGTCGGCCTGGAGCGCCTCCCAGAAGAGCCCGGCGTTGTCGGGCATCTCGCCCTCGCCGTACGTCGAGGTCACCACCACGACGTGGGACATGGCGGCGAGCCGCTCCGGCGTGACGTCGTCGAGGGCGGTGGCGGTTCCGCCGAGGCCGCGGGCGCGAGCACCGGCGACCAGTTCGTCGGCGAGGACCTCGGCGTTCCCGGTCTGGGTGCCGTACAGGACGTCGATCGTCGCGGCGGGCGCGTCGTCCGCGGCGCCGCTGCGGCGTCCGGCGGCGGCGATCCCGGCGATGAACCCGGCGAGCCAGGCCTCCTGCTGGGCGGAGAACGGCGCGTCGGCCGGGATGAGCGACCCGGTCGGGGGCATGAGGGTCACGCGGTCACCGTCTCGGTCGGGGGCTGGGGGGCGTGGATGTGGCGTTCGGCGAGGTCGTCCAGCGCCGCGGTCGCGAGCAGCTCGTCGAAGCGGGCGGCGCGCACCCGGCCGGCGTTCTTCGCGTTCTGGTGGACGATCCAGCCGTAGGTGCCGGGGGCGTCCACGCTGAGGTTGTTGCGCTGCTTCAGGGCGCGCTTGTAGTCGTCGAGGCGCTTGACGGCGATGAGCGTGGCCAGCTCGTCGTCCGCGAACCGCTCCAGCGTGCCGCGCAGGTACTTCACGACGCGCTGCTTGACGAAGAAGTCCTCGGTGAGCACGAGGTTCCGGACGGCCTCGGCGACCCGCGGATCGTCCGGGCCGCTCGCTCCGGGCACCCGCTGGAGGGCGAGGTCCTGCGCGACGCCGAGCACCGTGTACGACGACAGCAGCGAGAACATGTCGTCGCTGCCCTGGTCGCCGAAGGCCGGGGCACGGCCGCCGAGCACGGTGCGCCGGTCGCGGTAGTCGACCTTGAACGCCCGGAGCTTGTCCGTGGCGATCGACGTCGCCAGCTCGTCGAGGAGCTGGGGGCGGGTCGCCGCGGCGAGGATCTCCCCGGCGTCCTGGTACAGCAGCAGGGCGCGCGGCATCCCGCAGTACACGTGCTCCCGTTCGCTCGGCCAGTTCTCCAACAGCCGTGCGGCCAGGGGAGATCCGGTGGCTTCCAGGTGCCAGGTCAGCAGCAGGCGTACGACTTCTTCGTGGAAGGTGCCATGCGTGGTGTCGGTCACCGGGAACACGAGCAGCGAGTCGGCGCTGACCCGGCCGGGAAGCTCGCCCGACGGGTCGTACTGGTACAGGAACCCGCCGCTCATGCCGTTGCCGAGGCCCTTGCCGAAGCCGCCGAGGTTGAGCACGGTGCCGCCGGTCATGTACTCGCAGCCGAAGTCGCCGAGGCCCTCGACGACCGCGGTCGCGCCGGAGTTGCGCACGGCGAACCGGTCCCCGGCCTCGCCCTGCACGAACGTCCGCCCGCCGGTCGCGCCGAACAGGGCGAAGTTCCCGACGAGCACGTTGCCGCCGCGCTCGGCGCTGCCGCCGCCCGGGGCGCGGACGACGATCCGGCCGCCGCTCTGGCTCTTGCCGACGCCGTCGTTGGCGGTGCCGGTGTGTTCGAGGGTGATGCCGTCGTTGCAGAACACGCCGTACGACTGACCGGCGGACCCGGTGGTGCGGATGTGGACGGCGCCGTCGACGAGGCGGCGACGGCCGCGGTCGTCGGTGGTGATCGCGGGTGCGTCCGCGTCGAGTTGGTGGTTGAGGAGCCGCTCGACGTCGACGGAGAGCTGTCCGCCGACCGACTTGTCGCTGTTGCCGAGGCGGATGCCCTCGATGAGCGTGGCCGGCTCGCGCCGGTCGAGGAGCGCTGCCCTGACCCGCCCGATCAGGGTGTCGTCGGTGGTGAAGTCCTTCTCCAGGTACTCCGGGTCCGCCACCACCTTCTCGGGCACGCGCGCGAGCAGCCGCCGCACGTCGAGCCGCCCCACGCTCGCCGGGTGGTCGAGGAGCTGGAGCAGGTCCGTGCGCCCCCGGGCCTCCCGCAGGGACCGCAGCCCCAGGCGGGCGAGGATCTGCCGGACGTCGTGCGCGATGTTGAGCAGGTACTGCGCCAGCGCGCGCGGATCGCCCTCGAAGACCTCGGGGTTCGTGGTGAGCCCCGCGGGGCACTTCACGTTGCAGTTCTTCGCCATGACGCAGCCGAGCATCATCAGCGCGGTCGTACCGAACTCGAAGCTGTCGGCACCGAGCAGCGCCGAGGTGACGACGTCACCGCCGGTCTGGTGGGCGCCGGAACAGCGCAGGACGACCTTCTGCCGCAGCCCGTTCGCGACGAGCGCCTGGTGCACCTCGGCGACGCCGATCTCCGCCGACCGTCCGGCGTACTTGAGGCTGGTGACGGCCGCGGCGCCGGTGCCGCCGGTGTTCCCGGCGACGTTGATGACGTCCGCGCCGGCCTTGGCGACGCCGACCGCGATGGTGCCGATGCCCTCCGAGGACACCAGCTTCACGATCACCCGTACCCGTGCGGCCTTGCAGTCGTGGATGAGCTGCGCGAGGTCCTCGATCGAGTACGTGTCGTGGTGGGGCGGCGGCGAGATGAGCTCGATGCCCGGGGTGCCGCCGCGCGCGGCCGCGATGTCGACGGTGACCTTGGGCGCGGGCAGCTGACCGCCCTCGCCCGGCTTGGCCCCCTGCCCGATCTTGATCTCCAGCTCCTGCAGCATCGGATCGGCGAGATAGCCCGCCCAGATCCCGAACCGGCCGGAGGCGAACTGCTTGATCCGGGAGCCGCGGATGGTGCCGTACCGGGTGTGGTGCTCGCCGCCCTCACCGCTGTTCGACAGGGCGCCCACCATGTTGGTGCCGTGGGCGACGGCCTCGTGCGCGGTCGCCACGAGCGCGCCGTGGCTCATCGCGCCGGAGGCGAGGCGGCGGGTGATCTCGTGGGCGGGCTGGACGTCGTCGAGGGGCACGCTGTCGGGGGCGTGGCGCAGCAGGGTGAGCAGACGTGCGGCGGTGCCGGTGGCGGTGACGAGGACGCCGCCGGGGCCCGCTTCGAGGGTCTCGGTCTCGCCGGGGTGGGCGAGGGCGAGGCCCTCCGCGAGGGCGGTGTGCCGGTCGGTGCCGTCGGGGCCCGGGGAGGTGAGGCGCAGCCGGACGGTCACGGTGTCGGCGGCCCGCTCCGTGACGGATCCGGCCACCCCGCGCACCGTGACGCTCGCGTTGCCGCCCGTCGAGAACCGGCCCAGCTCACGGGCGAAGTCCTGCGGGGTCCGCAGCCCGGTGACGTCCGCGGGCAGCGCGAGCACGTCACGCAGCGCCGACGGCCGGCGCGAGCGCTCCTCGTGCGTCGTGCGCAGGAAGGCGCGGTACCCGGGAGTGATCCGGAACGCGTCGATCTCGGCGTCGCTGAGGGCGTCGTACCCGGTGTTCCGGTAGGCGGCGTCGGTGATCCCGAACGCGTCGTCGAGCTGTCCCAGCGTGAGCAGCCGCAGCGCGTCCGAGTCGGCCGGGCGGGCGAACTCCGGCCGCTCCTCGGCCATGTCGCCGAAGCCGCGCACCGCGGTGACCCCGAACGAGTGCCCGGCCCCGTCCGACCGCTCCTTGAACAGCCCGAGCAGCGGAATCTGCTGCTCGCTCCCGACCGTGCGGGCCCGCTCGTGCCACTCGGTCGCGGCCTGCGCGATCCGCGCGAACCCGACCCCGCCGACGGGGGCCTGCATGTGCGGGAAGACCCGTGCGAAGACGTCGTCGCGGGTGTCGAGGTAGTTCGGCTCGAAGAACTCGCCGCCGATGTAGCTCTCGGCGGTGCACAGCCCGACCCGCCCCATGGTCTTCGCGAGGGACTTCTCGGCCGCCTTGCGGAACTTGGCCAGCGCCCGGTCGGTCTCGGTGATCTCACCGGCGGGCGCGGGCGCGCTCGGGAACCTCTCCTCGGCGCGCAGCCGGGCACTGAGGCTGTAGACGGCGGAGGCGCCGAAGCCGAGCGCGGTGGCGACATGGTGCGAGGAGGCCAGCTGGCCGCTCTCGGCGACGACCGAGACGCGCAGGCGCAGCCCGGTCTCGATGAGGCGCTGGTTCACGGCGGCGACGGCGAGGATGACGGGCAGCGGCGCGCGAGCGGAGGAGACGGCCCGGTCGCTGAGGAGCGCGATGCCACCGCCTTGCGCGGCGAACCGCTCGACGTCGTCGCAGAGCCGGCCGAGCGCGGCCCGCAGTGCGTCGGCGTTGGCGCTCTCGTCGCCGCGCACCGGCTCGTAGAGCATGGCGAAGCGCTCAAGCGGAACGATCCGCTGATCCCGGAGCCGGACCATGTCGAGGTGCCCGAGCACCGGCGAGGACACGACGAGCTGCCGCCCGTCGGTGCTGCCGGTCCCGTCGGGCTTCGGCCCGAGGGCGACCCGCATGCTCATGCCGTCGGCCTCGCGGATGCTGTCCAGCGGCGGGTTCGTCACCTGGGCGAACCGCTGCGAGAAGTACTTCGCCATGCCGCCCTCGGTGTCGCTGAGCGCGTTGATGGCGTTGCCGTACCCCATCGCCGAGATCCGCTCCGACCCGTCGGCGAGCATCGGGTCGAGCATGAACCGGAAGCTCTCCTGGTTCAGCGAGTACGCCACGTACCGCCCGGCGAGGCTGAGGTCGCCGTCGTATCCGAGCGTCGTCGTGCCGCGGTAGTAGTCGGGAGCGGGCAGGTCGTCGAGGTTCACCCGGGCCGAGGCGAGCAGTTCGGAGTACGGCCGCCGCGCGGCGAGGGCGTCCAGCACCTCGCGCGTACGCATCCGGCGCCCGGTGCGGTGATCGACGACGAGCATGCCGCCGGCCTCGATCCGGCCCCGCCGCACGACCTCGTCGTCCGGGAAGGCGACCTGCCCGGCCTCCGAGGCCACCATCAGGTACTCGGCGGTCTCGACGGTACGCAGCGGGCGCAGCCCGAGCCGGTCGAGCCGGGCACCGACGACGTCCCCGTCGCTGAAGATGACGGCGGCCGGGCCGTCGTTCTTCTCCTCGTACAGGGAGAAGTACTCCAGCATGTCCCGTACGCCGTCGGGCAGCGTGCGGTCGTTCTCCCAGGCGGGCGGCATGAGCGACACGACGGCCTCGACGAGGTCGAGCCCGTCGTCGAAGACCCGGCTCTGCAGGGTCTGGTCGAGCCGGCTGGAGTCGGACTGCCCCGGCGGACGCACGATGCTCCGGGTGCGGGCCCGCGCGAGGGCCTCGTCGCTGAGCCGGTTCTTGCGGTCGGTGTTGAGCTCACCGTTGTGCGCCATGAGCCGGAACGGCTGCGCCATGGTCGGGTGCGGCTCGGTGTTGGTGGAGAACCGGGTGTGGAAGTACAGCGTCCGCACGGAGTGCCGGGGATCGCCGAGATCCCGGAAGTACCCGATGACCTCACCGGAGTTGAGCCGCCCCTTGAGCACCTGGGTGCGCGCGCTGAGCGAGAGCGGGTACAGCCCGGCGTACGAGGCGTCGTCGGCGTAGGCGACGGCTTCGACGGCGAGCAGGGCACGGTTGGCCGCGGCGTCGACCTCGGATCGTTCCCAGGTGCTGGGCGCCCGGAACACCCACTGCGCGATGGGCAGTTGGTACGGCTCGGCGGCGGGCCGGGCGACGGAGTGGTCCACGGGCACGTCACGCACGAGCAGCGTCTCGAAGCCCTGCTCGGCGATACAGCGCCCGACCAGTTCGACGGCGCTGTCGCGGCGCCCGGAGTCGGTCGGCACGAAGCAGTTGGCGACGCCGAAGTGCCCGGCGCGCAGGTTCTCGCCGGTGATCGCGCGGAAGAACTCCACCGACAGGTCGACGCTCACGCCCGCGCCGTCACCGACGCCCTCGGCGGAGGCGCCGCCCCGGTGCGGGATGGCGCAGAGCGCCTCGTGGCCCTTGCGGATGACGTCATGGCTCGGTACCCCGTCGAGACGGGTGAGGAAGCCGACGCCGCAGTCACTGTGGTCGCGGGCAGGGTCGTACAGACCGAAGGCGGAGTGATTCAAGTGCGGTCCTGTGAGCGTTTGCGGCTGGGGGTACCTCCCAGGCCCCTGGGGCGCTGGGGGAGGAACGGCCAGGCTGCGTCGGTGGAGCGCTCGCCGCGGGCCGACCGGTGGGACGGTCGAGGCCCTGAGTGGTGCGAGTGAATATGGTAAGGCTTACCTAAATTCCACCGCAAGTGTGCTCGGTGCGGGATCCCGGGCCCGTCGCCCCCGTGGACGCCCCGACCTCCGCCTTCCCGGGAGCGCGCCCCGCGCCCCGGCGAAAACTGGATCAGTTGTTCGTGTAAAGAACACCCATTCGGTCAATTCCGGCTGGGAAGCGAGAAAACAGGCCACATGCCGTTCTGGCCGTGTGCGGGAACACCGCTCGGCGGCAGCATGGTCAGGCATTTGGATGGCGCGCTGCGCCGCGGAGATCGTCGGGGGTGCTGGTGAATCGCGCTTGGCCGCCGTCCACCTTTCTCGGCCTGTTACGGAATACGACACGTGACGAACTCCTGGACCAGGGAACCCCGATCACCTATCCGCCACATCGGGCACTACTGCAACAGGGCGAGGAGAGCCGGCACGTCCTGTTGGTCACCAGCGGTGTCGTGAAAGTGGTCGCCAGCGCGGAGAGCGGCTACGACATGCTGCTCGCCGTCCGTATAGCGGGTGAGCTGGTCGGCGAAATGGCGGCCTTCGAGGAGCGCCCCAGGTCCGGCACGGTCGTCGCGTGCAGCGACGTGAGCGCCCGGATCATCCAGGTGCGGGCGCTGGAGACCTTCCTCGCCCGCCACCCGGACGCCATGCGGGCCATCCTCCACATGCTGTGCGCCCGGCTGCGCTGGGCCAACCGGCGCCGGATCGACTTCCAGGCATACGACTCGCTGACCCGCCTGGCCCGCGTCCTGGCCGAGCTGAGTCAGGCCTACGCCCAGCCCGTGCCGGACGGCGACGGCAAGCGGTGCGACCTCGGCGTGACGCTCACCCAGAAGGAACTCGCGTCGCTGGCGGGCCTGGCCCTCAACACGGCCGAAAAGAGCCTGGCCGCCCTGGCGGCCAAGGGGCTGGTGGAACGCAGTTACCGCAACATAACCATCTGTGACGTTCCCAAACTGCTGGAATTCGCCAAAGTCGTGGCCGACAACCCGTATTGATACGGAATCACTTCACCCACTCTCTCCTAGCCTCTCCCGCACGCACTACATGGGCAGTGTCCGCCCATGGCCTGCCCAGAGAGGAATGATCGGGTGGATGAGTGGCCCGGGTTCTATCCCTGCACCTGTATAGCCGTGGACGCCCAGGCCTACGGCAGCAAGAACGACCGTAGGCAGTCCGAAACCCAGCACGACCTGCCGAGGCTCCTCGACCGGGCCGCCTGGGGCGCCGGCCTGGACCGCGCCCAGTGGCACATCCAGCGCAAGGGCGACGAGCAGCTCGCGGTGCGCCCCCTGGACGGCACCGAACCACGGCTGGTCGACGACTACGTCCGCCATCTCGTCGCCGAGCTGCGCGAGTACAACGCCCAGCGCGTTCCCGCCGCCCGGATGAGGCTGCGGGCCGTCATCCACCAGGGGCTGGTGGCGCTGGCCGACAACGGCTTCGCCGGTTCGGCCGTGGTGGCCACGGCGCGCCTGCTGAACGCGCCCCCGCTCTACCGTGCCCTGGCCGCGCACCCGCACGCCGACCTGGCGCTGTTGCTGTCCGACGACGTGTTCCGGTCCGTGGTGGCGGGCGGTCACACGACCCTGACCCCCGAGGACTTCGCCCACGTCACCGTCCAGGTGAAGGAGTACGAGGCCACGGCCTGGCTGCGCGTGCCCGCGCTCGGCGCACCGGCCACCGCCTCACACGAGCCCGGGACCGCGGAGCCGGGGAAGCCCGCGGCCCCGGCGTCGGGGGAGCCCGCGGCGGACCGGCCCGGACCGGCCGCCGCGGGCGGAGCCGACGGCGCGACGCCGATCAGCAACGCCTACCAGGCCGACCAGATCAACGTCACCAACATGGCCGGACCCGTGGATGCCCGGGGCGCCGTCTTCGGCTTCGGGAGCGCGGGTGGCTGACGCGTCGGACCCGGCCGACGGCGGACCGGCCGTATCACCCGCATCGCCCGCGCCCCCTCCCGACGAGGACGCCGCACCGCCCACGCCGCAGGACGCGGGCGGTGCGCCGGAGGCCGCGGAGGACGCCCCCGACTCGGACCCGGGACCGGAGGCGACTTTCGAGCGGCGCAAGGAGCAGGAGGAACGAGAGGAGGACGACCGGGGCTACGACGATCTGCGCCGCGTCCACCAGCTCGTCAACAACAACTTCTACGGCGGCGTCGACGCCTCCGGAGCGGCGTTCGGCTTCGGCGCCACCTCCTCTCCCGGCCTCGCCCCCGGCACCATCGAGCCCGACGAGGCGGACCGCGCCCTGCGGTTCTACGTCCCGCCGCAGCACTGCTTCGACGAGGCGCTCGGCAAGCTGCACGAGGGCGCTCTCGTGGTGCTGACCGGTCCGGACAACTGCGGCCGGGGCGCCGGCTCCCTCGCCCTGCTCAGGAAGATCCTGGGCGAGGGAGCCAGGCTGCGCAGCCTCTCGCCCGCCAACGCCCTCGCCGAGCTGGCCGCTTCACGGGACCTCAAGCCCGGGCAGGGGTACGTCATCCTCGACTACGTCGGCGAGCTGCATGCCGAGGCCGTGCAGGTCTACGAGATCGGGCGGCTGAGCGAGGAACTGCGCCGCAAGGGGTCGTACCTGGTCATCACGGCCGGCGACACGGCCCGCCGCCGCCTCGCCCTGCGGGACCACTGTGTGCCGTGGCGGGCCCCCGACCCCGTGGAGCTGTTCGACCACTGCCGGGAGAAGCTGCCGTACGCCGGCCTCGAACCGGACACCGAGACGGAGCTGCTGGAGCGGGTCGGCGAACAGCGGCGGCCGGCCGACGTCGTCGCCGCGGCCGTGGCGCTGTCCCGGAAGGGCCCGCAGGCGGCACTGGAGACCCTGCGCGACCGGCACCGGGAGCTGGTCCAGGCGTGGTTCCGCAAGCGGCCGGACGCGGACGACCTGCTCGCGCTCGCGGCCCTGGCCTTCCTGGAGGGCATCCCGGAGCGGACGTTCGAGAAGCAGTGCGCCGCTCTCGCCGCCCATGTGCGCAACTGGGAGCAGAGCGGAGAGACACCGGTCGCCGAGCCGGACGGCCCGGCCGGGGCGCCGCTGAGCGGTGCCGTGACCGGGCAGTCCCGGGCCCGGTGGCGAGAGCGGGCGGTCGGGCTCGTGACGACGGAGTCCCGTCTCGGCCCGAGCCGGGACTCCGGCCGCAGCGAGCGGTGCCTCGTCTTCACCTCGCCGCGCATCCGCGAACTCGTCATCGAGGAGCTGCACGACCTCTACGGCTACGAGCTCTGGTATCCGCTGCGCCAGTGGCTGGGCGAACTCGCCCTGCTGGGCGACCTGGACACCCGGGCGGAGGTGGCCCGGGGCGTGGCGCTCCTCGCCCGGTACGCGCTGGTCGAGGTCGACGAGAACCTGCTGCAGGTGTGGTCCGACGGCATCACCAGCCAGCGGGTCACCGCCGCGCTGACGCTCCAGTTCATGTGCGGCGTGGAGCATCTCGCCCCGCAGGCCCGGAACATCGTCCTCGGCTGGGTGGACAACCGCGGCGCCGGGCGAGCGGTGACGGCGGCCATGGCGCTGACGGGGCGCCTCGGCTCGCTCTACCGCCTGGAGGCGCTCAACTGGCTGTGGTTCCTGGCGAACCGGGGCGAGCGGGTCGCGTTCTCGGCCCGCCGTTCCCTGGTCCTGCTGCTGCAGACCGCGGAACAGGACCCCGAACGTGCCCTGTTGATCCTCCGGTACGTCCGGACCGTGATCGCGAAGGCCGGGCCCGGTTCCCGGGAGCGGTCGATCGCCCTGCGGACCGCCGTCCAGCTCCTGGAGGCCAACCGGCTGGAGGCTCCCTCCGAGCCCTTCACCGCGGCACTGCTGCGCACGGTCCCGGACAGCGCCCGCCACCTCGGATCGCTGTGGGCACACGTCCTGCACAGCAGCAGCCGCAGCCGCGCGGTCAGCGCGCTGTGCCGCACGCTGGTGCACCTGCGCGAGGACCCCTCCGTCACCGGCGCCGTACAGGAACTCGGCGAAGCCATGCGCAACGCCATGAGCCCGAGGCAGTGGACCGCGCTGCGCCACCACCTGTCCATCGCGTTGAAGCACCCCGACTACGCCATCCCCGGTGCCGGCCAACTGGCGCAGGTGCTCCTCGGATCACTGCGCGGCCGCGCGTCGGCGGACTCCAGGCGCTCCACCCAACCCCTCACCTCCTCCAGATCCACTCCTCCCTTCCCTTCCGCTCAAGGAGGCCGAAGCAAGTGAACTACCCGGTCATAGCCGAGCACATCCTGGCCACGGTCCAGGGCACCTGGTGGTCTCGGCGTCGCCGCCGAGAGGACGTACCGCAGCTGCCGCCCGGCGCGGTCTACGTCTTCAGGGTCGGCGGGAACTACCGCACCTTCCCCGAGGGCATGGTGTTCGACCCGTCCCACCCGGACGTGCTCGACGCCTCCTCGGTCAGCCTGGTCGACACCCGGGCCCGCCTGGTCGACGTGGAGCGCCCGCTGCCCTCGGTGAGCGAGGCGGACAACTTCACCATGCGGGCATCCTTCACCTGCCAGGTGACCGACCCGACCGTCATCGCCCGGCAGGGCATCATCGACGTCACCGTTCCCCTGCGCGCCTACCTGATGGGCGACAGCGACCTGCCGAGGGTGAGCGCCGGACACCGCGTGGAGGAGATCAACGCGGTGCGCACCGAGGCCGGCCACCGGATGACCGCCTACAGCGCGATCGTGCCGCCGCGGGTCGCGGGCATGAGCGTCGAGTTCGTGAACGCCGAGGTGCATGCGTCGGACGACCTGCGGGACTGGGAGCAGCGGCTGCGCGACGAGCGGCGCTCCTGGGAACTCCAGCGCGGACAGCGCGACTTCGAGACGCAGGACGCCATGCGGATCGCGGAACTGCTCTCCCAGGGGTCCGACCACGTCGACGCCTTCGGCATCGCCCGCAAGGAGATCGACGTCACCGAGGCGGCGGCCCGCATCCACCGGAGCACCGCGAAGGACTCGGACCGCCGCCACGAGGCCGAGGCGACGGACCGGGCCCACGCGCAGTCGCTGGAGACCTCGGAGGCGCAGATGCGCCGCGAGATGCTGCTGACGCTGCTGCGGCAGATGGGCGGCAGCGAGTACGTCGACTACCACCAGGTGCTGGAACAGGTGCTGCGGGAGACGGGCGGCCAGGCGACGCCCGGCATCGGAGCCGCCGCGGACACCGCCCGCATGGTCGAGTCGGGGCAGGCCCGCCCCGGCCGCCCGGCCGCGGGCCGGGACGGCTCACGCGACCCGCAGGGCGGTTTCGTCAAGGACGAGGACGATCTCGTTGACTGAGTTCCTGACGAACCACGCGACGGCCTCCGGTACGGCGGGCGACCAGGGCGCCGACGGTGCGCCCGCCGCCCGCCCGCCGAGCGGCCGCACCACCGCCCGCACCGCCGCCCACACCACGGACGGGCCCTCCGCCCGCGCCCCCCGCCGCCCGGCCGACTACGACGCCGCGCGCCGGCTACGCACCCTGACCGGCGTCGACGAGGAGTTGCTGGCCAAGGTCAGGTACGAGCGGAGCAAGTACACGGCCCTCGGCGGGGTGGTGCTCGGTACCTCCGTCATCGCGGCGTTCTCCATGTGGAACTTCGCGACGGAGGCACTCGGCAGGGTCTCCCTCATGGCCCTGGTCCCGACGGTCATCTGGATGCTGTTCGTACTCAACCTCGACCGCTGGCTGGTCACACCGCAGCCGAACGCGCGGCAACGGGTCGGGCCGCTCCTCACCCGTCTGCTGATCGCCCTGCTGCTGGGCACGGTGATCGCCGAGCCCCTGGTGCTGCGCATCTTCCAGACGGCCATCGAGGAACGCGTCGCGGACGAACGCACGGACGCCGTCGACCGGTTGCGCACCAACCTGGTCCGCTGCAACCCCGTACCGTCCACGACGCGGACCGTCACCCCGGAGGGCTGCGACCGGACGTACGTCCTCTCCTTCCGCGCGACGCCCGGCGAACGGGTCGAGGAACTGGCCGCCCTGCGCTCGGACGCCGCCGCTCTCCAGGAGCGGGTGGACCGGGACAGCGGCAGGCTGGAGGACATCGACTCCGAGGTACGGGACGAGTGCCGCCGGCTGGTCCGCATCGCCGCCACCGGCCTGTACCAGCGCACGTCCGAGTGCCTGCGCCTGCGCGACAAGGCGCGGGACTACCGGACCACCCACCGCACCGGTGCGAACGAGAAGCGCCTCGCCGGCATGAACACCCGCATCTCGGAGATCGAGGCCCAGCTGACCTCGTCACGCGGCGAGTTCCTCGAATCCCGGGCCGACGGCATCGAACGGCGGCTGGACCAGGAACGCGCCAAGCAGAAGGAGATCGGTGTCCTGGAGCGGATCCGGGCGCTTGACGAACTCGCGAGCGGGAACCCGGTGCTGTTCGTGGGCATCTGGCTGGTCCGCCTGCTGTTCGTACTGCTGGACGTGCTCCCCGTGCTGGTCAAGTACCTGAGCGGCGAGACCGCGTACGACCGGATGCTCACCAGCGAGAGCAACAGCGCGGTCAAGATCCACAGCGAGGAGGTACGCATCGCCGAGCGCCGGGCCCTGGCGAACCTGGAGATCGCCCAGGACGCCATCGAACAGGAGGTGCGGCGCCACCGCGCCGAGTCCGAGGCGGCGTTCCGGGAACACACGGCAGCGATGAACATCCGGGTCCGGCAGGCGGTGAACGCCCTGGAGGACGAGATCCGCCGCTCGTCGACGGTCTGACTCTCGCCGGCACAACAACCAACCCAGCAGTTACAACGACGGCCGCCCCGCCCACCGGGGCGGCCGCCGCACCCTGACGGAAAGGAGGAAGAGACATGACCACGACCACCCCCGGAGGTCCCGGAGGCGCCCCCGACACGAACCCCGACAACACACCCGACCGGGGCGCCGAACTCGCCAGGGTCCAGCTGTCCGAGGCACGCGAGGAACTCGTGCGGGCCGACGGCAAGGCCGGCCTCCTGCTGGCGTCCCTGGGAGCGACCCTGACCGCCCTGCTCGGCGCGATCGGCAGCGGCCTCATCGCCCCACGGCAGTACCCGGTCGTCCCGCAACTGCTCCTCTGGGTGGGCTGCGCCGCCTGCGTACCGGCCCTCACCCTGCTGGGCCTGGCCGTAACCCCCAGGCTGGGAGACCCCCACCGCAAACGAACCTTCGCCGGCACCGACCCCGCCTCCCGGGACGTGAGCCAGTTGACGGTCCTGTCCCAGATCGCCTGGACCAAATACCGCCGCATACACCACGCCCTGGCCTGGGGCACAGCCTTCTTCACCCTCACGCTGCTGGGCCTGGTGACGGGATGGTGGACTTAACCCCGCAGACCACCCCGGAAACCACTCAGGGACCCGACCCGCGCCGCGGATCAGGCCCCTGAACTGGTGTTTCGGCTGTCGGGGTGGCGGGATTTGAACCCACGACCTCTTCGTCCCGAACGCGATCAGGCCCTTTGTGACCTTGTCCACAAGATGTTGAGCTGCACGTACCACTCCGCAGGCGTCCATAGCCGTCCAGGACGGTACTGGCGTGGCTGCCCCGTTTGGCCCCCCGTTTGGCCCCCTGCTCGGACGCCTGCGGGGCCATATCGTGGGCGGATCGTGCCTGGTCCCGGGGCCTCTGGGCGCGCTCGCTCGGCCGACTACGTGCGTCGCTGTTGCCGGCATGAGCTTGGTGTAGGGACAGCCCGAGCATGCTCCGCAACGCAACTGGGCAGAGAAGCATCTACGGCGGTGACCGATCCGTGACAGAACGTAGAGTTCGCAAGCGTCACTTTGGTCTCTAACCTATGGTCGAGGGGGAGGTGAGTGGCATGTCTGTCCGTGTCCGGGTGGAACCGGCTCTGTTGGAGTGGGCGGTTGAGCGGGCCGGATGGTCGGAGGAGATTACTGCCCAACGTGTCCCGAAGCTTGACGAGTGGCTTACCGGGAGAGCTCGCCCCACGCTGAAGCAGTTGGAGCGTTTCGCTCACCTCACCCACGCACCGCTCGGACTCCTGTTCCTCCCTGAGCCGCCGGAGGAGCCTGTACCGATCCCCGACATGCGAACGCTCGGCAATCGCGCCATCGTTCGCCCCTCCGTCGACCTCCTTGACACTATCTATTCCTGCCAGTCGCGGCAGGACTGGTACCGCGATTACGCGAACAGTCACGGCGCCCCAGACCTCGAATTCGTTGGATCTGTAAACCCGTCTAGCGACTCCCGTGAAGTAGCCGACGAGATCAGGGAAGCGTTGCGCTTCAGCGTTTCTGAGCGGACGGCTTTCGCGACTTGGCGAGAAGCGTTGCGCCAGCTCATCGACCGTATCGAGGACATTGGGGTTCTTGTTATGGTCAATGGGGTGGTGGGAGCTGACACGCATCGTAAGCTAAAGCCGGAGGAATTTCGGGGCTTCGCCCTGTCGGATCCCATTGCTCCGCTGATTTTCGTTAACGGTGCGGATACTAAGGCAGCTCAAATCTTCACCATGGTTCATGAGCTTTGCCATATCTGGCTCGGTGAAAGTGCACTCTCTGATGCTGCAATGGCGAAGAAGAGTAACAATGAAGCGGAGCTATGGTGCAATCGTGTGGCAGCAGAGGTGCTTGTTCCGCTGGTGGAAATTCGCAGTGAGTACGGCGGTGACGCCACGGTTGCCGAGTTGGAACGTCTTGCGCGTCGGTATCGCGTAAGTACCCTTGTGGTTTTGAAGCGGCTCTATGATGCAGGGTTCCTTCAATGGGATGACTATCAGGCGCGGTACGCTGCTGAACGCCAACGTGTTGTCGCCGCAATGGCGGGGCGGGAGGGTGAGTCTGGTGGCAGTTTCTATAACACGCAGCCTCTGCGTCTTGGTCGACGGTTCGCACGCGCAGTGATCGCAGACACCTTTGAAGGCGGGACGCCCTTCAGGGATGCCTATCATCTTCTGGGTACGAAAAAGCATCAGACGTTTGAGAATCTCGTTGCGAGTATCGGGGCCGCCTAATGTATCTAGTCGACTCCAACGTGCTGATCGAGGCGAAGAATCGCTACTATGCCTTTGATATAGCGCCTGGATTCTGGGCGTGGCTTGATTACGCTCACGCTAACTTCGTAGCATGCAGCATTGAGCCTGTAAGGGATGAGTTGATCCAGGGTGGGGACGAGCTAGCAGATTGGGCGATCGGTCATCCTGACTTCTTTCGCCCCATTGACGCAGTCACTACCACGCACTTTGCTCCGCTTACGGTTTGGGCTAATTCTCGCAGCTACACGAATGCTGCCATCGCGGAATTCTTGAATAATACGGCCGATTTCTTCTTGGTGGCCTATGCGAGAGCGCACAATCATACGCTCGTCACCCACGAACAACCTCGGCCGGACTCCAAGAGGCGTATTCTTATTCCAGACGCCTGCGAGGCGATGGGGGTTACTTACGCGAATACATTCGTAATGTTGCGAAATTCGAGAGCGCGGCTTGACTTCCAAACGCCGACGGCTGCCTAATCGTCGTACGGTTAATGACGCGAGGACCTGGGTCCATGTGAACCCAGGTCGCCTCTTGTGAAGTCACCGAGGCATGAACCCGGGCTTCTGCTCGGCGAGCGAGTGAAGCCGGGCGAGGTATTCCTGTGCCCCCGGCTCGGAGCTGTACCGGTGACGCATCTCGGCAGCAAGCTCGCGGCTGGTCATGATCAGTGAAGGCACCGACTTGCGGTCCCCTTCGAGAGCCCGCTCACCCATGATGAGCGCCTGCTCCAAGTCGCCCTCACGCGCTGCGGTGACTCCGAGCGTGACCCGCGCTTCTGCGTTGCGCATCGGCGAACGCTCGGTGCCGTCGAAGTCTGTTCCCGCCCTCAGCACCTCTTCGGCGAGCGTGCGCGCAAGCTTGTCTTCGCCGACCAGGCGGTAGCAGTCCATCGCGTAGAAATCGAACTTGGCTGGGTCCACCACGAAGTGGTTGTCAAGGTTCCCGGGGTACGGCATCCCTTCGAGCAACCGCCGCCCCTTGTCCAAGGCGACCTCGACTTGCCGGCGGTCCCCGATCCGCGCCCACGCCTTGGCTTCCTGGGCTGCGAGCTGCACGGCCACGCCGTGATGCTGTGCCGTCTCGGCTCCGGCCTGCGCCGCCGCGATGACCCCGCGGTAATCGCCGGTCGTGAGGGCGAACCATGCCCGCATCTCGTGTGCCCACCCGGCGACCTCCGCATGGTCCGCCTCGGTCGCCAGCGAGAGCGCCGCCTGTCGTGTCGACTCAGCCGCGTGGCGTGCGCCCGTGTCGTACTCGACACAGCCGACCAGTAGCGCGAGCCACCCAGACAGCGCGAGCACCTCGCGGTGCTGCGCGAGCGTGAGGCTCTTCGTGTGAAGCTCGACAACACGACGGAGCCACTGCCGCCCCTCGATGAGGAGCTGTTCGCTCGGCATGAACGGGTACTCCGAGGCGAGCCGGTCCGCCGTGATCCGCAGGGCGTCCAGCGTGGCATTGTCGACGTCGGACCGGTTGAGGCGGCTCACGATCTCCAGCGTCTCCATGCCGGACGCTGCAAGGATCTCCTTGTCCCCGTCCCGTCGCGAAGGCGCCGGGAAGAGCGCGTGCGTCACGGTGCCGAACAGGGCCGCGATGATCGGTTGGTAGAAGTCGTTCGGCATCTGGCCTGACTCCCAGCGCTTCCACTGGCGAATCATGCTGTCCTCTGCGGGCAGCTCCGTGGGAGCGTGCGCCCGCAGCGCCCTCACTGCCTGACGCTGAGACCAGTCGCGCGCCGATCGTTCGGCAGCGATGCGCCGCGCCCATGCGGGCCTGTCGTCGGTCATGTGCCCTCCTCCGAGTGCCTACTCCGAGTCTCACCCGCGCGCCGGGGGGACAGGGAAGGGGACACGGGGGTGTCACTGGACATGTCCCCACCTCCGCTTCTCCGTCCCCTGGCTGTCACTTACGTCACACCTTCCGTTCCTCGCATGCTGGTTGCAGATCACGCACCGCCCGGGGCGGAGCGCTCTTCGAGTGCTGCGACCCGTTCAGTCAACGCCTGAATCTGGGAGCGGATTTCCTTGATGTCGTCGTGCACGTCGCTGCTGGTGGAAGCCCCGTCGCTGACGAAGTTGCCGAGGTTTCCGGCCGACACGATCAACCCTTCGGCCCGGAGCGCGGCCAAGCCGTTCTGGATGGTCTGGCTCGCGAATCCGAAGCGGTCGATCAACTCGCGCTGCGACGGGAGCTTGTCTCCCGGCTTCATCTTCTTGATGTCGTCGCGAAGTGCGTCCGCGACCTGCACCGCTTTCGGCTTCGGCCCTCCTGTGACAGTCATGCCCTGAGCGTACCCACCACAGCGAACTAGTGCGCATCACCCCATGGGGGTTGTGCACCACAGCAGACTAGTGCAAGCTAGTCAATGAGCGGCCCTCCCGAAACCTCGGGAAACAGCCGCTTGACCTGCACGAATGCACAGGGCGGGGACGCTGCAATCCCGCTAAAGGCCAGGTGGAACAGGGTTTCGGCCCGTACTGGCGAGGTGGCCCGGTGACCGCGAGCAACGGCCGGAGTGTGGGGACAAGGTCCCCCTTGCAGTGCATATCCCCTGTTCAGCGGTCTGAAGGAGTCTCAGTGAGTCGACGAAAGCGATGGGCGCCGCCGTGATCGACCGGCATGGCGGCGCCGCTCCATCCTCGGTCCGCGAGCACCTCAAAGTGCCGCGGCCAACCGGTCACCTTCCACCGAATCGCGGCGGCTATCGCCGCGCCGGTTGCTCGCCCCGCCCGTCCGGGAGCTCTGCGGAGCGTCTCGTACGGGCGGGGTCGAGGGGAGCCGGAGTCCCGGTGTCCACAGTCCGGAGCAGTCGCCGTCTCACCAACACGCCTGCGGCTGCTCCGGGTTCCAGTCCCTCCGCCTGAGGAGAAGCAGTGACCGCTGCCACCTTCGCCGCCGTGTTCGTCGCCCTGTACGTCGCCCACAGTGTGGGTGACATCTGGGTGCAGACCCATCGCCAGTCCGCGCACAAGGGCCGCCCCGGCTGGTCCGGCCGCCTCATGTGTACCCGGCACGTCGCCACCCTGACGCTCACCAAGCTCACCGTTCTGCTGCCGGTCGCATGGCTGCTGGACCTGCGCCTGTCCCTGCTCGGCACCCTCGCCGGGCTCGGCGTCGACGCTGTCACGCACTGGTGGGCGGACCGCCGCACGACGCTGGCGCGGCTGGCCGAGGTGATCGGCAAGGGCGAGTTCTACCGGTTCGGTGCCCCGCGTGCCGGCCGTGACGACAACCCGCACATCGGTACCGGCGCCTACGCCCTTGACCAGTCCTTCCACCACTTCTGGCTGCTGGTCGCCGCTCTCCTGATCGCCACCGTCTGACCCACCCACCGCGCCGGAAAGGACCACCTGCCATGGCCAAGATCTTCGGCTTCTCCGACGGCGACTTCGCGCCCCTGCCCGACGACATCACCGTTGAGAGCACCGTCACCCTCAGCGGCGGCGACAGCCTGGAGACGACCGACGGCCCCATCACGAACCGGTACGAGACCACGAACGACTGACCCTCACCCCTGCATCACCGCCCCGGCATTCCGCCGTGAGGGCGCCGGATCGAATCCGGCCCGGGGCACTTCCCCCTTGCCGCGCTCGCGGCACGGGTTCTTCCGGAGCAGCCGCCGTCTCACCAACACGCCTGCGGCTGCTCCGGCTCCCAAGTCCCTCCCACTTCAGGAGCTTTCATGCGTGCGTACATCGGACACCAACAGGCCGTATCTGCTGAGGACTTCGCCGAACTGGCGCTCGGCACCCCGGTTGAGCTGTGGCTCGGGGTGGAGGGCGAGAGTGACGAAGAGCGCGCGGCCCGCGAGGACGCGGCGCGCGACATTCTCGCCGACAACCCCGAGATGCCCGACGACCTGGTCCGCATGGCCGCGCAGGTCATCGAGGAGAACCCGGACCTGTTCGACGTCGTCCCCCTCGCCCGCTCCGCCCGGCGCCGTCGCCCGGCGCGCAAGGGGGTGGCGGCATGACCAGCACGACCCCCATCCCCGAGGCGCCTGCGTCTGGGGTGCCGCCGCTGACCCGCCCGGAAATGGGGCTCGCCGGTGTCGGTGCGCTCGCTGCGGCCGGTGTCGGTGCGCTCGGTCTGATCGCCTCCTTCGACGCCGTCTCCGAGGCTGCGGCCCGCTGGGGGTTCGGTGAGCCATGGATGCTGCCGGTCGGTATCGACGTGGCCATCCCCGTGTTCACCGTGGCCAACCTGCTGCTGATCCGCATGGATATGGCGCTCGCGTGGGTGCGGTTCGTGCCCTGGATCCTCACCCTGGTCACCTGCGGCCTGAACGTCGCCGCCGGACACGGTGTGTGGGCGAAGGTCGCGCACGGCACGATGCCGCTGCTGTGGGTGGTGTTCTCCGAGATCGGCGCGCACATCTACGCCGTCCGCATCGGCGCCGCCACCGGCCGCCGCATGGAGAAGATCCGCTTCTCCCGCTGGCTGCTGGCTCCGCTGTCCACGTTCGCGCTGTGGCGCCGCATGACGCTGTGGGAGGTCACCTCCTACGGCGTGGCTCTGGCGCTGGAGAAGGAACGGCAGTTGGCCCGCGCGGACCTGCGCGAGCGCTACGGCCGCACGTGGCGCTCGAAGACCCCGCGGCGTGAGCGCGTGATGCTGCGCATGGGCGACCTGGCCCCCGCCACCGAGCAGGACACGCCCGCTGAGCCTCCGGTGGAGACTCCGCCGGCGCCTCCGGCCGAGCCCAAGCCGCGCCCGCGCCGGACCCCCGCCAAGAACAAGGCCAAGGCGCAGCGCACCTTCGAGGAGCTGCTGACCGAGGCACGCACGGCCACCACGGAGTGGACCGAGGCGGATCTGACCGCGGACCGTATCCGCACCACGCTGCATGTCTCGCAGGCCAACGCGCGCACGCTGCGCGACACCCTGAAGGGCGAGCGCGCCGACGGCCGCCAGCTGCACGCGGTCGACGACAACGCCGTTGCCGATGCGGGTCAGTCGGACGCGTCGGCTGAGGCTGCCTGATGGCCGCGTACGGCAAGTGCTTCGATCCTGCCGGTACTCGGTTCGGAGTGCCCACGTTCCCCTGGCACTTCGCCCCGGACGGTTACGCCACCCGTCGCCAGCTGCGCGAGCGCGGGTTACGCCCCGGTGGCCAGCCGGTCGCCGCGCAGGTGATGCGCCAGCACCGGGGCCGCAAGGCGGGGGTGCAGGTCGCCTACCTCTACCGCGAGGACCTGGCCAAGCCGGTCCGTCCGATGACGTCGCGCAAGTGGGGCGCGCTCGCCCTGGCGATGCTCGCCCGCCGCACCTGCCCCGAGTGCCGCGTCACCTACAGCTACTGCCTGCCGACCTCGCTCGGGATGTGCATCCTCTGCGCCTACCCCGACAGCCCTCAGCCCGCCAACTGCACGTTCCCGAGGAGGGGTTGACCCATGCCGAACACACGTCGCCTGGATCGCGAGATTGAGCAGACCACCCGCAAGCTCGAAGCCGTACGCCAGCGGGAGATGTGGCCGCTGAACGGCCGCGAGCGGCGCGCCGTCCTGGCCGGACTGGCCTCCGGTGCGCGCAAGGTCGTCCGCGGCAAGAGCCCCGCCCGCGCCGAACGGCAGCTGGAGACCGCGTGGGGTGTTGCCGAGAGTCGACTGTCCGGCGAGATCACCGCCCTGGAGACCGAGCGGCAGCGGGTCCTGAACGAGGCTGCCACGGCGAAGGCTGCCAAGAAGTCCTCCAGCTGGTGGTGACCGTGGCCCGCATCCAGACGCCTCTGGGCGAGTGCCCGCAGTGCTGGCAGCACGCTCACGACCGGCGCGCACACCGTCACCTCAAGCCCCGCGAGGACTGCCCGCAGTGCGTGGACCACATGCGCAACGGCCACCCCTACATCGTGCCCAAGGAGGCGTCTCGCTCGTGGTGACCGTGCCACTCCCGCGCCCGCACCTGTGACTGACCTCCCCGCAGTGATCCGGCGGGGCCCGGCCGCTCACCTCCTACAGCGACGGCCGGACCCCGCCTTTCCTCACACCCGCAAGTGGAAGGAATCTCAGTGAAGCACCCCGACGACGACGAACTCTTCAACCGACTCGAAGCCGAGATGAACGCCGACTCCGGGGGCGAGGTAGTCGACCTCGACAAGGCACGGTCGGCCCGCTCCGAGTCGGCCGACCCGACCACCCGACCCGACGCCGACCGGTCGCCCGACTCGCAGGCCGGTCGGTCGGGTGACGAGTCGGCCGACCCGACCGAGCGCCGGATGGTCGACCAGCCGACACCGACCGCGACCGGTCCGGGCTACCTCGGTCGGCTCGCGAGTGCACGGCGCCGGGCGGTCGTTCCCACGTGGCTGACGTCCGTGGCGGAACTCAGGACCGCGTCGGCGTGGGTGGCCCGCCACTACGCCCACTCGGTCGGCTACCACGCGCTGCGCTCCCCGGTCTACGCCGCCCGCCTCACCCTCCAGGCGCCGTCCGGTGCCGCGAAGTTCATCGGCGGCACCCTGCGGTGGATGGCCGACCGCGAGGGCGAGCCGGTCCGACTCGCCGCCGTCCGGCGCGAGGACGCAGCCGAGTACCTGAAACTGTCGCGGCAGCGCGACGGGCGGGTGCGACTGCGCACGCTGGTCGCCGTGCTCGCGATGTTCATCGGGCTCGGCTCCGCACTGGCCATCTACGTCCTCGCCCCCGACTGGCTTCAGGCCCTGTCGGTCGGCGCGGTCGTGATGGCGCTCGGGGCCGCCGGCCGCAAGGCGGACGCCCCCGTCATCCACCGCGCGGTGGAACT
Organism: Streptomyces sp. NPDC057623; assembly: GCF_042800355.1. Taxonomy (NCBI): domain Bacteria; kingdom Bacillati; phylum Actinomycetota; class Actinomycetes; order Kitasatosporales; family Streptomycetaceae; genus Streptomyces; species Streptomyces sp. NPDC057623. The sequence continues at coordinate 94,938 of NZ_JBHVGZ010000024.1, forward strand.
GCCCACGGCCGTCAAACTCACCTCGGACATCGTGCTGCGTGCACTCGGCTCGCTCGGCATCCCCGCCATCAACCAGGCACAGGGCAAGGGACGGGACGGGTTCGAGTTCACCGCCCCGATCACCCGCGACGGCCCCGGATGGCGCGCTGAAGGCAACCTCCCCTTCGGCGTCACGGTCACGGACATCATCGAACGGCGCGAACGCCTCGCGTCCGGCCTGCGCCGCCCGCTCGGGTGTGTGTGGCCGGAGGCGGTACCGAACGAGCACACCGGCCACCTGGTGCTGTGGGTCGGCGACCAGGACATGTCCAAGGCGACGAAGCCCGCCTGGCCGCTGCTGAAGTCCGGCAGCACGGACCTGTTCAAGCCGGTCGCGTTCGGCACCGACCAGCGCGGACGCTGGGTCGAGATCACACTCATGTACATCGCGGCCGTGATCGGTGCGATCCCCCGCATGGGCAAGACCTTCCTGCTCAGGCTGCTGCTGCTCATCGCAGCGTTGGATCCGCGCGCTGAGCTGCACACCTACGACCTGAAGGGCACCGGCGACCTGGACCCGGTCGGCAACGCCGTCTCCCACCGGCACCGCGCCGGGGACGAAGAGGAGGACATCGAGTACGCGGTGCGGGACCTGCGCGCGCTGCGCGAGGAACTGCGCCGCCGGGCGAAGATGATCCGCACCCTGCCGCGGGACATCTGCCCCGAGTCCAAGGTGACCTCCCAGCTCGCCGACATGAAGAACCTCGGGCTGCACCCGATCGTGGTCGGGGTGGATGAGTGCCAGGTCTGGTTCGAGCACGACAAGTACGGCAAGGAACTCGAAGAGATCTGCACCGACCTGGTCAAACGCGGTCCCGCCACCGGGATCGTGCTGCTGCTCGCCACCCAGCGCCCGGACGCCAAGGCACTGCCCACGGGCATCTCCGCGAACGCCTCGGCCCGGTTCTGCCTGAAGGTCATGGGCCAGCTGGAGAACGACATGGTGCTCGGCACGTCCGCCTACAAGCGGGGCGTACGCGCGACCATGTTCAGCTGGGGCGACAAGGGCATTCACTACTTCGTCGGCGAAGGTGCGGACGCCCGCATCGTCGGCTCCGTCTACGTGGACGCCCCGGCCGCCGAAGCCATCGGCGCCCGCGCCCGCAAGGCACGCGAACTCGCCGGCACCCTCACCGGTCACGCGCTTGGCGAAGAGCCGGAGCAGGACGCCTCCAGCGCGTATGACCTGCTGCGCGACATCCTCGCCATCGTCCCGGCCGACGAGCCCAAGGTGTGGTCCGAGACCGTCGTCGCCCGCCTCGCCGAACTCCGCGAGGACGTCTACGCCGGATGGGACCCCGAGGGGCTCGCCGCCGCGCTCAAGCCGCACGGCGTCTCCACGATCCAGGTGGGCCGCCGCGTCAACGGCAAGGTCGTCAACCGGCGCGGCATCGACCGCTCCCACATCACCACCGTGATTGCGGAGCGTGACGGAAACCGGGACGCGGGCTGAGCCTCCGGGGCCGCTAGCGCTAGCGGCACACCCCGCTAACGTTAGCGGCCCCGCTAGCGCCCCAAACCCATTCTGATCAGGCCGCTAGCGGATAGCGGCCCACCTGCGGAAACCCCTGAAACCCGCCTGGAAGGGCCCCTCATGGCCTTCACCCTGCTCGCTATCACCCTGCTCATCGGCGTAACGCTGTGTTACGTCGCTGTGTGTGCTGCCTCGCCGTTCGGTGACTGCCGCAAGTGCCACGGCATGGGCCACAAGCTGAAGACCGACCGCAAGGGACGGCTCAAGCGCGGCAAGGACTGCCGCCGCTGCCACGCGACCGGCAAGCGCATACGCATCGGTCGCTGGCTCTACAACCGCTTCGCCCGCATCTACCGCGCGGGCACCGACACCCCCCGCCCGGAGGCTTCGCGATGACCCTGACCATCTCCGCCGTGCTGCTGTTCGGCGCCGCCTCCGTCGTCGCCGTCAAGACCAGGGCGAGCGGTCCGGGCGCTGCGGTGTTGCTGTTCCTGTTCGGCTTCTTCACCGCCGGAACCGGCGCCTACGAGCCCATCCACGACGTCGTCCAGGCGTGCGCCGACGCCCTCAGCGACCTCGGCAACTGACAGGACAGGAGGAGCACTCATGAACGACCCCACCACCGCCCGCCACTGGCTCGCCGACGCGCTGCCCAAGGCCGCACCCGCCATCGCCACCACCACCGTGCTCGCCCTCGCCCGGATCTGGAACGCCAACGGCGCCGAACACTCCGTCGGCAACGCCGCGCTGATGACCGCACTGTCCCTCAGTGCCGCCGCCGCAGGCGTGGTCGCGGGCAACGCCACCGGCGACTCCGTCCTCGTCGGGACCGCGTTCGCCGCCTCCGGCGCCCTCGCCTTCGCCGGGGTCGCCGGATACTCCGACGGGCTCTCGCTGCCCCTGCTGCTGTGGTCCCTCGCCACCGCCGGCGCCTACGGACTCGCCGCCCGCTACTGGCGCCACGACCGCCGCGAAACCGTGGCGTACCAGCGGCAGACGAACGAGCGACGCGAGGAGCACGCACACATCGAACGCGTCGAAACCCTCCGCTCCACCACCCAGATCGAGGTGGCCCGCACCGGCGCCGCCTACGCCGAACAACTCGCGCAGGCACTCGTCACCCGCGCCACGCTCCCCGGCTTCGACCTCACCGCCCTGGAAGGCGCGGGACTGCCCGAACTGCCCACCGCAGAGAGGAAGTCCGCATGAACGGCCGCGCCCTGCCCCGGCTGCGCATCCAGCGCGCCACCTGGCCCCGCCCGGCTCTGATCCTCACCGACACCCCCCGCCCCGACTGCCGCAACTGCGACGGCATCGGCGGCATCGAGCACGACTACGGCAACCACTACGACGGCGAGTACGAGGGCACCGACTGGGAGCCCTGCCAGTGCTGGAACGAACACCGCCGCTGGACCCTGCTGCCCCTGCCGCGCCTGCCCAAGTGGCTGCGACGGCGCCGCCCCGCCCGCGACCCGTGGGCCGCCAACGGCTACAGCGACGAACCGCCCTTCTGAGCCGAGAGGAAGCCCATGACCAACCGCAACACCGACCCGACCGAGCACCCGCGTAAGGCCGCTGAGGCGGTACGCGCCTTCAACCACACCACCCAGCGCACCCGCGACCGTCGCCCCGGCATCGCGTACCCCGGCACCGTGTACCGCACCATCGGAGCCTTCGGAACGCTTGCCCATCGGCTGCCGCAGGCCTTCGACCAGATCGGCACGGCCCTGGCCGACCTCCACGCGGCCGGACACCTCACCGCCGATCACGGCACCTCCACCGAACACGCCATCGCCGTCTCCGAGGCACTGCGCGAAGCGGAGAAGCACGCCACTGCGATGGCCGACGCCCTGGAACGCGCCCAAGGCGCGTCCAGCCCGCTCGGTTACTCCGGCCCGATCGACGACGCCGACGACGACCTGTAGCCACGCCCGGGGCGGGCGCCGTCTCACCACAAGCCTGCGCCCGCCCCGGTTCTCCAGTCCCTCCAAGAGAGCAGGAGACCACCCAGCATGCCCCAACCCACCCCTCCGCTGCGAGTAGCCCTCACGCTCGCCACCGCCGGCGTGCCCGTGCTGCCCCTCCGGCACGGCAAGGTCCCTGTCGGCAACTGCCTCACCTGCACCCGCAACGCATGCGGCGGGCGGCCGAACATGAAGACCTCCGGCCCCTGTGCCTGCACGGCTCCCTGCCACGCGTGGGCCGCCGCCACCACCGACCCCGCCATCCTCACCTCGCCCGCGTGGACCCCGGCCTGGCGTCAGGCTGTGGGAGTGGGTTACCACCCAGGCGGTGCCCGGCTCACCGTCGTAGACCTCGACACCCCGGACGCCGTCGTATGGGCCCAGCGGAACCTGCCCGCGACCCGGACCGTGCCGACCACACGCGGGCAGCACTGGATCTACCAGGGCGTCAGGAGTTCGTCCAACGGGGTCCGGCCGGGCGTGGACATCAAGTCCTCCATGGCCTACGCCCGTTGGCTTGGTCCCGGCACCGGCATCATCACCGCTCTGCCGGACAGTGTCCGCGCGCTCGCCGCGAGGAAACCTACGGTCAGGCCGGTGCCGCATGCCCGTACTGTGCCCGCGCTGGCCGGTGGCGGGGAGTGCCGGCACCGTACGCCCGCCTACCTGGAGCGTGGCATCGCCATGGCGGAGGAACGCATCACCGAGGCGTCCAGCGCGGTCCACACCACCGTGTACCGGACGTTCCTCGCGGTGCTGTCCGCCCACGGCCGGTGCGGCTGCCTCACCGACGTCCATATAGCGCGGCTGTTCACCGCGGCGCAGGCCAAGGGCGAATCGCCGCGGCACTGCACCGACGCATGGACCAACGCCCGCACCACACTGGGGATGTAAGCATGTCCGAGGATGACAAGACCCCGGCCCGGCAGATCATCACCGACTACGCGCAGGCGCACTTCCGGTACTTCCGGACCGTCGACGGCACCGTGTACGCGCAGCGCAACGGCCACCCCGTCGCCCGGCCCATCCGCTCCCAGGGCACCACTGGCAGCCACCGCCAGGAACTCATGGTCGGTCTCTTCAAGGACGGGGTCGGCGTGTTCAACGGCACGGCACTCAAGGAGGCGTTGGACTTGATCGAAGCACTCGCGCTGACCGAAGGCGTGCAACCCACCCACATCCGCGTCGCGCCCGGGTTCGACGGCGCGACCTGGCTCGACCTGGGCCGCGACGACGGCAAGTGCGTCCGCATCCACCCCACTGGATGGGACATCCACACCCCCGACCCGCAGGAAGTGTGCTGGCGGCGCACCCAGCTCACCGGCGAACTCCCCCTGCCCGCCAAGGACACCAACGGCAAGGGCATCGACCACCTGCTCCGCCTGTGCAACTTCGCCAGCGCCGAGACCGAATGCCTGGCCATCGCCTGGCTGATCGGCTGCCTGGAACCGTCCGTCCCCGTCCCCGCCCCCTTCCTCACCGGCCCTCAAGGGGCGGGCAAGTCCACCGGCGGCCGGATGCTCGTACGGATCATCGAGGGGATGAGCGGCGACCTGCGCCGCGCCCCGAAGGACGAAGAGAACATGATCACGGCAGTCGCCGCAGGATGGGTCACCGCCCTGGACAACCTCTCCCACCTTCCCCCGGACCTGTCCGACCTCATGTGCTGCATCGTCACCGGCGCCGAGAGCATCAAGCGCGCACTCTTCACGGACGGCGACGTCGTCCGCTCCCGCTACCGGCGCCCCATGCTGCTGACCGGCATCGATGTCGGCGTCATCCGCCCCGACCTCGCCGAACGCCTCCTCCCGCTCCGTCTCGTACGGCCCCGGGTACGGCGGACCGAGGCAGAACTGTGGACGGAGTACGCGGAGGTCCTGCCGGTCGTACTCGGCTCCCTGCTGGACCTGACGGTGAAGGTGCGCGCCGCGCAGGCGGAAACGCCCACCGACCTGCGGATGGCCGACTTCGCCCATCTGTGCGCGCAGCTCGACGCGGCAACCGGATTCGGCTCCCTTGCCGCGTACCGGGCCAACCTCGATGACCTCAACGACGACGTCATCGAAGGCGACCTGCTGGCCCAGACGGTGCTGAAGCACGCCGGCGAACTCGACGCGGGCGAGGAAGTCCGCATGACGTCATCGGAGTGGCTGCACTGCCTCACCACCCTCTACAGCGGCGAGGAGTGCCGTCCCCTGCCCAAGGGATGGCCCACCACCGGCAAGGTCTTTTCCGACCGGCTCAAGCGGCTACAGCCGACCCTCGCCGCACGCGGCGTGCTCATCGACTGGGGCCGCACCCGTGCCGCCCGCTACATCGAGATGACCCGGCCCCCGCTCCCGCCACCGAACGAGCAGGAAGCGGCGTTCTGACCCGCGCCACCACGGGACCGCACCGAACAAGCAAGAGGAGCACCCGCCGCCCGAGGTGCTCCTCTTGCTGTTCGGCGGCTTGCCGCCGCCCCAGAGACGCGCCGCGTAGCGGCTCCTTCTTCATGTCCTGAGCCGCACCGCACCAGAACAGACACCACCTCTTCTCTTTTTCCTAAGAGAAGAGACCTTGCGTCATCCACGTCACCAGCCACCCGAAAACGGTCCCTGACCAGCGGCTACAACGGTGACGCAGACGGCCAAACCTGAGTCACACCGCGTCACCCGCGTCACAGGTGACAGAACACCACCCCACCCTGTGACACGCCCCGATCTGCCCGCGTCACCGCATAACCACAGGTCAGGACCCCAAATGACGCGTGTGACGCGATGACGCAGAAATCCGCACCTCGGACAGACGCGGACTCCCGAAAAGGGCCCCCGGAACCCTGCCAAGGAGGCACCACCGCATGGCCACCGTTGCCGAAGCTGCCGGACAACTCCTCTACCGCCCCGAAGAGGCGGCCAAGGCTCTCAGGATCGGACGCTCGATGGTCTACGAGGAGATACGCCTCGGACGTCTCCAGACCGTCCGCATCGGCCGTCGCCGACTCGTGCCGCCGGAGTACATCGCGCAGTACGTCGAACTCCTCAAGCACGAGGCAGAGAACGCCGCCTGAACTCTCGATCACCCCAGTTCCACAGGGCCGCGCCCACCAGGGCGCGGCCCTCTTCTATGGAGGCACAACAGAAGATGAGCGAGACCCCGAAGCCCACCCGGGCTGGCCACGGCGCGGACACGATCTATTGGGACCCCGCCAAGAAGAGTTACGTGGGAGCCGTCTCCCTGGGGTACGCCCCGAACGGCAAGCGCCGTCGGCCGAAGGTGTACGGCAAGACGAAGACTGAAGTCCGCAACAAGATCCGGGACTTGAAGAAGGAGATGCAGACCGGCGTCAAAGCGCCGGCCAACTACACCGTGGCCGACGCGGTGAACGACTGGTTGGAGCGCGGGCTAAAGGGGCGGGATGAGAAAGGCACCATCGGCAAGAACCGCTCGATGGCGAACAAGCACCTGATCCCGTTCATCGGCAAGGCCAAGCTGAAGGAACTCAGCGCGGACGATGTCGACGACTGGTTGGACGACAGGGCTGAATTCCTCGCGACGCGAAGCCTGCGTGACCTGCTCGCCATCCTGCGCCGTTCCATCGAGCAGGCTCAGCGTAGGGACAAGGCCGCGCGGAACGTCGCCCTACTCGTAACCGCTCCGGAGGGGCGCCCCGGCCGTCCGAGCAAGGCCCTGAACCTGGAGCAGGCGAAAGCTGTGCTTGCCGCCGCGCGTCCGTCACGGCTCTATGCCTACCTCGTGCTCTCGCTCCTCAGCGGCGTACGCACGGAAGAGGCACGGCCCCTCACCTGGGATCACGTCTTCCTGGAGGCGACGGACGGCACCCCGCCCCACGTCGCGGTGTGGCGTTCGGTGCGCAAGCACGGTGAGACCAAGACCAGGAAGAGCCGCCGGACCATAGCTCTGCCGAAGCAGGTGGTCGACGTGCTCGAAGAGCACATGCGATGGCAGAAGCAGGAGCGGGCATCGAGAGGCATGGAGTGGAGCCAGACCGGCCGTGTCTTTACGACTCGGAGCGGCGAGCCGCTGGACGCAGCAAACGTCCGGCGAGACTTCAAGGCCATCGTGAAGAAGGCCGGCCTGAACCCTGAGTGGACGCCGCGGGAGCTCCGGCACAGCTTCGTGTCCCTGCTCTCCGACCATGGCATCCCCTTGGAGCGGATTGCGCTCCTAGTCGGGCACAGCAGTCAGGCGACCACAGAGGCGGTCTACCGCAAGCAGCTCCGGCCCGTGATCACGCAGGGTGCCGAAGCGATGGATGACATCTTCGCCGAAGATCAGGAAGGGGAGGCCAGGGAGGACGACGAAGAGGGCGACGCGGTGGCCTGATCAACTTCGTTTGGCCCCCTGTTTGGCCCCCCGGGCATGACAGAAGGCAGTTACGAAATTCGTAACTGCCTTCTGACCAGCGTCGGGGTGGCGGGATTTGAACCCACGACCTCTTCGTCCCGAACGAAGCGCGCTGCCAAGCTGCGCTACACCCCGATGTCACTGCTTGTCGCGGCGACGACGTTTACTTTAGCCCACCGGTGGCTGGAGACGAAATCCGGTTTTCGCGCGTTGGTGGACGCGGTGGCGGATCGGGTTGGGGCGGGCGTGGTCGAGGGCCACGAGGGCGATGCCCAGGGCGTAGGTGGCGAGGCCGATGAGGAGGGCGTTGGCCAGGATGCTCCGGTAGCCGTGCTGGGCCACGTCGAGGAAGGGGTAGAGGTAGCGGCCCGGCGTGCCGGGGGCGAGCAGCTCGCCTCGGGTGAGGGTGAACGTCAGGTAGGCGAGGGGGTAGAGCATCCAGGTCGCCACCGGGCGGAGGCGCAGTTGGCCCGGTGCCGTCAGGAGCAGCCAGTCCAGCAGGGCCGCGACGGGTGTCGCCGTGTGCAGGACGTGGGTGGTGAGCGCGTGCCAGCCCGTCGGGCCGGTGGCCTCGCCCGTGAGGACGCCGGGCAGCATGAACGGGCTCGTCTCGTTGGCCAGGAGCACGTGGTAGGTGAGGCCCGTGATGATGGCGTAGAGCAGGGTGGCGCCCGTCAGTGCCGAGGGGAGAGGGCGGCGGGCGGTCCAGGCGCGGCGGGCCGAGAGGGTGAAGACCAGGGCCAGCAGGATGTTGCTCTGGATCGCGAAGTGGCTCAGGGTGCGCGAGGGGCTGCCGAGGGCCAGTTCGATGGCCACCGCCGCGGCCGCGACCAGGGCGACCAGCAGGCGGTATGTCGCGGCCAGGGGGCGGCGGGCCGGGGCCACCACCGCCGTGGCGGGAACGTGCGAGGGCAGCAACGCGGGGATGCCCGGTATCGCGGGGAGGTCCGGGATGTCCCTGGGTATCGGGGCGGTCATGCCCTCACGCTAAGCAGGGTGGGCAAAACGGGCGATACGGGTGGTCCATGCGGGTTATACGCCGACCGGCTGCCCGCCTCGAACCTCCCTTGCCCCCTTACCTGCCTCTGCCCGGGCTCGCCCTGCCCCTGCCCCTGCCCCGCTCCCGCGCCCTGCCTCGCCCCGCCCCGGAGTCGGCCTGCCCTCGCTCACGCCGCCTCACCCATGCCGACGGCGTCGCCGCACCCCCGGCACCGACCGGGCCGCCATAACCCCGTCAGCGACTACTCCCGCCCCACCAGCGTCAGCAACGTCGCCTCGGGCGGGCACGCGAAGCGGAACGGCGTATAGCGGTTCGTGCCGCAGCCCGCCGAGACGTGGAGGTAGGACGTACGGCCCTCAGCCGTGTGCGCGGACAGGCCCCTCGCACGGTCCGTGTCCAGGTCGCAGTTGGTGACCAGGGCGCCGTAGAAGGGGATGCGGAGCTGGCCGCCGTGGGTGTGGCCGGCCAGGACCAGGGGGTAGTCGTCGGCGGTGTACGCGTCCAGGACACGCAGGTACGGGGCGTGGACCACGCCCATCGCGAAGTCGGCGGCGCCGGACGGGCCGCCCGCCACCTGCTCGTAGCGGTCCCTCCTGATGTGCGGGTCGTCCAGGCCGGTGAGCTCCACCGACACGCCCTCGACCTTCAGCGTCCCGCGCGTGTTCGTCAGGTTGAGCCAGCCCGCGGCGTCGAAGCCGTCGCGCAGGTCCTCCCAGGGGTTGTGGAGCGCGCCGACGGCGGGCGGGTTGCCGTTCAGGCCGTGGCGGCCCTGGGTCTTCTCCAGCAGGTAGCGGGCGGGGTTGCGCAGCTTGGGGCCGTAGTAGTCGTTCGAGCCGAAGACGTACGCGCCCGGGAACTCCATCAGCGGGCCCAGCGCGTCCAGCACCTCCGGCACGCCCTCGGGGTCGGACAGGTTGTCGCCCGTGTTGATCACGAAGTCGGGGCGCAGGCCCGCCAGCGAGCGCAGCCAGCGCTGCTTCTTGCGCTGGCCGCCGACCATGTGGATGTCGGAGACCTGGAGCACGCGCAGCGGACGCATGCCCGCGGGCAGGACGGGAATCGTCACCCGTCGCAAGCGGAAGGAACGGGCCTCGAAACCCGCCGAATACAGCAGACCGGCGGCGCCAACCGCCGTGATTCCCAGGGGTACTCCATATCGCGCGCGCATACGACCATCGTGTCAGACCCGGGGGAGCGCCCCGTCCAGTCCGTCGCTACCCCACCCGGCCCGGCCGTCCCCGCGCCATCCCGGGCCGGCCGGGCTCCTCCCCACCCCTCCCCCATCCGCCGACACGGCGCCCCTGCGCACACGCCCCTTGAAATCAACGGGCGTTCCGCTGCCCACACCTGCGACAATCAACGGCATGACCACGCTCAAGTCGAAGCTCCAGGAAGACCTCAACTCCGCGATCAAGGCACGCGACGAGCTCCGCTCCTCGACGCTCCGGCTGACGCTCGCCGCGATCACCAAGGAGGAGGTCGCGGGCAAGGAGAAGCGCGAGCTCTCCGACGACGAGGTGCAGAAGGTGATCACCCGCGAGGCGAAGAAGCGCCGCGAGGCGGCCGACGCCTTCGCGCAGGGTGGTCGCACCGAGCAGGCCGAGCGGGAGAAGGCGGAGGGCGAGATCCTCGCCACCTACCTGCCGAAGCAGCTCAGCGAAGACGAGCTGAACCAGATCGTCGCCCAGGCCGTCGAGGAGGCCAAGGCGGCCGGCGCCGAGGGCCCGCGGGCCATGGGCGCCGTCATGAAGATCGTGAACCCGAAGGTCGCGGGTCTGGCCGAGGGCGGCCGCGTCGCCGCGGCGGTCAAGAAGCTGCTGGCCGGCTGACGCTGACGTAGCAGGGCCACCAGGCCCATAGGCGACGGCCCCTGTCCCCTCGTACGAAGGGACAGGGGCCGTCGTCCTGTCACGGACCCTCGGGCCGGTCCGGTCGGGTCACCGCCTCAGTCGCGGCCCCCGTTGGCGTTCCCGTTCGACTGGCCCTGCCACCAGCCCTCGGGGATCGAGAAGGTCGGCGTCGGGAAGGTGCCGCCGTCCGTGCCGCCGTTGTTTCCACCGTTGTCCCCGCCGCCGATCAGGCCGCCGACGAGGCCGCCGTTGTCGCCGTTGTTCCCGTCGTCGCCGTTGTCGTCGCCGTCCTCGTCACCGCGGCCCTGGTCGCGGTCCTCGTCGTCGGGGATGTGGACCCTGTTGAACCGGTCGACGGGCTTGCCCTCCAGGGCGCCGATCATGGCGTCCCTCCAGATCGGCCCGGGGACCCGGCCGCCGTAGACGAGGTCGTGGTACTCGCCGCCGATGTAGATCCTCTGCATCTTGACCTTCTGGGTGGCGCTGCCGACCCAGACGGCGCCCGAGAGGTTCGGCGTGTAGCCGACGAACCAGGCGTTGCGGCGCTCGTCCGTCGTACCCGTCTTACCGGCGCTGTCGCGGTCGGTGAGACCGGCCTCCTTGCCGGTACCGGAGTCGACCACGCCCTGGAGCAGGTTGTTGATGGTGTCCGCGGTCTGCTCGGACATCGCGCGCGAGCAGGTCGACTTCGGCACCTCGAGGGACTTCTGCCGGCCGCCGGCCTTCTGCGAGATCGACTCGATGGCGATCGGCGTGCAGTACATGCCGCGGGAGGCGAAGGCGGCGTACGCGCTGGCCATCGTCAGCGGGGAGAGGCCGACGGAGCCGAGGGCGATGGCCGGGCGCTCGGGGAGCTTGTCACCGTTGCCCTGGCGGACCTGGAGCTTGTCGGTGATGTTGACCACGGGGCACAGGCCGATGTCGGCGATCATCTGCACGAAGTAGGTGTTGACCGACAGCTCCATCGCCTTCTTCAGGCGGTAGGGGCCGTGCTCCGACTCGCTCTCGTTCTCCAGCTTCTCGCCGCGCAGGTTGGTCCACGGCTTGCTGTCGCAGGTCTGGACCGGGCTCGGGTACTCCATCTCGTACGGCGACGAGTACTGCTGCGTCGGTGGCCGGCCCTCCTCCAGCGCGGCCGCCGCGACGAACGGCTTGAACGTCGAGCCGGTCGGGAAGCCGAAGTTGGAGCCGCCGTACGCCGAGTCGACCGAGTAGTTGAGCTCGGTCTCGTTCTTGCCGTAGCCGTACGGCTTCGACTGGCCCATGCCGACGATCTTGCCGGTGCCGGGCTCGACCAGGGTGGTCGCCGCGGCGACCTTGTCGTCCTGGTTGACGTGGTCCTTGAGCGAGGCCTGGACGGACTCCTGGGCCTGCGGGTCGAGGGTCGTCGTGATGGTCAGGCCGCCCTGGTTCCAGATCTTGGCGCGGGCCTCGCGGTTCTTGCCGAAGACCGGGTCGCTCTTGAAGACCTTCTCGACGTACTTGCAGAAGAAACTGGCGCCCTTGACCGCGGTGATGCAGCCGTTGTTGGGCTTGCTGACCTTCAGGCCCAGCGGCGCCTTCTTGGCCTTGTCGGCCTCTTCCTGGGAGACGTCGCCGACGTCGGCCATGCGCTGGAGGACGACGCTGCGCCGCTTGGTGGCCTCGGCCTCGTCGTTGATGGGGTCGTAGCGGCTCGGCGACTGGACGATGCCGGCCAGCAGCGCGGCCTGGGCGAGCGTGAGGTTCTTGGCGGACTTGGAGAAGTAGCGCTGGGCCGCGGCCTCGACGCCGTACGCCTGCTGGCCGAAGAAGGTGATGTTCAGGTAGTTCTCGAGGATCTTCTTCTTGCCGAGTTCTTCCTCGACCTGGATCGCGTACTTCAGTTCCTTGATCTTGCGGCCGAGGGTCTGCTGGGTGGCCTGCGCGACCTTCGTCGGGTCGTCACCCGCCTCCTCGACGAAGACGTTCTTCACGTACTGCTGGGTCAGCGTGGACGCGCCCTCGCTGACGCCGCCGCTCTGGGCGTTGCGGTTGAGGGCGCGGAGGACGCCCTTCAGGTCGATCGCGCCGTGCTGGTAGAAGCGGGCGTCCTCGATCGCGACGATCGCCTTCTGCATGTACGGCGAGATGTCCTTGAGGTCGACCACCGTACGGTCGCGTGAGTAGACCGTGGCGATCGTGCCGCCCTTGGCGTCGAGGATCGTGGTGCGCTGGCTCAGCGGTGGCGTCTTGAGGTTGGCCGGGAGTTCGTCGAAACTCTCGACCGAACCCTTGGCGGCAAGCCCCAGCGCGCCGACGGCGGGCAGTGCGATACCGGCCAGTACGGCTCCCGCGAGCACACTGACACCGAGGAACTTGGCGGCCTGCTGCGTTGACGACAGACCACCGCCCGAGCGCTTCTTTGGCATGGAGGCAGCCTAAACCGTAGACATGAGCGAACCGAGGGCCGACCGTGCGGGAGCGCGCGACCGACGGGCATGGCGAGCCGAGGTGAGACAGCCCGTTTCCCGGACAGGCGCGCAGGCGTTGGCCTAAGCTGCTCTCAACTGTCACAGCAGTGCGGCCACGTATCAATACGTCCGGCGACCCCGAATCGTTGCGGAGGTTCCCCACTTTTTTGGTGGGCGCGTGTCCGAATCCGCCTTGTGTGTCACCCGGCGTCCGTTGTGACTCAACAGAACTGTCCCGGTTTGCCGGGAAGGTCGTGTATGTCGCCAGCTCACTCCCCCGGGTGATCTGCCGCTTACGCATAGTCCGTTCGGGCCATTCAAGATTGGGCCCGAAGGGGGTGTTGCGCTGTGCCCACCTTCCGTAACGTCCTCAACTGGCGGCGGTGAATATGCCGCTGCCGCCGTGGGGGAGCCTCGATTCGGGAGAGGACGGCGCCGGTATGGGCTGGGTAGTCGACTGGAGTGCGCAGGCGGCCTGCCGCACTACCGATCCGGATGAACTGTTCGTTCAGGGAGCAGCGCAGAACAGGGCCAAGGCGGTGTGCACCGGATGCCCGGTGCGCACGGAGTGCCTGGCGGACGCGCTCGACAACCGCGTCGAGTTCGGCGTGTGGGGAGGAATGACGGAGCGGGAGCGCCGCGCACTGCTGCGCAGGCGGCCCACCGTGACCTCCTGGCGCCGGCTGTTGGAGACGGCGCGTACGGAGTACGAGCGAGGGGCGGGCATTCTGCCGCTCGACGACGACGAGGTGTACGAGGACTACGCGGCGGTGAGCTGAGGGGGCCGAGCGGTCACCCCTGGGGCGCCGATTCAGGCAGGCAGATCCACGGGCCTGCCTCGGGCGGGCCCACGGGACTCCCTCCGGCATTCACGCGTCGACCGCGGGATCCGGCAGCTCCGGCCGATGGGCCGCGAGCCGGTCTCCGATGTCGCGCAGTCCCGCGAGGTCATGCACATCGCCGGGCAGCGCGGCCACTTCGGCGACCGCCACCTCGGGGTGCAGCGCGGTGAAGCGGTCGCGCGTGCGCTGCTCGCGCGAGAGCAGCCGCATGCGGTCGGCGTGCAGCCTCAACAGCCCTGCGGTGAGTTGGTCGACGGACCGCTCGACGTGTGGGGTGACGGACTTCGGTTCGTCCGTGGCCGCGGTGGGCTCGGTGTCCGTGGTGCGCTCGGTGTCCGTGGCGGCGGGGGAGCCTGCGTCGGGAGCCGGTGCCGCGGAAGCGGCCGATTCTGAACTGCCGTACATGTCGGGGGAGTTACGAAGTCCAGCTTTCCCGCCCTCCTGATCCACAATGCGGGGCTCTTCAAGATTTTCCGCGGCGGCGAGCGCCCGCTCGGCGGACAGCCGGTCGGCGCCGCTGCCGTGGACCCGGTTGAGCACCAGACCGGCCAGCGGCATGTCCTCGGCGGCCAGCCGCTCCACGAAGTACGCGGCCTCGCGCAGCGCGTCCCGCTCCGGCGCCGCCACCACCAGGAACGCCGTCCCGGGCGCCTGAAGCAGCTTGTACGTCGCGTCCGCGCGTGTGCGGAACCCGCCGAACATCGAGTCCATGGCGGCCACGAACGTCTGCACGTCCTTCAGTAGCTGACCGCCGAGCAGCTTGCCCAGCGCGCCCGTCATCATCGACATGCCGACGTTCAAAAACTTCATCCCCGCGCGGCCGCCGACCTTCGCCGGGGCCAGCAGGACACGGATCAGCTTGCCGTCCAGGAACGAGCCGAGCCGCTTGGGCGCGTCCAGGAAGTCCAGCGCCGAGCGGGACGGGGGCGTGTCGACGACGATGAGATCCCACTCGTCCCTGGCCCGCAGCTGGCCCAGCTTCTCCATCGCCATGTACTCCTGCGTGCCCGCGAAGCCCGCCGAGAGCGACTGGTAGAAGGGGTTGCCCAGGATCGCGGACGCCCGCTCCGGGTCCGCGTGCGCCTCGACGATCTCGTCGAAGGTGCGCTTCATGTCGAGCATCATCGCGTGCAGCTCGCCGTCGCCCTCGACGCCCTTCACCCGGCGCGGAGTGTTGTCCAGCGAGTCGATGCCCATCGACTGGGCGAGGCGGCGGGCCGGGTCGATGGTCAGCACGACCACCTTGCGCCCCCGCTCGGCGGCCCGCAGCCCCAGCGCCGCCGCGGTCGTGGTCTTGCCGACGCCGCCCGAACCGCAGCACACCACGATGCGGGTCTTCGGGTCGTCGAGCACCGGGTCGAGGTCGAGCACGCGCGCGGGGGACAGGCGCGGGGGACCGTGGCGGGCGCTGTCGTGCGCGTGGGCCGCTTCCGGACGACTCATGACATCCCCTGCTTCCGACGTACCGCGTACGGCTCCCGACTTGTGAACGGACTCACGTCAGGCCCTGTTCCCGCAGCTCGCCCGCGAGTTCGTACAGACCTGCCAGGTCCATGCCCTCGGCGAACAACGGCAGTTCGTGCACCGGCAGCCCCAACTCGTCCAGGACCGCCCGCTGCTCGTGCTCCAGCGCGTACCGCTCGGCGTACTCGTCGGCCTGTGTCAGCAGCGGATCCACCAGCTTCTCGGCGTTCCCGCCGCGCCGCGCCCCGCCGAGCCCGGCCGAGGACAGCGACTTGGCGACGGCCACGCGCGGCACACTGCGTACGAGTTCCAGGTCGGCCGCGTCCAACACCTCGGGCCGCACCATGTTCACGATGATCCGGCCCACCGGAAGCCGCGCCGCCTCCAGCTCGGCGAGGCCGTCCGCGGTCTCCTGGACGGGCATCTCCTCCAGCAGTGTCACCAGGTGCACGGCCGTCTCGGACGACTTCAGCACCCGCATCACGGCCTGCGCCTGATTGTGTATCGGCCCGATCCTGGCGAGCCCGGCGACCTCGTCGTTGACATTGAGGAAGCGGGTGATGCGCCCGGTCGGCGGCGCGTCCATGACGACACAGTCGTAGACGAACCGCCCGGCCTTGTCCTTGCGCCGCACGGCCTCGCAGGCCTTGCCAGTGAGAAGGACGTCTCTCAGCCCCGGCGCGACGGTGGTGGCGAAGTCGATGGCGCCGAGCTTTTTCAGGGCCCGGCCCGCGCCGCCCATCTTGTAGAACATCTGGAGGTAGTCCAGAAGGGCCAGTTCGGGATCGATGGCGAGGGCATACACCTCCCCGCCCCCAGGAGCGACGGCGATCTTCCGCTCCTCGTAGGGCAGCGCCTCTGTTTCGAAGAGCTGCGCGATGCCCTGCCTGCCCTCGACCTCGACGAGAAGCGTCCGCTTCCCCTCGGTGGCGAGGGCGAGGGCGAGCGCGGCGGCGACCGTGGTCTTTCCGGTCCCGCCCTTGCCGCTGACGACCTGGAGCCTGCTCACACCTTCGAGCCTAACCAGTCGCCGCGCGAGTCACGCGGCAGCCTGTGGACAACCTGAGAGCAGTCGGCCGCATGGCCCCCTCCGGGCAACGGATAAAGTCGGCCACATGACCAAGTGGGAATACGCAACCGTGTTGCTACGTACCGGGTCATAAGATACCGCAGACGCCCCGGACAGCACACGGCTTCGGCGGCGCCCATGGCGGGTCGGCACAGAGGAGAGCCCCGCCAGACGAAGGGATGCCTGACGGGGCTTCAGTGCCGGCGTATGCCGGGATGCCATCACACAGTGCCGAAGGCTCCGGCCTTGACGCCTGTAACGAAGGACGTGAACGCGTCGGTGGGGACTTCCAGAACCGGACCGCCGAGGTTCTTGGAGTCACGGACGGGGACCACTCCGGGAATGCCGTAAGCGACCTCGACGCAGGAACCGCCGCTGCCGCTGTAGGAGGACTTGAACCAGGTCAAGGGGAGGGAGTCGGTCGTCACGGTGTGCCCTTTCGTACCTGCTCGATCATGGCCACTGATTCCGCCTGGGAAAGTGCTTCGGCCTGTAGTTGATGGTAGGCCCTCACCAACGGCAGTACAGATGTGATCTCCCTGTCCAAGTGCCCGTTGGTCTCAGACTCAACGTAGGACATGACGGAGCGGTCGGGCAGAGTCAGCAGATTAACCAGCCGGTTGAACGGCCGGCGCTCGCCGAGGGAGTAGGGGGCCAGTTGGAGTGCCGTGTCCGGCTGGTCAGCGAACTCGATCAGACGGGTCAACTGACTCTCCATGATGTCCGCTCCTCCGATGGGTCGCCGGATGCAGCTCTCATCCAGGACAACGATCACCATCGGTGGGGGACGTCGTACCAAGGCCGCTTGCCGTTCCACCAGAAACTCAACGCGCTCAGCGGCTTGTTCGCGGCTGAGCGTGCCCCGCTTCACGTGACCTTCTTCGATGGCTCTTGCGTATTCCGGTGTCTGGAGCAATCCGGGAATCACTCCTACATCAAACAGCCGGATCTCTGCTGCGCGAGCCTCCTGTCCTAAGTACTCCGGGAAGCCCTCCAGCAGGCTGCCATTTCGGATCTCGCCCCACGCGCGTTCGAACGAGTCGGCGGTCCCACTGAGCCCGAGAAGAGTGTCCAAGCTCCGCGAGAAGCGGAGAGTTGGCGGCTTGCGGCCCGTTTCAACCGCCGAAATATGTCTTCCCGAGTAGCCCACTTGGACAGCCATCTCGTCCTGGGTCCAGCCGCGTGCCTCCCGCGAGCTGCGAAGACGCGCTCCGTACGCCGCTTGGGGCGAGGCGTCCGGGTTCAACTCCTTCAGGTTTACCAATGTGCCCTCCGTTTCTGGAACGTTGAAGACACGGTGACTGTAGGCCACGCTGAATCTGCTTGGTAGTGGAAGCGCTACGGAGAGGAGCGGTTGTGTCCGATCAGGGGACGGCTCCGCCCCAGACTGACGAGGCGGCGGAGCGGGAAGCACTCAGGATCGAGTTCTGGCGAAGTGCCCCGGCGTGGGTGCCTCGGACCGGTTACACGGATCCAGCACCCAGGGTGCTGCGTGATGTTGAGACCGGGCTCAAGGGATTGCTGTGAGTGCGGGCGTGGGTACCGACGCGCAGCAGCGTGAATACACGACGTACGCGCCCAAGGGTGAGAAGTGCCGTAGGTGTCACAAGCCGTTTCTGAGTCTTGAGCTCGTGCGGCGCGTGACGCCGTTCGGTATCGCTACCGGTCGCCCCTACGTGCACCCGGAGTGCCCCACTGCGGCCAAGTCATGACGCCTTCAGGGAGGCGTCTCGGTGGCCGCTCCAGCCTTCCCGGTCCAGGCCCGGTTGAGGGCGCTGAGCGGCCCTCGGACGGGAACTGGTGGATGGCGCTTGGGGGCACGCGCGACTTGGCGTCGGGTGTGATCGCGTTTCCTTGCGGATCGCTCCCGCCGTGCCGCCTCCCGGAGTGCCGACACTGCAAACAGAGAGGGTGTGCACCATGACGTGTGGTACCGGGCTGGACGTGCCCGAAGGGATGCGTGCGGCAGCGTTGGAGTTCGCGGACGGGTTGCCGGACGAGGCGCCGTTGCCGGTCTCCGTGGCATGCGAACTCGACAAGCATGACGACGGCGAACACGTCGCGCGTTTGCGGAACTTGAACGAGGGGGCCGTGTGGGTCATGTGGGAGGGCGACGGCATCACAGTGCAGCCCATCGCCGACTGCGAGTCGTACCGTCCGTCACAGGACGGCAGTTCCGTGGCCGGCGCGCTCTGTGGGCTGCCTGCCGCGCATCGGGGCGGCCACACGTGGGAGCGGTGCGCGTGACCTCGAAGGAGACTGCCGTGGTGACTTCCGCCGGCGCTATGGGACGGACCGACAACCGATGCTGACTGACCTGACGACGCCTGGTCCGGGGTCTGTGGACCCGGAACGCTGCGTCATGTGCGAGCGGCTGCGCGCCGTGCTCCAGGCGGTCGTGCTCCTGGGTGATCCGCAGGCAGCGGGCAACCTCGTGCGCGCCGCACACGCGCACATGATCCATGGCCACCCGGACGACCGGCGGACGCAACGTGCTGTCCCTGAGCAGACCTCACGAAGGGTGGCCTAGCGGTGACCAAGTGGCCTCCGCAACTGGACTACCGCGCGACGGGTACCCATCGGCGATTACGTACCTGGCGCTTCAGTGCCGACGGCCCCTTCTGGGGCGGGGTGCTGCTCCTGGTGATCTGGGGATCGGCAGTGACCGTGATCGTGTCAGCCATCGCGAGTGGATCCAGTTCCCCCTGAGCCCCCGCTCTGGCCGGATGACCCCTCCCCCCTGATCTCCGGCCAGGGCGGGTTTCACTTCCTCTGTCGGTGGTCCTGGTGGGCGATCCCCAAGCAGGTCCCGCGTTGACCGATGGAGGGCCCGTGAATCACAGCCGAATCGCGAAACCCAACGGCCGCGTCGGCTGTCATCCGGTCCGACCCCGGACACGGGCGTCCATCCCCTTGTAGCTCAGTCAGGAAGAGCCTCCCCGCTCCTTGGGGCGACTTGACGTCGCTGGCGCGCGAGACCACCGCAGCGCCCGGGAGAGACCCCGGTTCGAGTCCGGGCAAGGGGACTGCTCGCCCTTGGTGGATCAATCCGCCACGGGCTCTTGAGGCGATCGGACGCCGCCAGAGCCCGGCACGTCAGTGCACGACACGACACGAAGGAGAGTGTGGCTGTGACCGTGATCATGGAGAGGTCTGTAAGCGCCCCCGTGGCGGGGATCGAGTCTCTTGAGCTGGAACTCACCGGCAAGTGCCAGCTCACCTGTACGCACTGCCTGTCCGAGTCCAGCCCTCAAGCCACGCACGGCTCCATGACTCCGCAGAACTGGCGCGAGGTCATCACGGATGCTGCCGCGCTCGGCATCCGAACCGTTCAGCTCATCGGCGGAGAGCCGACTGTCCACCCGCACTGGCAGGAGTTCACGGAACTCGGACTGTCACTCGGGCTGCACGTTGAGGTGTACTCCAACCTGTTCCATGTGGCGCCACAGTGGTGGGAGCTGTTCGAGCGGGACGGCGTGACGCTGGGAACCAGCTACTACAGCAGCGACCCCGACGAACATGACAAGATCACTGGCCGACGGGGGAGTTACGCCCGTACCCGGAGCAACATCCAGGAAGCGGTCACCCGGGGAATCAGGGTGCGCGTCGGGATCGTGGACATCCTGCCTGGGCAGCACGTCGCCGAGGCACGCGCGGAGTTGGCTTCCATGGGCGTGCAGCACATCAACACGGATCGAGTGCGCGCCGTCGGACGGGCGAAACTGCCCGGAGTCGCGGCGACCCTGGACGAGATGTGCGGGCGGTGCACCCGTGGCCGCGCGGCGATTCTGCCCAACGGCGACCTCGCCGGCTGTGTCCTGGCACGCGACTTCCCAGCGGGCAACGTGCAGAAGGTCCGTCTCGCCGAGCTGCTCGGCGGTCCGCAGTGGGCGGAACTCTCGGCGAGGATCCCCGCTCCGCGCGCTGCCTGTACCCCGGACGACTCCGGCGACTGCGATCCCGCGAACACCGAAGCGTGTGACCCTGCGTACTGACCACTGAAAGGCTCGGCAGCATGGAATGGAACGAGCAAGCGGAACGGCTCGCGCACCGGGTGACGGATCCTGATTCCCGATGGCTGGAGCCTGTGGCCCGCGTTCCTCGCCATGAGTTGGTTCCTCGCTGGTGGGAGGTGGACGACTCGGGGGAGTGGGTGCTGCGGGACGGTCCGAGCGATCCGGTCGCCTGGGCGGAAGCCGCTTACGCCGATCGGTCCTTGATCACCAAGGTAGGCAGGCTCCATGCTGACTTGGCGAAACCCGGTGATCAGCCTTCAGGTGTGCCCACTTCGTCTGCCACGCTGCCGAGCCTGGTCGTGCGCATGCTCCGACACGCACGGCTCGGAGACGGGCTTCCCCTCCTGGACCTGGGAACGGGAGCCGGCGGGCTCACCGCGTACGCATCACATCGCATCGGCGACCAGTGTGTGTGGAGTCTGGACGTGGACCCGTACCTGACGAGCGCGGCGGGCGAACGGCTGGCTTCCATGGGCTACCACCCGCAGCTCCTCACGACAGACGCCACCGAGCGTGTGCCTGGCAAGTACGAGCGGATGGTGTGCACTGTGGCGCTTCCGCCTGGCCCTGGGCTTCGGGCCGTTCTCGCAGCACTGGTGCCTGGGGGACGCGTCGCAACAACCCTTGCGCGGACTTCCCTGATCGTGACCGGGTGGAAGCATCCGAATGGGGATGTGGTCGGTCGGGTCGAACGGGACATGGCGGGCTTCATGCTCACCCGGTCCGGCGACGACTACCCACCCGCCCTCACGGAGCTGTTCTCCCTCGCCCGCACAGCCGAGGGACAGAAGAGAAGCACCGGGCGCTACCCCGTGGCGGACGTGGCCAATGCATGGGAACTGCGATCCATGCTGGAAGTCACCACACCGGGTGTTGAACTCGGCTACGAGACACACGGCCGGACTCGGACCGCATACCTGGTGCACCCGGACGGTTCATGGGCGCGCGCGTCCGCTGAGTGGACCGACTCGCCGGAAGTACACGAGGGCGGCCCGCAGCGACTCTGGCAGGCGCTGGAGCGCATCCGGAACAGACTCAACACAGAAGGAGTGTTGCCGCTGCTCGGGGCGGACGTAAGGATCACACCCGACGGTGTGTGCCACCTGTCACGCGGGCGGTGGCGGGCAACTATGGGCGCCGGCTGAGGCCCGGTCCCTGCTGCCGCTGAAAGCGTCTCCGCCCTCTGCCGTGCTCTGTGGCAGAGGGCGGGGCTCTGCCTTCCGTTCTGTGGACACACTCTCGACTCATGCGGATAAGTGGTTGACATCAGCGTGGTTCGCATCTGATGCTGACAACTCATCCGGATGAGTGTCTGGCTCCGTGGAAGCGGATCCAGACCGCTCGCACTGTTTCGAGCGAAGGGAAGTTGATCATGGGTCGTAAGGTTCTGCGGTCGCTGGTTGTGTCTGGTGTGATGGTGGCCGGCATCGGCCTGGTGGGCGCCTCGGCGGCGTCGGCGGTGGTTCCGTCGGGTCCGTCCGGGGTGGCGGTGAGTGCGCCGGCTCCGTTGTCGGCCCACGGTGCGGTGACCGAGTCCGTGAATTACGCGACGACGCGCACGGCGACCGTGGATGGGCTGCGGGTGCGCATAGGGCCTGGTACCGGCTCGGGGATCCTCGGCCAGATATA
Source organism: Streptomyces sp. NPDC057623 (assembly GCF_042800355.1). NCBI lineage: Bacteria > Bacillati > Actinomycetota > Actinomycetes > Kitasatosporales > Streptomycetaceae > Streptomyces > Streptomyces sp. NPDC057623. The sequence continues at coordinate 117,064 of NZ_JBHVGZ010000024.1, forward strand.
CGCGGGTGAGCCGGTGCAGGTCATCACGTCTGCGCGGGACAGTGGCGGCCAGCGCTGGGCCCTGCTACGCGACGGACGGCGCTACGAACCCACCCCGCCCAACACTCTCGCGGCTTGACAGACCGCATTAGGAATCACTGTTAGCCTGCTGATTTATCGTTCGTTTATCGCTCCATGGTCAGCTCAGTGCTGACTTCGATGGCGACGGCGGCTCGGGCTACGCCTACTGCATCCAGACCCGCGAGCCCGACCTGCCTGCCGCGATCGACAACGACGCCGAGAGTGCGAGATCCGCCTACCTCCGCTAAGGGCTTGCAGGGAACCATCAGGGGCTGGCGGCCCAACACAGCGATGAAGGGAACAAGTATGAAGCGGTGGCGTACCGTAATGGCAAGGATCGGCATTGCCGCAATGATCGTCGGCGGCACGATGTCTGTCTCTGCGCCGCCTGCAGCGGCACACATGTGGTGGACCGTAGGACATAACATGTCTTATGACAAATGCCATAAGTTGGGCAAATACGACGTGGCCCATAATGGCGTCATCTCTTACGATTGCGTAGACATCGGCTACACGGGGGGGAATATGTACCTCCTTGATCGTAGTTGCGCAAAGGCATTCCAACCCATCGACGGAAATAGCCCCACTTGTAGTGCTGTTCGCTCAAAATACAAGCTCGAAGAATTTGACTGACGTATGTCGCTCGTGTCCGCTGCACGTCTCCAGGCTTCAGTGCACCCAATCGAATTCCGCTGAACCGCTGCGGGCACATCTTGACTGGATCCCGCCTTCGCATAATGGCCCGTCTCTTGATCAGTGAGCTCTTTCAGAGCTGCCGCTCCAAAGTGAGGACTGCCGCGGAGATGGACGGCATTCGATTCGGACTGCACCGGGACCTGCGGAAGATCCGCCACGACTTCAGTCGTGCGACGCCACGCTCGACCGGCGCCCGTGCTGTGGACAGCGCTCGGTTGACGGTGTGCTGGGTCGGTGTGAGGTCGCGGCCCGGCGGGCGTCTGAGAGGTGTCGTCACCCAGAGGCCGGCTCCCATGTAGGCGCGGTCGGCGAGGATGGGAACGCCCTGGCGTTCGCAGATCCGGATGATCCGGTGGGTGCGGGCCGCAGTGAGATCGTGCACGCGGCCGGGCAGCGTCGGCGAGATTCATAGCAGCTGCCCGACCGGGTCGGTCACCACCTGCACGTTCACCCCGTGTCGGCGGTGTTTGTGGGAGAAGTCGGCCCGGCTGTCGCCAACGCGGTCGCACTCGGCCAGGGTGCCGTCGAGCAGGACGTAGTCCGGGTTGGCCTCGCGCAAGGCGCGCAGCAGGCCAGGTGCCCTCTCTGCGAGCAGATCGACGACGGCTGCCGTGTATGCGTGGGCGGTGCCGACGGAGATGCCGAACCCGGCAGCGAGCTGGGCGAGGGTGTCGTGCCGGCGCAGGTACACCAGGCCGACCAGGGCACGCTGGTGCGGCGGGAGCTTGCAGCGGCGGTCACCCTCGCGGGTGACGATGAGCATGGTGACCCACTCGACCAGGGCGTGGGGCAGATCGAGTGCGGCAGAATACGGAACCAACGCGGCTCCTGTGCCTGTGGGGTGAGACTTCGAACACCTCCTCCAACGGCACGGGAGCCTCGTGCGTTTCGGGCATCGACCCCGTCACCCGTTCAGTGGCCACGCTGAAAGAGCTCAGTAGCTCGCTAGGGGAGGCCAGCCCCTTCCTGGTTTCGACCGGCAGGGGGCCTCTTGCTCGGTCACGTCGGGTGTCATGCGGGGGCATTGTGTGCGTTGCGCGCAGGGCAGTCAGTTGCACACGTGTCCCCATGCGAGCCACACCATGGAATGGAATTGCTAGTTTCGAACCGGTAGCAGCTTTAGCTGTCGCGCGACCATATCCGGCGAGCGTCGCAGTTACGTCATGTCGCCGGACGGTGAAGCATTCTTTCGTTCAAGGTGGGCTGTATAGAGTCGCCGGCCCCGGTCCGCAGAGAAGTCAATTTCTGGCAGGGTGCCGGGATGCGCAATCGCGCTCATGAGGTTCATATACATTCGGGCAACTCTTTCTTCGACGTTGTCCAAGTGCCCGTCAACTGCCTCACTGGTGAGTACAAGGCCGGCCCATGCGCCTGCAATTTGGTAAGCCTCTTCGGTGGGAGTTACTCCCGCTCTCAGTTCGCCTCTGCGTTGGGCCTCGGTCAGCTGGTCGGTGTTAACTGTGATCCAGTCGGGCCAGGGCGTTCCGTAGGTGTCCCGTGCGTTCTTGTGGATGGACAGGCGCAGGGCTGCCCGTAGGCCGGCCTCCTCGGTGATTCTGTAGGCAAGAATTGCGCCGGTGTCTACCACTTCTTGGAGCTTGAGTTCCTGCGGCTGTAGTCCCTCCCTGGTTAGTGTTGCTTCAAGGATGGCCACTGCCAGGTCCAGTCTTCCTCCTGGGAAATGGAAATAGAATCCTCCCTTGTTTGTTCCTGCGAGTTCGATGATTTCGTTGATCGCCGCTCCTTCGTATCCTTTCTCTTCGAAAAGCAAGCCCGCTGCGGACATGATTTGCTGTCTGGTTGATTTGGCGCGCTGGGACTGTCGACGGCGCGGTTTCTGAGGCTCGTTCATCTGTTCTCACCTTCAGGGTGAAATTTGGGTCTGGATGTAATTGGGCGCGGGTGCTTCCGAGCGTTGCGCCAGAGGTCGGACCTGGTCGGCAGGCTGAGAGGTGCTGGCTAAGCAGGAGTAAGGCCCGGACTCGTGAAGGTGTCGTGGCTGAAGGTCGGTCCTTGTGCAGGTCTGGGGCGCGAACAAGGGCACTGCCGACCGGGTGGAGAACCGGCTTTGATCGCCGACTGCGTCAACTGCGTTCACCTGTACCGGAATTGCTTCGACCTTCCTTGGTTTGACTCCGTAACCGGTGAGCGGAAACCGGGATACCTGACAGGTCTTCAGAAATGCCGTGCTTGACGTCGTCGAGGATAGGGCCCCACACTTGGCGCGTCTAGAACAGACCGTGCGGTTCTTTTTCGGTGGGCAGGTGGACCTGTGTGGGCGACGTGCTTCGTCTCGGCAGGGCGGCGAGCTGCGGTAGCCGTTGGTGCACAGACGCCCCCTCGCTGGCCTGCTGAGACTGGCTGTGCCGGTGGTGCGAACCTCCTGTGGCAGGGTCCTGGCGTTGAGTGCCGCGCCGATCCCGGCGCTGGCCACGGAACAGACTGTTTGGTCGCTTAAGGGGTGACGGTGCGCAGCCGTCCTTACGGAAAGTAGTGGGTTGGAAACCGGGTGAGAGTGGGCTCGCTTCCCGGAATTCTCTGGATGAACGTTCGAGTGGGCAAGGATTGTCGGCTGCTGTGACCAGCGCGGCCGTGGCTGGAGTGGGTTTGCGCAATGAATGACACATCGTCGGACGGGGGCTTTGGCGGTGCGGACGATGCGATATTCGTTCGCGAAATGGACTACGTGCCGCCTTGGCGGGAAGCCAACGAAGTTGCCGAGGAGTTGAACGCGGCCATGGCGGCGCTGGGTGTGGACGTGCGCATGGTGCGGGCCGTGGCGCACGTGGGTGCCCACGGGGAACCGAGGGTGTGGCTCCGCCTGGAGGGCGCGCGGCTGGTCGCCCGGAGACTGCGTGGGGCGGCGGCCATGAGGGCGGCGCGGGTGGTGGAGTTCCAGCGGATGGCGGATGAGAGGGAAGGGGAGTTACAGGATGGGGCGGCATGACGTCTGGCGGACGGCTGAGGGTTCGCATGTGTGGATCGAGACGGACCGGCGTGGTGAGTTCATCCGCTGCGAAGGGTGCCCGCGTCCGATCCTGATCACGGGGTTCGGTCCGGCACGGTTCGCGGCGAAGAAGCACGCTGACACCTGCCGGCAGTAGGGGCCAGCGGCATCGGGGCGAGCGTTCGCCGGCACATGGCTGGAGGTCGGTGCGGTACCCCTCGACGGGGGAAGGGTGCTGATCACGTGCGTGGTGACTTCACGCGCGCATGGGCATGAGCCACGACGAAACCCGCATTCGCGCGTGAGGTTGCCACGCTGGGCGGGGTCCAGGGGCGCGCTATAGCGTCCCTGGTACCACCGGCCGGAACCGGGTTTGTCACGGCGTTGCGTGCCATGGTGGGGGTGCGCGGGTGTCCTTGGTGAACCCAGCGTGGCCGGACGGAGTTGGCGCCCGTGACGGGAAGCGCGGACCCCGCTCTCCTGGCTCGGATCGCTCGTGGCTGACGGGGCACACGGTGAAGCCCCTCGCGACGATTCCGCGGGGGGCTTCTCTGCTTGGTGGGGCTGTGGTGGCGGTCGGGCGGCTGGTCGTCCGGACGGGACCGGCCGGAGGCCGCATGCCCGGCCGAGGCGGCCAGAGCCGCCCGGCGCGCCGTAGGCGCGCCCTTGAAGCAAGTAAAGAGAAGTTACGCCGATCGGGAGGGGCGCTTGAAGCAAGTAAAGAGAAGTTACGCCGATCGGGAGGGGCGCTTGGCGGCGCGCTTGGCGGGGGCCTTCGTCGGCGTCACGGGGAAGACGAGCTGACAGGTGGCGGCGGGTGCCTTCAGCTCCTCGCACAGCAGCGGGCGGTCCTGGTCGGCGTCGGCGGTCACGCGGTAGGCGATCAGCAGGGGGCTGGCGTCGCTGAGTCCAAGTGCGGTGCGCTCGTCCGGGAAAGGAATGCGAGCGGTGACGTGTTCGGTGAACGACAGGCTGAGTCCGGCGTCGGCAAGCTGCTGGTACAGCTCGGCTACTTCGGCGTCGGGCTGCTCGGCGAGGGTGGGAACCTTGGCTGCGGTGGCGAGCGGGATCAGGACCCGGTGGGCCATGCGGGCGCCGGTTGCGGGGTCGTACAGGGTGCGGTCCACGTTGATGGCGTCCTGGTCCTGCTGGTCCAACAGGGCTGCCGGGCGGCCTTCCAGCGTGCTCCTGCTGACAGCGGGCGCCTCCGCCTCCGTGGCCTCGGGAAGGCTCCAGCTCCCCTTCGTCGTGCGCTGGATGGACCGTTCAATGCGGGTTGCGGGAAGTCCGCCGGCAAAGGCCAGGACGATGCTCCCCTTGCCCTGCTGCGACTCGACCAGTCCCATGCTGCGCAGCTCGGCGATGGCGGTGCGTACGGTGTGCTTGCCGACCCCGTACATCTCGACCATCTGGCTCTCGGACGGCAACAGTTCGCCGGGCTGGTAGCGGCCTCGGCGGATGTCGTTGGCCATGCGCTGAGCGATCTGCATGTACATGGACGGGGCGCGTTCGATGTGCTCTCGGGCTGGCATGGCTGGGTGTCCTTCTGAGGTCGGCGGCAGATAGTTCACGGGGTGCTCGACGTCTGTGCGGTCAGTCGTCGTGCCGGGGGCTTGTCAGTGGGGCGTGGTATAGGCGGGCGCAGATGCACTCATGAGGATAAGTGGTGTGCCGTCTCACGTATACCCGGCCCCACACATCCGGATAAGAGGTTGACCTGATTTCGCTGTCCAAGTAATGATGGTCACCCCAGCTCATCCGGAGAAGTGGATGTGTGGGTGAACTCTGAAGTGAGGTGGATTCCCTTGGAAGACAAGCCGATCGAGGTCGGGCGGTTGGGTGCGATTCGTTGCCTGATCGCGCCGGAGCCGCGTACGACGCTGGAGGGTGAACAGCGCAGGGACCGTGAGGGCAACCCGTTGTGGATCACGGGGCTGGTCGTCCGCCAGTTGGAGGGGCGGCGGCTCGATGAGATCCACGTGACCACCGTGGGGCAGCCGCAAGGGCTGACGGAGGGCGGTGAGGTCAAGGTCGCGAATCTGTGGGCTCGTGACTGGGCGCTGGAGGGCCGGACCGGTACGAGCTACCGGGCTGACGCGATCACGCCCGCGACGGGCTCGGGCGGCGGTTCGGTGCCGGCTGCTCCGGCTTCCGGGTCGCGCGGGAAGTCGGCGGGTGATTCCTGATGAGCCGTCCCTTCTACAACGTCAACGGTCCTCAGGGCGACGGTATGGCCTGCGTGCTGTGCGGGGCCGACTTCCTCAAGGACAAGATCACGTCCGTGGAGGTGGGCCACAACCCGCTGGACGACGGGTCGGTGTACGCCTGCAAGGAACCGTGCGCGCGGCTGCTCGCCGAGGATGCCGAACGCATGGCCTTGGAGATGCGGGTGGTGGCCGGTCTGGACGACGTGGACGTGCCCGTGGGTGACGACGACCCGGTGTTCTGCGTCGACGGTCACTTCGGGTCATTGCTGCGGGACCTGCGGACACTCGCCGGGACCGAGGCGCTGTTGGCCACGTCCGACGACAACACCACCATCCGCTTCCTCCTCTCCTTGACGGCCCGTCATGCCGAGACGGCCATGATGCGCGCGCGGCTCGTGCTGGCGCGCACCAAGCCGGGCGCCAGGGACGGTGACGCCTGATGCCGGCCTCCCTGGTGGTGTGGATCCTGACGGCGCTGATCATCGTCGGTGTGCTCACGCAGCGCTGGTGGGAACCGCGTCTGGAGGCGCGGGGTGTCCCGGTGCTGCGGTGGCCGTGGCGCTGGTGGCTGGCCGGCTACCCGGGCACCGCACTGAGGATCGTGTCGACCTGGCGGCGGCTGGCCTACCTCAACGGGCTGTCGGTGAGCACGCACCCGACGAGCCGGGTGATCGGCCGTGATCTCGTGGTGCAGGGGCAGGCACTCAAGCCGAAGCCTCCCCGGCTGTCCTGGCCGGTGCCGACAGCTAACGGGCTGAAGCTGCGAGTGCTGCTGCATCCGGGACAGACCCCGGCGCCGTACTACGCGGCGGCCCGTGCCATGGAACACACCTGGCGCGTGCACAGTGTCCGGGTCACCTCGCCTCGCCGGGGACAGGTGGTCATCGAGGTCACCGCCGCTGATCCACTGACCGGTGACGTCCCTTCGAGCCGTTCGCCGGGCCATGTGCTCATGGCGGCTGACGTGGGCCGATTCGAGGACGGCGGCCCGTGGCTGATCGACCTGCGGCGCGTTCCTCACTGGCTCATCACGGGGGCCACGCAGTCCGGCAAGTCCTCGCTCCTGGCGGCACTGGTGCTCGCGCTGGCGCCCCAGCCGGTCGCCCTGGTCGGCATCGACTGCAAGGGCGGCATGGAACTCGGGCTGTTCGGCGGACGGCTGACCGCTCTCGCCACTGACCGGACACAAGCACTCGGCGTGCTGTCCGGCCTCACCGACGAGATCCAGGCGCGGATGCGGTGGTGCCGCACCTGGGGCAAGCGGTCCGTCTGGGAGCTGGACGAGGAACAGCGGCCGGTGCCACTCGTCGTGATCGTCGACGAGCTGGCAGAGCTGTACCTGACCGACGGCTCCCGCGAATCGAAGGATGTGGCGGAGCAGTGCGGAACCCTGCTGCTGCGCATCGCCCAACTCGGCGCGGCGCTCGGCGTCCACCTGGTCATCGCCGGACAGCGGGTCGGCTCCGACCTCGGCCCCCGCGTGACCGCACTGCGCGCCCAGCTCGGCGGACGCGTCGCCCATCGTGCCCACGACGCGGCGTCGGCCGAGATGACCTTGGGCGACATCAACCCGGACGCCGTGATCACCGCGCAGAACATCACCGAGGACGAACAAGGCGTCGCCGTCATCGCCACGGGCGGCCGGTGGATGCGCGCACGCTCCCGTCCGGTCTCCACCGCCGAGGCGGCCGAGATCGCCCGGAGCGATCCGCCCCAGGATCCGTTCCTGACCCAACCCGACCCCGTCACCTTCCAGAAAGGAGGAATCGCGGCATGACACAGACACATATCTGGGTCATCGACTCATTCCTGTTCCTGTACGTCGTCCTGACCTCACGGTCACGCGAAATCCGGGCCTATCAGGCAACACTGATCGCCCTCTTCGGATTCCTTCTCGCCGGGACGCCATTCGCCTATCCCGTGTGGGCAATCGTCAAGGCAATCGGAAGCCTCTTTTTCGGCTGACGCCGGAAAAGAATCCCAGGGGTGGCACAAGGTTGCCCCGAAATTTCTCTCAGAGGAGAAATGAAATGAAGCTCCGTCAGAACCTTACCCGTTCCCTTGCGGCAAGCTCGCTCGGCCTGAGCGTCATAGGGGCCGGTATAGCCACCGCCCCCGCCGCTTCGGCAGCGTCCTTGCCCAAGGCGTGCGACTGGGAATGGGCTTGGCCGCAGCCGAACAAGGCTACCGCCGCTGTAAACCTGCGGAAGGGGGCGGGCATCAAGTATACCTCTCTCGGAATCCTGCGAAAGGGCACTCGATTTACCGAGTACTGCAACAAGGAATTCAAGTGGGACTACGGAAAGGTCGCCAGTGGGCCGAACAAGGGTAAGTGGGGCTGGGTCAAGTCCGAATATCTTGACCCGCAATAAGAGCAAGTGGGGCTAGACGAGTTACGGCTGCCTGCTCCCGTAGAGAACTGACCACCTGTCGCACTCCATTCTCTTCTGGCTGATCAAAGCCGAGTCGAATTCGCAGCCGAGGCAAGCCGAAAAGAGAGTTGACCCATGAACGTCGCGCCTATCCCTCGCGAAAGGGGGCCACCTGTGTATCCGATATCGGATAAGGCGCGGCGCTCAGTCCTCAATGAGGCTGAGCGTCTGCGCCTTCTTTCTCCCACCGAGCGCGACCTTATCCGGCTCGTCCACGAACCCGGATTCCCGCGCTGGCTCGAACAAATTAAATCTATCGGCGGGTGCGCCCACCCCATCTACCTAGCCGGGCGCACTACAACCCGCGACGCGATTACCGGCGAGGTGCTGAGGCACTACGACACCGGTGACGATCCCGGCGGCCGTATGCCGGTCCGCTGCCGCAACCGCCGAGAGACGCGCTGCAAACCGTGCTCCTACCTCCACGCGGGCGACACCTTCCACCTGGTCCGCTCCGGTCTCCTGGGCGGCAAGGGCGTCACGGACGGCGTGCAGCGTCACCCCCGGCTCTTCGTCACCCTCACTGCCCCCTCCTTCGGCGCGGTGCACCGTGCCAGCACCCCGGACAGGGCTGTATGCCGCCCTCGACGGGACGGCGGAGTCTGCGAACACGGGCGGCCCCTCGGCTGCGGCCAAAAGCACGCCGACACGGATTCTGCGGTGGGCCAGCCGCTCTGCCCGGACTGCTACGACTACACCGGACACGTTCTCTGGCACGCTTCCGCCGGCGCCCTGTGGAACCGCTATTGCCACATGCTCAGGCGGCATCTGGCGACCGCCGCAGGAATCACACAAACCCGCCTACGCGAACACCTGACGGTGTCCTTCGCGAAAGTCGCCGAATACCAGAAGCGCGGGGCCGTGCACTTCCACGCGGTGATCCGCCTCGACGGACCCGACGGACCTTCCTCGCCCGCGCCACTGTGGGCCACGACCGAACTCCTTGAACGCGCCGTGCGGTCGGCTGCCGACCAAATAGAGGTACATACGCCGTACTCCCCGGCGACCGGTGAACGGGTCGTCAGATGGGGAAAACAGCTCGACGTACATCCGATCCGCAGCGACGCATTCACCGAATCATCGGCAGTCACCGACAACGCCGTTGCGGCCTACGTCGCGAAATACGTCTCCAAGAGCGTCGGCGACGCGGGCGGCATCGACTACCGCATACGCGACTTCGACAGCATCCGCCTCGCCCCAGTCAATGCCCACCTGCGCGCCCTCATGGCTGCCTGCTGGCGCCTGGGCGGCCTTGCGGATCTGGAAGAACTGAAGCTCCGGGCTTGGGCTCACGCGCTCGGATACCGGGGCCACATCCTCACCAAATCCCGTCAGTACTCCACCACATACGGAGCACTCCGCGCCGTGCGAGCGGATCACCAGGGCGGCGGCCTCTTCGCCCAGGAGGGCGAAGACACCGTCACTGAATCTGCCTGGCGCTACGTCGGCTCCGGCCACTCCCCGGCCGAAGCGGACTTCGCAGTCGGAATAGCCGAAGACCTAGCCGCCCTACGCGAATTCAGAAGAGACATGATCGCCGAGGGGTGGAAGTATGCCACCTAAGGATTATGTGGGGGTGATCCTCTTCGGGCGCAGGAAAGGCAATCGGCCTGAACCGTTGGATAGGTGGCGTTTGGCGAGTGAGGACAAAACGGTGAGGGATCGGCTTGAGGGCGTGCTGAATAGTGGCCGCTTTCGAGTCCTGCTGGACAGCGCGGATTCCGTTCAGCTAGAGATGGTGCAATGGGATCAATCCGGAGTGATTCATCATTGCGACGGGGCCGTGATCCTTTCACCCGCAGAAAGGATAGGAACTCCATGCGGATGTCCCCTCGAAATTGAGAAACGGAAGAACTGTGCGGCGAATGGGCTGGGTCCGCAACCGGGTGTGAGAGTCGAATTTCGGATTGCCGACTGTCCAGAGGTGGGGACCTTCGCCTTTAGGTCGAGCTCCTGGGCCTTCTTTGGTGCGGCAGTTGCACTTAAGAACGAGCTGGCTGGAAGAGGTGGGAGAGTATTGTGTAATCTCTTTATTGAAGCTGTTGAGTTGAGGTCGACGGGCGGTGCCTTTCTCACCCATTTCCAGCCACTGATAGCGGCTGTGGAGTCGCGATAATAAACAGAAAGGGGTCTCAGTCGCATCACGTCGACTGAGACCCTCGGCGGTCACTGTCGCTAGTTATGGCGCGTCACGGTTCATGAACGGTCATCGTTGTCTTTTGGTGAAGTCATCCAATGGATTGTTGTCCGGGCTCGAACCTCCGACCGTGCATTCTTTCCACGTGACTTCTCGTGAGGTAGAGCCTTGCGAATTACGATCTTCTTGATGAAGCACGCCACGAAATCCCGCCGTTCAGCAAGGTCGGCACTGTGCCACCAGGACCCGGGGCCTAGCGGATCCGCTAGAGGATCTTCCAGGTTCAGCCATTCTCCGATCGGCAAGACAGGGGAATCGAGGGAGGCGATTTCCGCGATTCGTTGCTCTGCTCCTGCCATTCTGGCTTCTTGTGTCGCAACTTCCTTCGCGAATCGGTTGCGTCCGATCTCGTTGCCCATGTACGAAACTTGCATGTCGTACAGCGTTTCAAGAGCTCGTACAGCGTCGGCCCGTTCCACTAGTAGCGTGGCGCGTTCCTGGGCACGCTCCGGCGCCTCCTGCTTCATCCCGTACAGCTCTGTAGCTGCCCTGATGATTTCGAGCGACTCCGGGTTTTCTTCTGCTGTTTGGATCACCGCGAAGATGCGCCGGGCTACGTAGTCGTCCAGCGAATAATGCGAGATCGATACCCCCCCTTCGTGTTCGCCGTTCTTGGGCCGCACGCCTCGCTGGCGAGAGCAGGAATACGAACCTCCTCGCGGCTTCTTGGAATTACCGCCGCCCATAGGGCGTGTGCATTCGCATTCCAGGATTTCCTGTGAGCTGAGCAGTGTCGAAATTCTGCTCTCCCATTTCCGCTTCGGGCGCTTGTCCAGCCATGCTTGTAGCTCGTACCAGTCTGCCGGGTCGAGAATCGGTTTCCAGGATTTAACCGGATGGCCCATTTCATCTCGTACGATCTTGTGGCCGACGACCTTCAGTTTCTCTGGATTGCTTTTCTGGGGTTCGTAAATTGGCTCAGTATGAAAACCGGCCACATGCGGATGTCGAAGAATTCGCATGAGAGTTCCAGTGTGCCACTGCCCGTTTTTCGTCTTCTTTCCGCGAGAGGCGCCTTGCGTCGGGATGTCGTCGCGATTGAGTTGTGCAACGATGTTTCCGACACTGCCTGGCGCTTCGCGGCCAATCACGGTAGCGCTTGGAACGTGCTTGTGGAGCTTGATGGTTTCCCACACGTCCCTGATGACCTTCGCCTCGTCCTCTTCGGTCTCAAGAAGCTGTACGGCAACCGGCTTTCCTTCGTGGTTCGTGCGGATCTCTTCCCTGAGTTTCCGTCCGTACGGCGCCTTTCCACCGACGTAGCCGCCCAGTTCGCGGGCTGCCCTTGCTGTGTCCTTGACCGCGATGCTCTTGTTCTTGCTCTCCTGGTGAGCGGCGTCGAGACGCATGATCAGATGGATCAGGTCCATCAAGTTGCCCTTGCGAAACTCGCCTTCAGTGACGCTGACGAGCACAACACCGAGGTTCAGCAACTCGGTGACGATCGGGATCGCGTCCAAGGGCTCCATGCGAGACAGCCGCGACACGTAGTAGACGATCACCATGTTCACGCGCCCGGCGCGGCAGTCGTTGAGGAGTCGCTCGAACTGGGGGCGGGTCTTGCCGTTGAAGGCGGAGATGCCGATGTCCTCGTAGTGTCCGCACCACACGGCGTTGCCGGGAAGTTGGTCGTACCGGGCCTTGTTAGCGGCACGCTGGGAGGCCGGGCTAGCCTCGCTCTTGTTCCCACGGGCGGCTGATTGCCGCACGTAGCTCGCCGCGTGAGTTGTCATGCCGCTCACGACTTCAGGAAACATGGGGTTCATGGTGTCACCCGTTAAGTATGAGTACGCAACCGTGCCGCTGCTCGTCCACGCCACGAAGCAGATTCTGGACACCTGGGGCGAGGACGGCTGGGAGCTCGTCCAGGTCGTGCCCGGGCCGAACAACCCCGAGCAGCTCGTGGCCTACCTGAAGCGGGAGAAGCAGGCGTGAGCGCGGTCGAGGCGAAGCTCGCCGAGCTGGGTCTGAAGCTTCCGGCGGTCGTCCCTCCGCTGGCCGCGTACCAGCCGGCGGTCCAGTCGGGTGTGTACGTCTACACCGCCGGCCAGCTCCCGATGGTGGAGGGCAAGCTCCCGGTCACCGGCAAGGTGGGCGCGGAGGTCACCCCCGAGGAGGCCAAGGAACTCGCCCGTGTCTGTGCCCTGAACGCCCTCGCGGCCGTGAAGTCGGTGGCGGGTGACCTGGACCGCATCGCGCGCGTGGTGAAGGTCGTGGGCTTCGTGGCCTCGGCCTCGGACTTCACCGGTCAGCCCGCCGTCCTCAACGGTGCGAGCGAACTCCTCGGCGAGGTCCTCGGCGACAAGGGCGTCCACGCGCGCAGCGCGGTGGGCGTGGCCGTGCTTCCGCTGGACGCGCCGGTGGAGGTCGAGGTTCAGGTGGAGCTGACGGGGGCGTAGGCCTTCGGCGGTGGGGACGGCGTGTCGCAGCCTGCCTGGATCCTCCGGGCGGGCCGCACATCAGGGCACAGTGGCCTCATGGCCGAAACCGTTCTCAGCAGCGGGCCCGAGAGCGGGCCCGACAGAGGGCTCGACGCCCAGGGATTCATCGCGCGCGAAGGGTCCCTCGGGCGTGTTCCCCGCCCGTTCCGGCCCGTCGTCGCAGCCGCGCGGGACCGCCTGCTCGACGTGTTCGGGGCGCGGCTGGACAGCGCCTACCTCTACGGGTCCCTTCCGCGCGGCACCGCGCGTGTGGGGCGCAGCGACCTGGACCTGCTGGTCGCCCTGCGCGAGGAGCCGACCGAGGCGGACCGGGCGGACGCGCGCGTGCTCGACGAGGGGCTGGACGACGAGTTCGCGCAGATCGACGGGGCCGGGACGCTGCTGTACAGCCGCGGACGGCTGCTGAGCGATCTGGAGACCTACGACCTCGGATGGTTCGTCGCCTGCCTCTGTACGCCCCTGCTCGGGGCCGATCTCGCCGAGTGCCTGCCGCGCTACCGGCCCGACGCGCTGCTCGCGCGGGAGACCAACGGCGATCTCGCCCTCCTGCTGCCCCGCTGGCGGGAGCGGATCGCCGGGGTCGATGACAGCGAGGACGCACGCAGGCCGCTCGTGCGGTTCATGTCGCGGCATCTGGTGCGGACCGGGTTCACGCTGGTCATGCCTCGCTGGGGCGGATGGACCAGCGATTTGAGGGAGATGGCGGAAGCCTTCGGGGCGTACTACCCCGTGCGGGCCGAGCAGATGCGGACGGCGGCCGTGCTCGGGTACGAGCCGACGGGCGACGCGGGTGTACTCCGGTCCCATGTCGATGATCTCGGGCCGTGGCTCGCGCAGGAGTACGCGCGCGTGCACGGCGTCAAAGCGCCGCGGCCCTGATGAGCGGCGCTGGTGAGCGGCCTCAGATGACGTGCGGGGCTCGGGGGCCCGGGAACTTGGCAGTTCGGGCGCTCGCTAGATGAGGCCGTGCTCCTCCAGATAGTCCAGCTGCGCCCGTACCGACAGCTCGGCCGCCGGCCACAGGGAGCGGTCCACGTCCGCGTACACGTGGGCGACGACCTCGGCCGGTGAGCCGTAGCCGTCCTCGACGGCCGTCTCGACCTGGGCGAGGCGGTGGGCGCGGTGGGCGAGGTAGAACTCGACGGCGCCCTGGGCGTCCTCCAGGACGGGGCCGTGGCCCGGGAGGACGGTGTGGACGCCGTCGTCCACCGTGAGGGACCTGAGCCGCCGCAGCGAGTCCAGGTAGTCGCCCAGGCGGCCGTCGGGATGCGCCACGACCGTCGTGCCGCGGCCCAGGATCGTGTCGCCGGTCACGACCGCGCGGTCGGCCGGGAGGTGGAAGCAGAGCGAGTCGGCGGTGTGGCCCGGCGTCGGAACGACACGCAGTTCCAGTCCGCCGACGTTCACCACGTCCCCGGCGGCGAGTCCCTCGTCGCCGAGGCGCAACGCCGGGTCCAGGGCACGCACGTGCGTGCCGGTCAGTTCGGCGAAGCGTACGGCGCCCGCGGCGTGGTCCGGGTGACCGTGCGTGAGCAGGGTCAGGGCGATGCGCTTGCCGGACTTCTCGGCCATCGCGACGACGTTGCGCAGGTGTCCCTCGTCCAGGGGGCCGGGGTCGACGACGACCGTCAGGTCGGAGTCCGGCTCGGAGAGGAGCCAGGTGTTGGTTCCGTCCAGGGTCATCGCGGAGGGGTTGGGCGCGAGGACGTTGACGGCGCGGGGGGTGGCGGGGCCGGTGAGGACTCCGCCTCGCGGCTGGCCGGGGAGGGCTGCTGCGTCCGTCATACGAGGGGGCCTTCCAGAGCTGTGGGCGGTGCCGGTGTCGCGGGTACTGCGGGCGTGGTCATGCGGGGGCCTGGCCGGTCGGGATGTGCTTGGTGAACTCGTCGTGGCCGGGCCAGGACAGCACGATCTCGCCGTCCTCCAGGCCGGCTCGCGCCAGGACGGGCGTGAGGTCGCGGTCGGGGGCGGCGGCGAGGGCGTGCGCGGCGGTGTCGTACGGGATCAGCTGACGCAGCGTCGCGATGGTGGGGGGCATCATCAGCAACTCGCCCTTGTCGTACGAGGCGGCGGCCTCCGCGGGGCGGATCCACACCGTGCGGTCGGCCTCGGTGGAGGCGTTGCGGGTGCGTTGGCCCTCCGGGAGGGCGGCGACGAAGAACCACGTGTCGTAGCGGCGGGGTTCGAACTCCGGGGTGATCCAGCGGGTCCAGGCGCCCAGGAGGTCGGAGCGCAGGGCCAGGCCGCGGCGGTCCAGGAACTCGGCGAACGACATGTCCCGGGCGACCAGGGCCGCGCGGTCCGCCTCCCAGTCCTCGCCGGTGGTGTCGCCCACGACGGTGTCGTCGGTGGGCCCGGCGAGCAGGACGCCCGCCTCCTCGTACGTCTCCCGCACGGCCGCGCAGACGATCGCCTGAGCCGTCGCCTCGTCGACGCCCAGCCGCTGGGCCCACCACGCGCGCGTGGGGCCCGCCCAGCGGATCTGATGCTCGTCGCGCGGATCGACGCCGCCGCCGGGGTAGGCGTACGCCCCACCCGCGAAGGCCATGGACGCGCGGCGGCGCAGCATGTGCACGGCAGGACCGGCTGTGGCTTCGGCGTCCCTGAGCAGCATGACGGTGGCCGCGCGCTTGGGGACGACGGGGGTGAGACTCCCGTCCGCGAGCGCACGGATGCGGTCCGGCCACTCAGGTGGGTACCACTGCCCGTTTGCCATGGGCGGAGGCTATCTCCTGGTGCGCGGATGTTCGAGGGGTGGCCGGGGTGGGTGCCTCCGGCTGGTGGGGCGGGTGGGGTGCCTGCCGTGGTCTGTTGCTGGTGGGTGGGGGTGCGCGTCTGTGCCTGCGGCGCCTGTGCGGGTTCGGTGGGGGCTCGTGGAGCGCGGGGGCGTGAGGTTGTGGGTCGGGGCCGCGTCGGGGGGTGTCCGTCCTCGG
>NZ_JBHVGZ010000025.1:0-56398 GCF_042800355.1 Streptomyces sp. NPDC057623
CCGGGGGGGGGTCACCGCCGTCGGCGCGAACCCGGTCGGGGGTGGGGTGCAGGGTGCGGACCGGCTCCGGCAGGCCCGCATCCGGCCCGGCGACCCCGGCCTCGTCCCCTCCGTCGAGGCCGAGCGCCGCCAGCGTGGGCAGTCCTTCGGTGGTCGCAGGACGCGGCCCGCCTCGCGGGTGCCCTTTTCTGCGGAGTTTGTGCAGCGACGGTACGGAGACGAATCCCTCGGCGATGCCGGACGCGAGGCTGATCCGGGCGAGGGAGGCCGCCTCGCCGTAGCAGATGAAGCGCGGGAACCACTGTGGCTGGTACTTGGCGTTGGAGCGGTAGAGGGCCTCCAGTTGCCACCACTTGGAGAAGAACAGCAGCAGGCGCCGCCACAGCCGCAGCACGGGTCCGGCGCCGATGCGGGCGCCCTCCTCGAAGACCGAGCGGAACACGGCGAAGTTCAGCGAGATCCTGCGGATGCCCATCTTGGGCGCGGCCGCGCACAGGTCGGCGACCATGAACTCCATGACGCCGTTGGGGGCGCGCCCGCGGTCACGGCGCATCAGGTCCAGGGAGACGCCCTCCCTGCCCCAGGGCACGAAGGAGAGCAGGGCGAGCAGTTCGCCGTCCTCGCCGAGGGCCTCCACGAGGAGACAGTCGCCGTCGGCCGGGTCGCCGAGGCGGTCCAGGGCCATGGAGAAGCCGCGTTCGGTCTCGGTGTCGCGCCAGGCGTCGGCCTTGCCGAGCACCTCCTCCATCTCCGTCTCGGTGAGGGTGGAGTGGCGGCGGATACGGCAGTGGGCGCCGGTGCGGCGGACGCGGTGGACGGCCTGCCGGGTCACCCGCATGTCGCGGCCGTCGAGGTCGAAGTCCGAGACGTTCAGGATCGCCTCGTCACCGAGCTGGAGGGCGCCGAGTCCGGCGCGCGCGTAGGCCGTGGCCCCGTCCTCGGAGGCGCCCATCGCGGCGGGCACCCAGGCGTAGCGGCGGGCCAGGTCCTGCCAGACGGCGATGGCGTGCGGCCATGCCTCGCGGTCGCCGACCGGGTCCCCGCTGGCCAGGCACACGCCGGCCTCGACGCGGTAGGTGACGGCGGCCTTGCCGCTGGGTGAGAAGACGACGGCCTTGTCGCGCCGGGTGGCGAAGTAGCCGAGGGAGTCCTGGCCGCCGTACGCCTTGATCAGGGCGCGGATGCGGGCCTCCTCGTCGTCGTGCAGGGCGGCCTCCATGCGCTGTGAGCGGAACAGCGTCGCGGCGGCGTTCAGGAGGGCGAGCGCGCCGAAGAGGCCGAGCACGAAGTACAGGGGGCGGGGCGGGCGTCCGTCGTAGGAGGTGCCGGAAACGAGACCGCCGCAGACCCGGTCGGCGGCCCAGGCCAGCCGCTGGCTCTGCGGCAGGGTGCCGGGGAACAGCTCGACCAGTCCCCAGCCGATCAGGATCCCGACGGCGAGCCCGACGACGAGGACGCCGAGGGCCCGGCGTACGGCGGCGCGGCGGGAGGCGGCGTAGAACTCGCCCCTGGCGACGACCAGCAGGGCCAGGGCGAGGCCGCACACGATGAGGGAGGGCACGGAGTCGGCGTAGTCGCCGAACACCGTGCCGAGCACGTCGCTCAGGACCAGCAGTCCGAGGTAGATGACGACCAGCCACCAGGCGATCTTCTTGCGGGCGGCCGTCGCGGCGGCGAGCAGGAAGAGGAAGACGGCGTAGGCCAGGTTGGCGCTGACCGGGACGATGATCTGGTCGAGGGCGCGCACGACGGGGCGCAGCGCGGTACGCAGCGGCGGGATGAAGGCCAGCAGGACGCAGAGCAGTCCCAGGGCGCCGAAGAAGGTCGCGAAGCCCTCCGGCACCCTGCTCAGCAAGCTGTGCCGGGGCGACCGTATCGGGCCCTTGGCGCTCTTCTCCCGGGTGGCCTCCACGGTGGCACTCATGTTCCGACTCTAGGAAGACCGCGGCCTCCTCGCCCGTCGAGCGTCCTGCCCGACGGCGGGACCTGGGGCTTCCGATAGCCTCCCTGCCGTGACGGAACAGCACTCGCACCAGTTCGAGCGGGGCACGGACGGGCCCAAGGTCATCGTGGTCGGGGTGGACGGCTCCGACTCCTCGCTGCGCGCGGCGGCGTACGCCGGTGGTCTCGCGCGACGGCAGCACGCGCTGCTCGCCGTCGTGTACGTGCGGCCGGTGATGACGGCGGGCGCGGCCCTCGGCGCGCCGGTCGCGGAGACGACCGACGAGATCGCCGAGGACCTGATCGCCCAGATCAGGGACGCGACCGAGCGGCTCAAGGGGATATTCGAAGTCCGCTGGGAGTTCCACACCTTCCCGGGCGACCCCTACAACGGTCTGGTGAAGGCGGCGGACGACCTCAAGGCCGACGCGGTGGTGGTGGGCGCTTCGGAACAGGCCGGGCACCGGATCGTCGGTTCCGTCGCCGTGCGCTTGGTCAAGGCGGGGCGGTGGCCGGTGACGGTGGTGCCGTAGCCGGGTGACGGTGTGTCAGAGGGTGTGCAGGAAATCGGCCAGGATCCGGTTGAAGACCTCCGGCTTCTCCAGGTTCGGGTAGTGGCCGACGCCGCTGACGACCTCGGTGCGGCCGTCCTGGACGGTGGCGGCGAGCCGGTCGGCCGCTGCGAGCATGTCGGCGGGTTCCAGGCCGCCGTTGAGGGTGAGCAGCGGGACGGCGATCTCCGAGGCCCGGGCGAACGTGTCGGTCACGGGCACGAACCAGTCCTTCTCGCCGGGCGTGTGCTTGGCCAGCGTGCCGCCTGCCATCTCCCGCAGCAGGCCCAGGCTGCCCTGGTCGACGTCGTCGACGGACCGGTGCTCGCCGGGTAGCACCCGCACGAAGGCGTCGAGCCAGCCCGCGACGTCCCCCGCCGCCAGCCTGCGCGCCATCTCGGCCTGGAGCTCGCGGGTCCAGGGATCCGTGTACTGGAACTCTCCGGTCGCGGCACCGCAGGTCACGACCGCGCGGACGAGCTCCGGGTACTCCAGCACCGTGTTGGTGGCGATCAGCCCGCCCATCGACAGGCCGACCAGGACGACGGGCCCCGTGTCGAGGTGGCGCAGCAGCCCGGCCACGTCGTCGGCCCAGCGGAAGGGCATCGAGGCGTTGGCGGAGGCTCCGTGACCGCGTGTGTCCAGGGCGATCACGCGGTGGTCGGCGGCGAGGGCCGGGATCTGGGCGTGCCAGACGCGGTGGTCGACGTACCCGGAGTGGAGCAGGACCACGGGGTCCCCGGTTCCGGTGCCGGTGTCGAGGTAGGCGAGATCTCCGTCGGTGGACGTGAAGCGGCTCAGTTCCGAAGCAACTGTCATGACAACCAAGGTGTCATCTTCCGGCGACTTTGGCAACCGAGGTGTCATGATGGCCGGGTGAACGACATCGACGCACCGCTGCCGCCCGACGCACTCGGCCACCAGGTCAGCGAGGTGTTCGACCTGATCGGCGCGCTCTACCGGCGCGGACTGCGCAAGCTCGAACAGGGCGAGGAGGTCGAGGGGGTGTCCGTCGGCGTGCGCTCCGTTCTGGTCCTGCTGCACCGGTACGGGCCGATGACGGTGCCCCAGATGGCCCGGCTCATGACGCTGACCCGGCAGTTCGTGCAGCGCATGACCAACGACGCGGTGGCCAGGGGCTGGGCCGAGGCCATCCCCAACCCCGCACACCAGCGGTCCTCACTGATCCGGATCACAGCCGAGGGCGAGGCCGTCATCACCGCGATCCTCGCGCGCGAGCACGCCCTGAACCGGCAGGTCGGCGGCGATCTGACCGGGAGCGAACTCCAGGCGTGCGCGCGCGTACTGAAGGAGATGCTGAAGACCTTCGACCACGTCGACCCGGACTGACCTACTCCCCCATCGTGAGCCCGTCCTTCCCCGCCCCCCGGCTCAGCACGACGTCCCGGATCCGGTCCCGGACGCCCCGCACGTCGGCCCCCTTGGCGAGCGCCCGGTTGAGGTCGACCACCCGGCCGGCGTCGATGTCGAACAGCTGGGGCACGAACTCGGCCTTCGACACCTCCCACCGACCGCCCGCACGCTTTGGCGGGGAGAAGGTGAAGCGGCCGAGGGTGGACTGGTTGCCGCGCGGGTCCTGTACGCCCTGGTCGTTGTACATCGCACCGGCGATCTGGTCGCCCATGCCGTAGACCACCCAGGTTCCGTTGACCTTCTCGTACGCCTGCGGGACATGGGCGTGGGTGCCGAGGATCAGGTCGATGTCGGGGCGGCCGCCGGTGCGGGCGGCCGTGAGGCCGCGTGCCAGGGTCACCTGTTCGTCGTCCGGGGTGTCCTGCCATTCGGTGCCCCAGTGCAGCGAGACGACGACCACGTCGGCGCCCGCCTTCCGGGCGGCCCGGGCGTCCGCCCTGATCTTGTTCTCGTCGACCAGGTTGACCGCCCAGGGCTGCTCCGGCGGAAGCGGCGTGCCGTTGACGCCGGAGGTGTACGCGAGGTGCGCGATCCTGGCCGGGCCCGCGCGCAGCACGGTGACGGTCCGGGCCTCCTGGTCGGTGCGCGCCGTCCCCGCGTGCCGCACCTTCGCCTCGTCGAGGGCGTTCAGCGTGCGCAGGATGCCGGCGGCGCCGTCGTCCAGGCTGTGGTCGGAGGCGGTGGAGCAGCCGTCGTAGCCGGTGGCGGCGAGCCCCTCGGCCACCTCGGGCGGGGACTTGAAGAGGGGATAGCCGGAGTACTTCCCCTTCACGCCGTAGATCGTCTCCATATGACACAGCGCCAGATCGGCGCGGGAGACGACGGACTTGGCACCGGCGAGCATCGGACGGAAGTCGTATCCCGTGCCCCCGGAGTCGAAACGCGCGCGTTCGATGATCGAAGTGTGCGGTAGGACGTCGCCGGAGGCTACGAGCGTGAAGCCGCGCGGCGCCTTGCCGGACGGGCCCGCCTGCCCCGAGGCATCCCGGCTCTGGGCCTGACAGGCGGCGCCTGCCGCGAGAACGGCCGTCGCAGCGAGGGCCACAAGTCGACTACGTGCGATCATCGGCTCACCCCTTGTGGTCGTATATACGGATCAATAGGTACGAAGCCCTACCCGCCCGCAAACAATCCGGCCACTTTCGTTAGCCCGTCCGGCGCCCCCCGTAGGCGGAAGGAACCGTTCGTCGAACCGTTCGCCGACGCGATCGACCGTCCGCCGCAGATCCGTGTGCGTGCCCTGTCCCGGCGGCCGTCGCCTGCGATGCCATACGGCCATGACGGCCGGAACCACCCTCACCCACGGGACGACGACCGCCGAGCACGAGCTCGCCGCACTGCAGCGGGAGCACGGCCGGCCCCTCTTCGCGCTCCTGCTCCGCCTCTGCGACGGTGACCGGCAGCGAGCCGAGGACCTCGTCCAGGAGACGCTGGTGCGCGCCTGGCAGCATCCCGAGGCACTGCGCGCCGACGACTTCGACTCCGTACGGCCGTGGCTGATGACCGTCGGGCGGCGGCTCGCCATCGACGCGCGGCGGGCGCGGCAGGCGCGGCCGCCGGAGGTCGGGGACGCGATCCTGGAGAACGCGCGGGTGATCTCCGATCATGCCGAACGGGCCGCGGAGATGCTCGATGTGCGCGAGGCTGTGAAGACACTCACTCCCCAGCACCGTGAAGTCCTGGTGCTCGTGTACTTCCAAGGGGCGAGTGTTGCGGAGGCCGCGCAGGCCCTGGGGATCCCGCCCGGTACGGTGAAGTCCCGCGCGTACTACGCGCTGCGAGCCCTGCGCCGGGTGCTTCCGGGATACGCGGCCGACCTGCGGTGAAACCAATGGCTGAGTCAAACCTCCGTAAAGCGCCTTGCTGAACACCCCGGTTGAGTAATCGGCTGTCCTCATCCGTGTTCCGGATTGGGCCAGGGCCCAAGGCCCCGGGGTAGGGCGACGCACTCACCGGAGGAAGGCAGGAAGGGATGCTGCACAGAGGTCAAGAGAGCACGGACGGCACCGGCGGCGGTGAACTCACCGTCCCCATGGCTTGGTTGTACGCCGAGTACATCGCCGACGAGCTGCTGCGGACCGGCGATCTCATGCCGCCGACGTCCTTCGAGTTCCGCGCCGGGCGCGACGCCCTGGCGCTGACCATCTTCCTGTCCGACACCGACGGCGAGCTCTCCGGCATCCGGGTCGTCACCCAGCTGGAGACCTGGCTGTCACTGACGGCCTACGACCAGCCGTGGCAGGAGTGGGTGCGTGAACGCATGGCGGGTCTCGCGGCCGAGGCGGTCGAGTCCGGCGGGCCCGCACCCGACCTGGAGCTGGCCGAGGCGGCCTGGCGCTGGCTCCAGGAGACCGAGCTGCTCGCCCCCGATCTGAACGCGGTGCCGGGCGGCGGCGCGCTGGTCGGGGAGGACGAGGGACCGAAGGTGTGGACGCCGGCGTGGCAGCTCGGTCTGCCGCTCGGGCACCTCGCCATCCATCTTTTTTAAGTTCTTCTCCCCTCGGACCAATCCTCGGCCCGGGCGGCTCCGAATCCCTCGGTTGCGATTCTGTACGTGGCTTGAGTGATTCGACTGCCTGGTGCGTACCTGTGGGCGCAAGGAGTAACACACCCCACACCCAACGGCACGAGGATTCGGCATGAGGTCCCTGGAGAGGCATCGCGACGTCGCCGCGTACGCGCTCGGCGTGCTGAACGAGGCGGAGGCGTTCCGCTTCGAGGACCACCTCATGGAGTGCCCCCGCTGCGCGGCACACGTGACCGAGTTCGGGCCCATCACCCGCCAGTTGATGCTGTACCGGCGGGCCACGCCCCGGTTCGTGCACCCCATGACCAAGCCGGGCCCGCAGCTGCTGAACCGGCTGCTCGACACGGTGGCGGCCCGCCATCGCGCCCGGCGCCGGCGCACCCTGTACGCCGTGGCCGCCTCGGTGGTGATCGCCCTCGCCGGGCCCGGGGTCGCCATGATGGCGAGCGGGAACGACCAGGCCGCGCAGGTCGTCCAGGCGACCGACGCCCGCTCGGGCGTGTGGGCCCAGGTCACCACCGAGAACGAGGCCTACGGCAGCCAGGTGCGGCTGAAGGTGAAGGACGGATCGGGCCGGCGCCCCTGTCATCTGATCGCCGTCGGCCGGGACGGCTCGGAGGAGACCGTGACCAGCTGGCACGCCGCCGACCACGGCTCCCGCGAGAACACCATGACGGGTGCCTCGGCGATGCACGCGGACGAGATCGTCCGCTACGAGGTCAGAACGGCGGGCGGGGAGCACCTGGTGACGCTCCAGCCCCGGTGAGCCGTGCAGTCACCGCCCGCTACTTCAGCAGCCGCGACAGTCTCCGGTCCGCCAGCGGCTTCCCGCCCGTCTGGCAGGTCGGGCAGTACTGGAGCGAGGAGTCGCTGAAGGAGACCTCGCGGACGGTGTCACCGCAGACCGGGCAGGGCTCGCCGGTACGGCCGTGGACGCGCAGCCCGCTCTTCTTCTCGGCCTTCAGGCGTCCGGCCGCCACCCCGCGCGAGCGCTCGACCGCCTCGGTGAGGGTCGTCCGCAGGGCCGCGTACAGCCGGGCCGTCTCCTCGGGTGTCAGGGTGGCCGCCAGCTTGAACGGGGACATCTTCGCCGCGTGCAGGATCTCGTCGCTGTAGGCGTTGCCCACCCCGGCGATGAGGCTCTGGTCGCGCAGGGCGCCCTTGATCTGGCGGCGCTCGTCCTTGAGCAGGGCCGCGAAACGCGCCTCGTCGAAGTCGTCGGCGAGCGGGTCGGGGCCCAGCCGGGTCACTCCGGGGACCTGCTGCGGGTCCTGGACGACGTACACCGCGAGGCGCTTCTGGGTGCCCGCCTCCGTCAGGTCGAAGCCCGCGCCGGTCTCCAGGGCGACGCGCAGCGCGAGCGGTCCCTTGCCGGGGCGGGGCATGCCGCTGGGGAGTTCGTCCTTCCAGTGGAGCCAGCCCGCGCGGGCCAGGTGGGTCACCAGTCGGGGGCCGTCGGCCGTCTCCAGGTCGAGGAACTTGCCGTAGCGGTGCACCGCGGTGACCTCGTGGCCCTCCAGGGCACTGACCGGCGGGTCGTACGTCTTGAGGACGCTGATGGCGACGGGCAGCACGCGGACGATCTCGTGGCCGACCAGGTTCTCGGTCAGGAAGTCCTTGAGCGCTTCGACCTCGGGGAGTTCCGGCATACGTCCAGAGTGCCACCCGGCACCGACAGCCTCAGCTCCGCTCCGGCACCACGAACTCGCACCACACCGCCTTGCCCCCGCCCCGGGCCTCCACGCCCCACACGTCCGTGAGCAGGTCGACGAGGAGCAAGCCGCGGCCGGAGACGCCCGACTCCCCCGCCTCCCGGCGGCGCGGCAGGGCGCTGGAGGAGTCCTCGACCTCGACGCGCAGCCGGCGTTCGGAGCCCGCCAGGACCCGCAGGGTCACCACGGCGGAGCCCTCGGTGTGCATCAGGGCGTTGGTGATCAGCTCGTCGGCGACCAGCTCGATCTCGTCGGCCCGGTCGCCGGCGCTCCAGGCGCGCACGGCGGCGCGGATCATGTGCCGGGCCCCGGTGAGGGCCTCCGGGTCGCCGGGGGCGACATGCTGCTGGAGGCGGCCGCCGGCCTGCGGGGCGTCCAGGACGCGGCGGCGCAGCAGGAGCAGTGCCACGTCGTCGTCACCGCCGCGCTCCTCGGCGACGTCGATGAGGCGGTCCGCGAGGTCCCGTACGTCGCGCGGGCCGGTGGCGATGAGCGCGGTGAGGGTCTGCATGCCGTCGTCCAGGTCGGCGCCGGGCTGTTCGACCAGGCCGTCGGTGCACAGCAGCAGGGTGTGGTCGGAATCCAGCTCGATGGTGCCGACCGGGTATTCGAGCCGCCCGAACTCCGCGGACAGACCGAGCGGCAGCCCGCCCTCGACCGGGACGCGACGGCAGACGCCGCCGGGCTCGCGGAGCAGCGGGTCGATGTGGCCGGCCCGGACCACCTGGACGACGCCGGTGGACAGGTCGGCCTCCGCGTACAGGCAGGTCGCGAAGCGGTCGGTGT
Source organism: Streptomyces sp. NPDC057623 (assembly GCF_042800355.1). Taxonomy (NCBI): domain Bacteria; kingdom Bacillati; phylum Actinomycetota; class Actinomycetes; order Kitasatosporales; family Streptomycetaceae; genus Streptomyces; species Streptomyces sp. NPDC057623. The sequence continues at coordinate 8,952 of NZ_JBHVGZ010000025.1, forward strand.
CCAGCTCATGCAGGAACACGGAGGCGCGGGCCATCACCGTGGCCGGGGTGTGCCCCTCGGCGGCGTAGGCGCGCAGGACGATACGCAGCTGGCCCATGACGGCGGCCGCGTGCGTGTCGTGGCCCTGCACGTCGCCGATGACGGCACCCACCCGGCCGCCCGGCAGCGGGATCAGGTCGTACCAGTCGCCGCCGATGTCCCGGCCGAGGGAGCCGGAGCGGTAGCGGACGGCGACGTCGGCGCCGGGCACGCTCGGGATGGTGCGCGGCAGCATGGCCTGCTGGAGTCCGGTGGCGAGGTCCTTCTCCTGCTCGTAGAACATGGCCCGCTGAAGGCTCTGCGCGATGCTGCTGCCGAGGGCGACCAGCACGTTGCGGTCCTCGGCGGAGAAGCCGCCGCGGTCGCTGTAGAGCAGGCCGATGGCGCCGATCGGCCGGGCCTGGGCGATCAGTGGCAGGTAGGCGGCGGCCGTGATGTGCAGGTCGGTGATGTGCGGCCAGAGGATGGGATAGCTGTCCGCGAACTCCTCCGGCGACTCGATGAAGCGCGGGCTGAGGGTCCGTACGACCTCGCTCATCGGGTACGGCTCGTCGATCCGGGTGACGAGGGTCCCCGGCACGAAGCTGCCCGCCGGGCCCTCGGCGACCAGCCGGATACGGCCGGCCTCGACCAGGCCCATGACGAGGCTGGTGGCACCGAGGTTGCTCAGGCCGTGGGTGTCCTTGAGGACGTCGATCACGTCCTGGACGGTACGGGCGTGGGCGAGGGCGGCCGTGGTGAGCTGGACGACGCTGGTCTGCTGGCGCCGTGCCTCGTCCTCGGCCGCCTGCTCACGCCGCTCCTCGCTCTCGGCGAGTTCCTCGGTGGCGTCCCGGACGATGCCGATGATGCGGCGCGGGCGGCCCGTCTCGTCCCGGCGGATGTAGCCCTGGGTGTGGGTCCAGCGCAGGGTGCCGTCGCGGCAGCGGATACGGAAGTAGACGCCGTAGTTCTCGCTGCCGTCCTTCATGGCCTTGGAGACCAGGCCGTCCAGCCGGTAGGCCTCGGGCGGCGGGACCCGGACCGCGAGCGTCGCGGGGTTGCCGTCGTACTCGTCTGGGCGCAGGTCGAAGACCTCGTGGGCCTGGGCGTCCATGTGGAACACACCGGAGTCCAGGTCCCAGTCGAAGCTGCCCATGCGGTTGAGCGCCAGGATCGGATCCGGGTGGGCGGGCCAGTCGTCCGGGAGTGCCAGGGCGCTCGCTCCCCGATCAACCATGGGGCCACCTTGCCAGGGTTTGCCGGATTCCTCGACCGGGGTGACAGAACTGTCTTCGCTCGGTTCCATGACCACTGCACGGCTTCGGTCAGCCGTCGAAGACGTCGGTGGGGCTGCCGAAGACGCTCTCGGAGGTGCCGGGGTCGTCGGGGAACAGACCGCCGCCGTCGGGCACGTCGGGGCTGTCCGGGACGGCCTCGGGGCCGGTCTCCTCCGGGGTCTCCCGGGAGTCCGGGGAGGTCGAGGAGTCCGGGGAGGTGCCCGGTTCCGTTCGGGAGTCGGAGGGGTTGGGCTCATCGGGCGGCTTCGGGGCCTTGGGGGACTTCGACGGCTCGGGGGACGCGGGCGACGCGGGTGTGCGGCCGGGGTCGGCCTTCGGCGGTGGCGCCGTGCTGGTGGCCGAGGGGCAGCCGGCGGGGGCGGTGTCAGCCGGTTCCGCCACGCCCGCCGGGGTCTTGCGCGGCGCGTCCTCGGTGGCGCCGGGGGTGGGGGTGGCCGCCGGGGTCACGCAGTCGGCCGGCCAACCGGGCGGGGAGGTGGGTTCGCCGGGCGGGGTGCCGGAGGCGCTGTCGTGGGGGTGCGGGACCGGGGTCGGGGTCACCGGCTTCGGGGGCCGTACGACATGGTCGCGGTCGTGGCCGCGATGACCGGTCGGCCGCTCGATCCAGGTGTTGTCGGTGACGTCGATGATCGTGATGCCGGTGATCACCTGGGTCGTCGGGGCCACCACGATCACCTGGCTCGGCCGGTACCCGGACCAGGCGTGGCCGCTGGTGCCGGGTCTGCCGCGCGGGTCGACGGGCGGGGCGAGCGGATTGCCGCAGGCGCAGCGCACGCGTGGCACCCCGCGGCTGTCGACGAGGACGGCGGTGCCCGCCTGGAGGACGGACTGGTAGCCGGTTCCCATGCCGTCGCGGTACCCGTGGTTGGTGACCCGGGTGTCGGCGCGCAGCACGACCGAGGTCAGTCCGCGCAGATAGCCGGGGATCGACCCCTGGGAGACGCCCGCGGCCTGGGCGAAGACACGGCCTCTGTCCCGGTCGGCGGTGAGTGCGTCGATCTGCCGCTGGACATCGCAACTGGCGGCGCCCCGGGTGCCGCCGTACAGGCCGGGTGTCTCGCCGGACAGGGACGGGAGCCCGGCCCGGCCCGAGTGCGCCGGCCTCGGCGTTCGGGTGACCGGCGAGGGGGTACCGGTCGAGGTCGCCGTGGAGTCGGTGAAGGGGTCCGGCCCCTGGTCCGCGACGGGCTGCAGACGGACGTCGCCGCCCGCTCGCGTCTCCTCGTCGTCGCCGCCACCGCATCCGGCGACGACGAGTGCCGCCGAGAGCGCGCAGGCCGTGACGAGGGTTCGGGTGGGTGTCCGCACCGCGTCCTCCCGCCGATTCTCGGGCATTTCGCCCCCATTGTCTGCTTCACTCGCTCGGGTTACGCAAGTGGAGAGGTGGTATACGGAGAGTCACGCGGATCGGGTGGTGCGCGACAATGAGGAGAGGAGGGGACGGGCCGTGGAGTGGTTCATCGCACCGGACTACTGGACGAGCCGGCTGGTCTTCCAGCGGGCTCTGGCCGGCGTGTATCTCGTCGCGTTCCTGACGGCGGCCCTCCAGTTCCGGGCGCTGATGGGTGAGCGCGGCATGCTGCCCGTACCGCGCTTCGTCGAGCGGGTGCCCTTCAAGGCGGCCCCTAGCCTGTTCCAACTCCATTACTCGGACCGCTTCTTCGCCGTCTGCGCCTGGTCGGGCTGCGCGGTGTCGGCGGCGCTGCTGGCCGGGCTGGACAACGCCGTGCCGCTCTGGGGCGCCATGCTGCTGTGGCTGGTCCCGTGGGCGCTGTACCTGTCGATCGTGAACGTCGGCCAGACCTGGTACTCGTTCGGCTGGGAGTCCCTGCTGCTGGAGGTCGGCTTCCTCGCCGTCTTCCTGGGCAACGACGAGGTGGCGCCGCCGGTCGTGGTGCTGTTCCTGCTGCGCTGGATCCTGTTCCGCGTCGAGTTCGGCGCGGGACTGATCAAGATGCGCGGGGACGCCTGCTGGCGCAAGCTCACCTGTCTGGACCACCATCACGAGACCCAGCCGATGCCTGGCCCGCTGAGCTGGTTCTTCCACCATCTGCCGAAGCCGCTGCACCGGGTCGAGGTGGCCGCCAACCACGTCACCCAGCTCGTCGTGCCCGTCCTCCTCTTCACCCCGCAGCCGGTCGCGACGGCAGCCGCCGCCCTGATGGTCCTCACCCAGCTGTGGCTGGTCCTGTCGGGCAACTTCTCCTGGCTGAACTGGATCACCATCGTGCTGGCCCTGTCGGCCATCAGGTTCCCGGATCATCGGACGTCCGTGCCGGCCACACCGCTGTGGTACGAGGTCGTGGTCCTCGCGGTCGCCGTGCTGCTGGTCGGCCTGAGCTACCACCCGGTCGCCAACATGATCTCCCGCCGCCAGGTCATGAACCGCTCCTTCGACCCGCTCCACCTGGTCAACACCTACGGCGCGTTCGGCAGCGTCAGCCGGATCCGGTACGAGGTGGTCGTCGAGGGCACGGCCGACGACGTGCCGCGGGAGGAATCGGACTGGCGGGAGTACGAGTTCAAGGGCAAGCCGGGCGATCCCCGGCGCTGGCCGCGGCAGTTCGCGCCGTACCATCTGCGGCTGGACTGGCTGATGTGGTTCGCCGCGCTGTCCCCCGCGTACGCCGGTTCGTGGTTCGGCGCGCTGGTGGAACGGCTCCTGGAGAACGACCGCGACACCCTGAAGCTGCTGCGCCGCTCGCCGTTCCCGCCCGACGCGCCCCCGCGCCATGTCCGCGCCCGCCTCTTCCGGTACCGCTACACGACCTGGCGCGAGCTGCGGGAGACCGGCGCGTGCTGGGAGCGGACCTATGTGCGGGAGTATCTGCCGCCGACCCGGCTGGCCGGGGTGGCTCAGAGGTCGTAGACGCGGGTGGCGGTCGTCCCGAAGATCTGCCGGCGGTCGAACTCGCCGGTCAGTTCCCGTGCCGTGTCGAGGACCTGGCCGTACGACGCCGCCAGCGTGCACACCGGCCAGTCGGAGCCGAACATCAGCCGGTCCGGGCCGAAGGCGTCCAGGACGACGTCGGCGTACGGGCGCAGGTCGTCGACCGTCCAGGAGGCGGGGTCGGCCTCGGTGACCATGCCGGAGAGCTTGCAGACCGTGTTGGAGAGGGCGGCCAGGGAACGGACCGCCCTCTCCCAGGGTTCCCGCTCGCCCGAGGCGATGGGCGGTTTGCCCAGGTGGTCCAGGACGAAGGTGAGGCCGGCGTGGTCCGCGGCGGCCTTGACGCAGGCCGGCAGCTGGTGCGGCAGCACGACCAGGTCGTAGACCAGTCCGGCGTCGGCCAGGGCGGCGAGGCCGCGCCGTACGTCCGCACGCAGCAGCCACTCCGGGTCGGGTTCGCCCTGCACCTGGTGGCGGATGCCCTTCAGGTACCGGCCGCCGGGCAGCTCCCGCAGCCGGGCCAGTTCCTCGGCGACGTCCGGGCGGGTGAGGTCCGTCCAGCCGACGACGCCCGCGATGAGCTCGTGCTCGGCGGCCAGGGCCAGGAACTCCGGGGTCTCCTCGGCAACGGTGACGGTCTGGACGAGGACGGTACGGTCGATTCCGGCGGCCCGCGCCTCGGGGGCGAGGTCGGCGATGGTGAAGTCCCTTCGCAGCGGCCGCAGTTCGGGTCCGGTGATCCAGTCCTGGTCCCGCACCGAGAGGTCCCAGACGTGGTGGTGGGCGTCGACGACCGTCACGGCAGCTCCCACACGACGGGCAGGCCGGCGTCCGCGCCCCCGTCGGAGTAGTCGTGCACCACGTCCAGCAGTTCGGCCATGCGGGCCTGCCAGACCACGTTGACCGGCAGTTTCTCCAGCTCGGCGAGGAGACGCCCGTAGTCCTCGCACTCCAGGACGTGGAAGAGGTCGGTGCCGCTGCGCCAGATGGTCCAAGAGGTCGCCCCGGCGGCCCGGATGGCGTCCGTGAGTTCCTTCGGCACCTCGCGGTGGGCGGCCTCGTACTCGGTGACGCGGTCCGCGCGGACCTTGGTGTGCAGGGCGACTCTCATCGCGTCTCCTTGTCGGACAGCAGGCCGGACTCCAGCAGTTCCTGCCAGAACGCCATCGGCACCTGCGTCGCGAACTGCTCGGCGCAGTCCCGGACCTCGTCGGCCGACCGGGCGCCCACGAGGACGCTCGCGACGGCCGGGTGCGCGGCACAGAAGGCGAGGGCGGCGGCCCGCAGGGTGATGCCGTGGCGTTCGGCGAGGGACTTCATGCGCAGTGCGCGGTCCAGCAACTTCCGTGGCGCCCGCGCGTAGTTGTATGTCGCGTCCGGCCTCGGATCCGCCAGGAGACCGGAGTTGAAGGCTCCGCCGACGACGACGGAGGTGTGGCACTCGACCGCCACGGGCAGCAGGTCGTCGAGCGCGCTCTGGTCCAGCAGCGTGTAGCGGCCGGCGCACAGCACCACGTCGACGTCGGTGTCGGTGACGAAGCGGGTGAGCATCTCGGCCTGGTTCATCCCGACGCCGATGGCGCCCACCACCCCCTCGGAGCGCAGCTTCTCCAGGGCCGGATAACCCTCGCGGAAGGCCTGTTCGGCGTGGTCGTCGGGGTCGTGGAGGTAGACGACGTCGACGCGGTCGAGGCCGAGCCGTTCCAGACTGGCGTCCAGGGTGCGTCGGACGCCGTCCGCGCTGAAGTCCCAGACGCGGCGCCGGTCGGCGGGGACGGCGAAACCGTTGGCCAGGTCGTCGCCCGTCGGCTCCGCCAGGGGCTCCAGTCGGCGGCCGACCTTCGTGGAGATGGTGTACTCGCCGCGCGGGTGCTCCCGCAGAGCGGCGCCGAGGCGGCGTTCGGACAGGCCGAGGCCGTAGTGCGGGGCCGTGTCGAAGTAGCGGATGCCCGCCTCCCAGGCGGCCGACACGGCCCGGTGCGCCTGTTCCTCGCCGACCTCGGTGTAGAGGTTGCCGATGGCGGCCCCGCCGAAGGACAGCGGGCTGACCTCGACGTCGGTGCGACCGAGCCGGTTCACCGGGCCGCCGGCCTCAGGCGCAGCCCCTGCATGCCGCCGTCGACGGCGAGGGCGGTGCCGGTCGTGGCCCCCGAGAGCGGGCTCGCCAGGTAGGCGACGGCGCCCGCGACCTCGGTGGCCGAGACGAGGCGGCCGGTGGGCTGGCGGGCCTCCAGGGCGGCGCGTTCGGCGGCCGGGTCGGCGGCTGAGTCGAGCAGGCGGCCGACCCAGGGGGTGTCCACCGTGCCGGGGTTGACGCAGTTGACGCGGATGCCCTCACGGACGTGGTCGGCGGCCATGGCGAGGGTGAGGGAGAGGACGGCGCCCTTGGTGGCGCTGTAGAGCGCCCGCTGCGGCAGCCCCGCCGTGGCCGCGATGGAGCAGGTGTTGACGATCGCCGCGTGCTGGGAGGCGCGCAGGTACGGGAGGGCGGCGCGGGACACCCGCACCATGCCGACGACGTTGACGTCCATCACCCGGTGCCACTCGGCGTCGTCGTTGTCCTCGACGGTGCCCTGGGCGCCGATGCCGGCGTTGTTGACCACGACGTCCAGTCCGCCGAGGTCGGCCACGGCGGCGGCCACGGCCGCGCGCACGGAGGCGTCGTCGGTCACGTCGGCGCGGAAGGCGAGCAACGGCTTCTCGACGGACGACGGGTCCAGGTCGAGTACGGCGACCCGGGCGCCGCGCGCGGCGAGGAGTTCGGCCGTGGCCCGGCCGATGCCGGAGGCGCCTCCGGTCACCAGCGCCTTGAGACCGTCGAAGTCGCTCATGCCGCGTGCCCCTTCTGCTGCGTCTGGAGGTCGGCGGCCCAGAAGGCGCCGTCCGGGAACGTGTACCGCGCGATCGACTCGGGTCGCATGGCGGCCGAGAAGCCCGGCGCGGTGGGTGCCGTGTAGTGACCTTCCCTGATCACCACCGGGTCGAGGAAGTGGTCGTGCAGATGGTCGACGTACTCGATGACACGGTCCTCGGTGGTGCCGGTGACGGCCACGTAGTCGTACATCGACAGGTGCTGGACGAGTTCGCACAGTCCGACGCCGCCCGCGTGCGGGCACACCGGGACACCGAACTTGGCGGCGAGCAGCAGGATGGCGAGGTTCTCGTTGACGCCGCCGACGCGGGCCGCGTCGATCTGGAGGACGTCGAGGGCGCCGGCCTGGAGGAGCTGCTTGAACACGACCCGGTTCTGCACGTGCTCGCCCGTGGCCACCTTCACGGGTGCGACCGCCTCGCGGATCGCCGCGTGGCCGAGGATGTCGTCGGGGCTGGTGGGCTCCTCGATCCAGTACGGGTCGAACTCCGCGAGGGCCTTGGTCCAGCGGATCGCCTCGTCGACGTCCCAGCGCTGGTTGGCGTCGATGGCCACGCGGATGTCCGGCCCGACGACGGAACGGGCGACGCGGCAGCGCCGTACGTCGTCCTCCAGGTCGGCGCCGACCTTCAGCTTGATCTGCCGGAAGCCGTCGGAGACGGCCTCGGCGGCGAGCCGGGTGAGCTTGTCGTCGTCGTAGCCGAGCCAGCCGGCGGAGGTGGTGTAGGCGGGGTAGCCGCGTTCCAGCAGCCGGGCGGTGCGCTCCGCCGAGCCCTCCCGGCCGCGGCGCAGGATCGTCAGCGCCTCCTCGGGGGTGAGGGCGTCGGTGAGGTACCGGAAGTCGATCTGACGGACGATCCACTCGGGGTCGGCGTCGGCGAGCAGGCGCCACAGCGGCTTGCCGGCGCGCCGCGCGGCCAGGTCCCACACGGCGTTCATGACGGCGCCGATCGCCATGTGCATCACGCCCTTCTCGGGGCCGAGCCAGCGCAGCTGGCTGTCGCCGATCAGGTCGCGGTTCAGGGTCCCCGGGTCGCCGCACAGCTCGTCGACGGAGCGGCCGACGACATGTCCGCGCAGCGCCTCGATCGCGGCGACCTGGACCTCGTTGCCCCGCCCGATGGTGAAGGTGAACCCGTGCCCCTCCAGCCCGTCCGGCGCGTCGGTGCGCAGCACGACGTACGCGGCCGAGTAGTCCGGGTCCGGGTTCATCGCGTCGGAGCCGTCGAGCTCGCGCGAGGTGGGGAAGCGGATGTCGTAGGTTTCGAGCGCGGAGACGCGACGAGAGGGGCCGGGGGTCGGGGACACGGAGGGCCTTTCGGTAGGTGACGTCGGTGCGGCGGCGGCGCGGGGTCAGTCCTGCGCCCGGCCCGTCGTCACGCGGGCGATCATGAGGGCGACCAGGATGATTCCGCCGTAGATGGCCTGGATCCAGAAGGACGGCACCTGGGCGAGTGTCAGCAGGTTCTGGACGACGCCGAGCAGGAGTACGCCGGTCAGGGCGCCGAACATGGTGCCCTTGCCGCCGTCCAGGCTGATGCCGCCGATCACCGCGGCCGCGAACACGGTGAAGATCATGTTGTTGCCCTGGTTGGCGCTGATCGCCCCGACGTAGCCGGTCTGGATGATCCCGCCGACGGCCGCGAGGGCACCGGCGACGACGAACACGCCGAGCATCACGCGCTCGACCCGGATGCCGGCCGCGCGGGCCGCGTCCGCGTTGCCGCCGATGGCGTACAGGGCGCGTCCTACGCGGTGGTACTTCAGCACGAAACCGGTGATCGCGAAGGCCGCCGCCGCGAGCCACACCGACATCGGGATGCCGAGGAAGGTCGTGGTGGCGAGGGAGTAGAAGCTCTCGGGCATCCCGAACAGCGTCTTGCCCTTGGTCGCGCCGACCAGCAGTCCGCGCAGGACGATCAGCATCGCGAGCGTCACGATGAACGCGTTGAGCTTGAACTTCACGACCAGGATGCCGTTGAAGGCCCCGACGGCCCCGCCCACCGCGACGATCGCCGCCATGGCCAGGACGGCCGGGAGTTCGGTGCCCCAGCCGGAGCTGGCGGCGGGCAGGACGAGGAGCGCTCCCACGGCGGGCGCGATACCGACGACCGACTCCAGGGACAGGTCGAACTTGCCGGTGATCAGGACCAGCGACTCGGCCAGCACGACCATCGCGAGTGCGGCGGAGGCACCGAGGATGGAGATCAGGTTGCGCTCGGTGAGGAAGGAGTCGTTGACCACGGCGCCGAGCACCAGCAGGAGCAACAGAGCGGGGACCAGGGCGAGTTCACGGGCTCGGCGGAGCAGGACCGTCCTGGCGGCACGGGCGTCCGGCACCTTCACGGGGAGGGCCGGTGGGGCCTTGGTGTCAGCCATGGTTGTCCACTCCTTCGATGGAGGCGATCAGCTCGTGGTCGTGCCAGCCCGCCGGGTGCTCGGCGACGACACGGCCGTGGAACAGGACGAGGACGCGGTCGCAGCGGCGCAGGTCGTCGAGTTCGTCGGATACGACGAGTACGGAGGTGCCGTCCTCGCGGGCGCTGTCCATGCGGGCGAGCAGGGACTCCTTGGACTTCACGTCGACGCCCGCGGTGGGGTTGATCAGCACGAGCAGGCGGGGGTCGGAGGCGAGGGCGCGGGCCATGACGACCTTCTGCGCGTTGCCGCCGGACAGGTCGGAGACGGGCTGGTCGGGGCCCTCGGCGTGGATGTCGAGGCGCTCGATGAGGGCGCCCGCGAAGCCGCGCCTGCGGTCGGTGCCGACGAATCCGAAGCGGCCGAGCCGGTCGAGGACGCTCATGGTGGCGTTGTCGCCGATGGTCATGCCCGCGACCAGGCCCTGGTCGTGCCGGTCCCGGGGCACACAGGCGACGCCGGCCTCGAGTGCGGCCCGCACATCGCCGAACGGCAGCCGCTCGCCGTCCAGTCGAGCGCTCCCGCCCGTCGGGGTGTGCAGTCCCGCGAAGGACTCGGCGAGTTCGACCTTGCCGCTGCCGCTGATCCCGGCGAGTCCGACGACCTCGCCGCGGCGGACGGTGAGGTCGATGTCCTGATACGCCGGTGAGGTGAGCCCGCGGGCTTCGAGCAGGACGGGGGCGTCGTGGTCGACGTCCCTCGGATCCACGGCCTGTTCGGCGAGGGCTTCCAGGGACTCCCCCGCCATGGCCTCCACCAGGGCCCGGCGCGGGAGTTCGGCGACCGGGGCGGTGGTGATCCAGCGGGCGTCGCGCAGGACCGTGACGGTCTGGCAGACCTCGTACACCTCTTGGAGGTGGTGGGAGATGAACAGGAAGGTGACGCCGGAGTCCTGGAGCGCCCGCATGCGTGTGAACAGCCGCTCGATCTCGCGGTTGTCGAGCTGGGCGGTGGGCTCGTCGAGGATGATGAAGCGGGCGCCGAAGCTCAACGCCCTCGCGATCTCCACCATTTGGCGGTCTTCGACCTTGAGGTCGGCGGTGCGCGCCTCGGGGTCGACGTGCACGTCCCAGGTGGCGAGGAGTTCGGCGGCCGCCGAGCGCAGCCTGCGCCAGCTGATGAAGCCGCGGTTGAGCGGCTGCCGGTTGATGCTGTGTTCATCCGGGGGACAACCCCCGGACCCCCGGCCGGCCTTGCGATTCACCCGCGTTGACCTGGCAGCGTGGATTTCGGCGATGAAGAGGTTCTCTGCGACCGTCATTTCTGGGACGAGGGTGGGCTTCTGGTAGACGCAGGCCACCTTGCGGCGCCAGGCGTCGCGATCGGCGAGCGGGGGCGCGGGCTCGCCGTCGAAGCGGACCTCGCCCTCGTCGGCGGCCTGGAGTCCGGTGAGGAGTTGGACCAGGGTCGACTTGCCGGCGCCGTTGCGGCCGACGAGGGCGTGCGACTCGCCGGGCAGCACGGTGAGCCGGCCGTCGGCGAGGGCGGTGGTGGGGCCGTACCGCTTGACGATGTCCCGCGCTTCGGCGAGGGGTGTGATCACAGCCGTACTCATTTGACCGTGTTGCCCCAGAGCTTGGGGTCGTCGACGTTGTCCTTGGTCACCAGCGGGGCGGGCAGCTGGTCCTCCAGGATGCCGCTGGGCAGCTTGACGATGGTCGAGTCGTGGTCGGTGGGACCGGGCTCGAACTTCTTCCCCTCCATCGCCGCCTTGATGTAGTACATGCCGTACTGGGCGTAGAGGTCGGCGGGCTGGGAGACGGTCGCGTCGATCTCGCCCTTGCGGATGGCGTCGAACTCCTGCGGGATGCCGTCGTTGGAGACGATCGTGATGTGCCCGGACTCCCCGGCCTTCTTCAGCATCCCCTTGGACTTCAGGGTCTGCAGGGTCGGGGCCAGGTAGACGCCGCCGGCCTGCATGTAGATGCCCTTGATGTCGGGGTTGGCGTTCAGGAGGGTGTCCAGCTTGGAGGCCGCGGTGTCGGACTCCCACTTGGCCGGTATCTCCAGGACCTTCAGCTTGGGGAAGTTCTTCTTCACGCAGGCGCGGAACGCCTCCGAGCGGTCCCGGCCGTTGACGGAGGCCAGGTCGCCCATGATCTGTACGACCTTGCCGGAGGGGATCTGCTCGCCGAGGTACTGGCAGGCCTTCTCGCCGTAGGCCACGTTGTCGGCCCGCACGACCATGGCGACCTTGCCCTTGTCGGGCGCCACGTCGACGGCGACGACCGGCACGCCCTTGCGCTCCGCCTGGTCGAGACCGGCCTCGATGGCGGCGCTGTCCAGCGGGGCGACGACGAGGCCCTTCACGCCCTGGTTGAGCTGGTTGTTGATGTCGGTGATCTGCTGGGAGGGGTCGCTGTTGGAGTTGACCGTCTTGAGCGTGTCGACGTCCTCGGACTCGGCCATCTTCGGCACGTAGTCGTTGTACGACTGCCAGAACGGCGAGGTCAGCAGGGGCAGGATCACCCCGACCTTGCCGCTGCCGCCGCCTTCGGCGCTCGCGGCGCCGGTGTCCTTGGTGCTGCCGCAGGCGGCGAGCAGGAGCGAGGCGCCGACGACCGCGGCCACTGCTGCCCCCCTCCGTGACCTGTTCTGCTTCCGCGCTGTAGTGCCGTGCATCTGGCGGCTCCTCGTTGAGCGTGTTCGAGCACATGGTTCGAGCAGATGCCCGCATATTTATCAGACCACTTCCGGGGAAGAACACCCTCCAGCGGCAGATTTTCCGGCATCGCGACCGTATTGGTCGGACCACCTCGCTGGTTAGACTGCGGCGCACCGGTGACAGGAGGAACGGCGTGAACGTGGACGAGACAGCCCCGCAGAAGGGCACCGTGACGCAGCGCGCCATCGAGCAGATCAAGGCGATGATCGCGGAGGGGCGGCTGGAGCCCGGCCAGCGGCTGCCGACCGAACGCGATCTGGCGGTCCGGCTCGGCATCTCCCGCAGCTCGATGCGCGAGGCGATCCGCGCGCTGACGGTGCTGGGGGTGCTGGAGGCCCGGCACGGTTCGGGCATCTACGTCACCCAGCTGGAGGCCGGGGACCTGCTGGAGACGTTCGGCGTGGTCGCCGACCTGTCCCGGGGCCCGCGGCTGGTGGAGCTCCTGGAGGTGCGCCGCATCCTGGAGTCGACGGCGACGGCCCTGGCGGCGGCGCGCATCACACCGGACCAGCTGGCGGAGGTGGAGAAGCATCTGACGGCGATGAACGCCACGGACGACCCCGAGGAGATCCTCGCCCACGACCTGGCCTTCCACCGCGAGATCGCGGCCGCCGCCGGCAACGAGACGATGGCCGCGATCCTGGACGGCCTGTCCTCCCGCACCTTCCGCGCCCGCGTCTGGCGCGGCTACCAGGAGGAGGGCGCCTTCGCCCGCACCCGCCGCGAACACGCCGCGATCCACCGCGCCCTGGTCGCCCACGATCCGGAGGCGGCCCGGGCGGCGGCGGCCGCCCATGTGGGCGAGGTGGAGCAGTGGCTGCGGACACAGCTCGGCGACTGACCCTCCGCCACCGGCGCGGGGCCCCGCGCTCGCGCGTGGAGAACGCCCGGGTCCTACGGCCGCACGTCGAAACCGTGGGCCGCGCCGAGCCGGTCCAGTGACACCTGGCCGGGAACGCCGTTGGCGTCCGCGCCGGTGAAGCCACACCGGTGCTGCCAGGCGGAGTACGCCTTGACGGTCGCCCCGCCGAAGTGGCCGTCGGCGCACTTGGCGTCGAGCAGGCCCTCCGCGACGAGCGCCTTCTCCACAGTCCGTACACCCGCGTACGACACCGGTGTGCCCGTGCGGTCCGGGTCGTGCAGGGCGGCGGCGATCACCCGCGACAGATCCACCACCGGGCGGTCCGGTTCCGGGTCCGAACCGCCGCCCGGCCGCGGGGCTCCCTTCTTCACCCACGCGTACAGGTGCTCGCCGGGGCATGCGGTGGCCAGTCCGTCCCGGTGCCCCTTGATCTCCTGGCCGGCACCATGGCGGCGCAGCAACTCGATGCCGTCCCGGATCGCGCCCAGCATCGCGTCCGTCGGCTTGGTGAGCCCCTTCGAGCCGACCAGGCCGCAGATCGCGTAGTGGGCGCGGTTGAGTTCCTGGTTGCCGTTCGCCCCGGTGCGCCTGCCGAGGCCGCGTCCCTCCAGGAGGCGACCGTGCGGGCAGGCGCCGTAGTTGTAGGCGATGTCCGAGTAGTTCTCCCTCGGGTTGGCCAGATGGTCCTTGCGGATCGCCTTCCACTTGGCGAGGCAGAGGTCGTGGTCGTCGAGGAGTTCCACGCTGACCGTCGCGCCCTCGTAGTGGACCTTCACGCCCTTGGCCGAGGTCTGTGGGGGTGCGGCGGACGCCGGCCAGCCGAGCTGGGCTCGTGTGACGAGCTTCAAGAGTTCCTCCAAGGCGCGATGGGGACGCCAACACCTCCGAGTGTGAGGGCGGTTGGCGTCCCGCTCCACGGTGGCGGGCCGCCGTCCCCCGTCTGGCCTAAGAGGCCCGCCGCAGCCGCAGCGTCACCAGTTCGAAGGGCCGCAGCCGCAGCGCGACGCGCCGCCCGTCGTACGCCGGAGCCTCGGGCAGCGCACGCTCCAGCAGATCCGTCGCCCAGGCGTCCGCGACCTCGAATCCCGCCGTCAGGGTGGCCCGTACGCGACCTCCGTGGGCCTCGTGGAGGCGCACCACCACGTCCCCGCTGCCGTCGTCGGCCAGCTTGACGGCGGTGACGACGACCGCGTCCTGATCGACAGTGACCAGCGGTGCCACCTCGTCGACGCCGCCGGTCACCCGCCGCTCGGGCAGGTTGATCCGCCAGCCCTCGCGTACCGCGTCCCCGATGCCCGCGCCCGGCACGAGGGCGTGCCGGAAGCGGTGGACGCCCTGGTCGGTCTCGGGGTCCGGGAAGCGCGGGGCGCGCAGCAGGGAGACACGGACGGTGGTGGTCGTACCGCGGTCGCCGTCGGTGCGGACCGTGCGGGTCACGTCATGGCCGTACGTCGAGTCGTTGACGACGCTGACGCCCCAGCCCGGCTCCTCCACATGTACGAAACGGTGGTTGCAGGCCTCGAACTTGGCCGCCTCCCAGCTGGTGTTGGTGTGTGTGGGACGGTGGAAGTGCCCGAACTGGGTTTCGGAGGCATACCGCTCCGCGTGCACGTCGAGCGGGAAGGCCAGCTTCAGGAACTTCTCCGTCTCGTGCCAGTCGACCTCCGTGTCGAGCAGCAGCCGCCGCTCCCCCGGCGCGAGCGACAGCACCTGGGTGACGCGGGAGGCACCGAAGGACCTCACGCTTCGTACCGACGTCCCGTCGTCGCCGGGGGTGATCTCGTCCACGTCGGTCAGGTCGGTGACCGTGTGGCGGTAGAACTCGTCGACGTCCCAGGCGTCCCACATGTTCGGGAAGTCGGGGTGGAGCTGGAGGAGGCCCGCGGCCGCGCCCGGCGCGACCGTCTCGCGGTCGGCCTCGATGTCGTACGCCGACACGACCAGGCCCCGCGCGTCGATCTCGACGCGCAGCAGGCCGTTGTCGAGGACGAAGCCGCCGCCGGGGCGATCCGTGCGTGCGGTTCGGCCCTCGGCCGCCGGGGTGCGGGCGCCGCCCGCCGCCACGCCGTCGCGTGGGTGCGGAGCGGAGTTGAAGACGAGCGCGGTCCCGCCCTCGCCCGCCAGGGCGCGCTGCGCGGAGTCGATGATCGCGTTCAGCTCACCGGCGAGGCGCTCGTACGTCGCCCGCGCCTCCCGGTGCACCCACGCGATCGACGACCCCGGCAGGATGTCGTGGAACTGGTGCAGCAGCACCGTCTTCCAGATACGGTCCAACTCCTCGTACGGGTAAGGGAGTCCGGTCCGTACGGCCGCCGTCGCCGCCCACAGCTCGGCCTCGCGCAGGAGGTGTTCGCTGCGGCGGTTGCCCTGCTTGGTCCTGGCCTGGCTGGTGAGGGTGGCACGGTGCAGTTCGAGGTAGAGCTCGCCGACCCAGACGGGCGCGTCGGGGTACTCGGCCTCGGCCTTGCGGAAGAAGGCGTCCGGGGTCTCCCAGACGACGGTGGCCGAGCCCTCCAGGTCACGCAGCCGTGCCGCCTTGGCGATCATCTCGCGGGTGGTGCCGCCGCCTCCGTCGCCCCAGCCGGTGGGGGCGAGCGAGTGCCGGGCGACTCCCTTGTCCTTGAAGTTGCGGGCCGCGTGGGCGATCTCGCTGCCCTTCATGGAGCAGTTGTAGGTGTCGACGGGCGGGAAGTGGGTGAAGATCCGGGTGCCGTCGATGCCCTCCCACTGGAAGGTGTGGTGCGGGAACTTGTTGGTCTGGGACCAGGAGATCTTCTGCGTCAGCAGCCACCTGGAGCCCGCCGCCTTGATGATCTGGGGCAGTCCGGCGGCGAAGCCGAAGGTGTCGGGCAGCCATGCCTCGTCGTTCTCGATGCCGAACTCGTCGAGGAAGAACCGCTTGCCGTGCACGAACTGCCGGGCCATCGCCTCCGAGCCCGGCATGTTGGTGTCCGACTCCACCCACATCCCGCCCGCCGGCACGAACCGCCCGTCCGCCACCGCCTTCTTCACCCGCGCCCACACCTCGGGCCGGTGCTCCTTCACCCACGCCCACTGCTGGGCCTGCGACATGGCGAAGACGAAGTCGGGCTCGTCCTCGACGAGCGCGGTCATGTTGGAGGTCGTACGGGCCACCTTGCGCACGGTCTCGCGCAGCGGCCACAGCCACGCCGAGTCGATGTGGGCGTGCCCGACGGCGCTGACGCGGTGTGCGGACGGCACGGCGGGGGTGGCGAGGACGCGGGTGAGGAGGGAACGGGCGCGGGCCGCCGTACCGCCGATGTCCTGGAGGTCGATCGAGTCCAGCGCCTTCTCCACCGCCCGCAGGATCTCCCAGCGCCGGGCCGACTCCACCGGCAGCTCTGCCATCAGCTCGCCGAGCACCTCCAGGTCGAGCACGAGCTGCCACACCGTCTCGTCGAAGACGGCGAGGTCCATGCGGGCCAGCGTGTACTGCGGTTCGCTGCCGGCCGTCTCCTTGTCGCCCAGCCGCGTGGGCAGGAAGGGGTGGTAGTCGAGGATGACCGGGTTGGAGGCCGCCTCGACGTGCAACCGCACCCGCTCCCCGCCCTCCACGGGCGCCCCGACGCGTACCCACTGGTTGCGCGGGTTGAGGCCCTTCACCGGGGTGCCGTCGGGACGGTAGACCAGACCCTCGCACTGGAAGCCGGGCATGTTCTCGTCGAACCCGAGGTCGAGGAGCGCCTCGACCGTCCTGCCGGCCCACGCCTCGGGCACGGTCCCGGTGACCCGGAACCAGCTGGTGCCCCAGGGCGCACCCCAGCGCGCGCCCACCTCGATCGGCTCGGGTTCGGCCGCGAGCCCCTCGGCGACCGGCACCGGCTCGCCGGGCGCATGCCACACCGCGACGTCCAGCGGCACGGACTCGGGGTACACGGCGGGTCGGACGCGCTCGTCGAGGACGCGCTTGAGTCGGGCTTCGACCAGGCTGCGGTCGTCATGCATGCGGGGGCACTCCGTAGGTCGTGGGGCGGGGAGGGTTACCAGGCGTGGGTGACGGTCGCGGGGGCGGACGTGGTGTAGAGCTCCCCTACGGCGCGCAGTTCGAACCGCGCCGCCCGTTCACCCTGTTCGGGTCGCAGGCCGCCGGTGAAGAACGCGCGCTGGCAGGTGCCGCCGAGGAAGCGTCTGGTGCCGTCGGGGAGGAGGCGGTGGAGGGTGTAGTGGCGTACGCCGCCGGCCGCCGGGTTCCAGGAGAAGCGCAGGTCGCCGCCCGACGCCGCGCTGATCCGGAGTCCGGGAGGGGCAGCGGGCGTGTGGGGGGCTTCACGGACGGCGAGGCCGCCGAGCCGCCAGCGGACGGGGCCACCTTCGGTCGCGGTGAGCCGGATGCCGATCGCATGTGCGGTGCCGGTCAGGCCCGTGAGCGGTACGGTCACGGTCTGCCAGCTGTTGACCGAGTTCACAGGCAGATACGTGTACGGCGGTGTCGCCCCCGGCCCAGTCGCCTCGGCCATGGCCACCGCCAACTCGACGTTCACACCACCCGCGTCGGTGCGATGCGTCAGCTCGACAACCGTGTCAACAGTGACCGGCAGCCGTGTCGCGTACACATCCACGACCGTCGGCTCGTCCAGTTCACCCTCGACGAGCACACTGCTCCCGCCACACCAGGCGTCCGAGAAGTCGAAGTTCACGGCGGGGCGCCGCCCCTCGGTGTGCACGACCCAGCGCCGCGACGGCAGCCGGTCCTGCAAGCCCAGGTGGTTCCACGGCGCATCCGACGTCACTTCGCCGTCCTCGTACCACCGCAGCCCGTGCCCGGTGTTGAACACGCTCGCGAACGGCACCGAGGTGACCGTCGACCGGTCGGCGACCGACACCGCCGGCGCCCGCCAGCCGTCCGTGGCGTCCGGCCGCGACGGATCCAGTGACCGCCCCGTCCAGAACCGGTCGTCGCAGGCGTGGAAGGCCCCCGGAGCCCGGCCGTCCGCCGGCAGGTGGTTGCGTGTCCACTCGGGCCGGTAGAAGCCGACCGACACGACGTGCGCCTTGTCGCGCGGCACGATCGCGTCCCAGTTCACGGGGGAGTTCCAGCCGCCGGCCTCGACGTCGACGCCCGCCCACAGCTCGTAGCGGCTGCGCCCCAGCCGCCCGGCCCGCTCTCCCGACGACGTCAGCTTCGCCGCCGTCCACCGGAAGTCGACGAACATGTCGTCGGCGGCCTGGAAGAACGCCTCGTTCTGGGAGTCGAGGGCCCCCTGCCAGCTCACCGAACCGTTCACGGTCATCGAGTCGTACCAGGTCACCCGCTGGCCCTCGGCCTTGGCGAGCGCCTTGAGCTCGCGCATGAAGCCGAGCATGTCCGCGCCCAGCGCGGCGTTCCCACCGCTCGTCTCGGCGTTGACGAACCATCCGTCGAACCCGTACGCCTGCGCGACCGCGACCAGTCGTCCGGCCAGCGGATACCGCCCGGACGCGTCCTTCTGCACCAGGTCACGGGTCCACCGCAACTGGCCGCCATAGGCGACGGGCGGCAGGAAGACGTTGCCGAGGACGGGCACCCCGTGCCGGTGGGCGGCGTCGACGACCGGCGCGTTCGGCGCGAGCACCAGCCCCTCCCCCGACGAGCCGCCCCAGAAGACCAGCTCGTCGATGTACGCCCAGTGTGTGAGGGCGTAGTAGTCGGCGGTGGCCGAGCCCTGGGAGGGGTTGCCCGCGGTGGGCCCGAAGGACACCAGGGACTGGATACGGGCCTGGCCCGCGCGGGCGGTCGGGTTCACGGGGGCCGGGGTGAAGCGCGGGGCGAGCGGGACGGTCGCCGCGTTGAAGGCGAGGTCCGGGTCGTCGGCGGGGCGCCAGGACTTCAGGCTGCGCCAGGTGATGCCGGCGCCGGGGCTGCCGGCGGGCAGCGAGTCCGGGTACCAGTAGGAGGCGTACGGCTGGAGCTCGGCGGCCTTGGGCCCGGGTGCCGCCGCCGCGGTCGCCGAGGGGAGCAACGGGGTCGTGGCGGCGGCGATGAGGACGGTGCGTCTGGTGGGGTTCACGAGCGGGTGCCTCCTTGGGGGGTGGGGAGTACCTGATCGGGAGCGACGACCTCGGTGATGCCGCGTGCGCCGAGGTGTTCCGGGTCGGCGGCACGCGCGTCGAGGACGGTGGTGGGGCGGACGCCGTCGGCGACCAGCCGGAAGTAGGCGTCGAAGACCGGGCCGCCCGGAGCGCAGAGCGAGCGTCTGGACGGATCGGCGGGGACGATCAGCGCCGTCGTACGCGGCTCGGGCGTCCGCGGCGTCTCCCGGGCCGCCCGTTCCAGCACCCGGGCGGTGTCCTTGGGCTTCCTGTCGTTGGTCAACAGGCCCAGCCCGTATTCGAGTGGGGGAAAGTCGGCCAGCTCACGGGAGACGTCGTGGGAGCACCACCAGGTGATGCCCCACAGGTCGGGGCAGTCCAGGGCGTTCGTGACGGTCGCCGCGGTGAAGGCGGCGCCGTGCTCGGGCGGGATCAGGGGCGCGGGCGCGCCGACCTCCTGGAGCCAGACGGGCCGGTGCGGGTCGTCGGCCCATGCCTTGCTCAGCTCGACGAGGTACGCGGCGTGGTGCTCGGTCGGCACGGAGGTGCGGCCGTGGCGCTGGGCGGTGCCGTTGAAGACCCAGGAGTGCACGGCGGTGACGCCGCCGTGGCGGGCGGCCTGGGCCGGCGTGAACGGCTGGTCGTCCTGGTACCAGGTGGCGTCGTACTCGGCGTGCAGGTGCAGCCGCCCGGGGGCGCCCTCCTCGCAGGCGGCGAGCATGCGCGTCAGCCACCGGTCGATCTCCGCCCCGGTCGCCCGGTCGGGGTCGGGATGCGGGCCCGCCGAGAACTGGTTGACCTCGTTGCCGAGGGTCATGCCGAGGAAGCCAGGCCGGCCGGCCAGCGCGGCGGCGAGTGTGCGCAGGTAGGCGGCCTGGCCGTCGATGACGTCCGGGTCGGTGAAGAGGTTGCGGCGGTGCCAGGTCCGGGTCCAGGCGGGGAGGAAGTCGAAGCTGCTCAAGTGGCCCTGCAGACCGTCCACGTTGACGTCGAGCCCGCGTTCGGCGGCGGCGTCGACGAGCTGGACCAGCTGCTCGACGGCCTGGGGGCGGATCAGCGAGCGGTTCGGCTGGAAGTACGGCCACAGCGGGAAGACGCGGATGTGGTCCAGGCCCAGCGCCGCGATGGAGTCGAGGTCGGCGCGTACGGAGTCGAGGTCGAAGTCGAGCCAGTGGTGGAACCACCCTTCGCTCGGGGTGTAGTTGACGCCGAAGCGCACGGCAGCAGGCATGCGTGTCCTTGTGACGGAGGTGCGACGGGGGTGCGACGGACGGGTCGGGCTCGGCCCTGCGCGGGGTTCAGCCCTTTACGGCGCCCTCGCCCACGCCCCGGAAGAAGTACCGCTGGAGACAGGCGAAGAGGGCGATCAGCGGCGCCACGGCGATGATCGTGCCCGCGGCGACGAGGCGTTCGTCGTTGGCGAAGGTGCCGTGCAGGTAGTTGAGTCCGATGGTCAGCGTGAACCTGGAGGGGTCGCTGAGCACGATCAGCGGCCACAGGAAGTCGTCCCAGGCGCCCATGAAGGCGAAGATCGCCACGACGGCGAGGGTCCCCTTCACCGACGGCACGGCGATGCGCAGGAACCGCTGCCAGACGTTGGCGCCGTCGACGTAGGCCGCCTCCTCGATCTCGTACGGCAGGTTGAGGAAGGCGTTGCGCATCAGCAGGACGTTCAGGGCGCTGACGCAGCCGGGCAGTACGACGCCGACGAGGGTGTTGTTGAGGCCGAGCTCCCGCATGGTCGTGAACTGGGCGATGATGATGCCCTCCACGGGCACGAGCATCGCGAGGATGAAGGCCAGGGTGGCCGCGCGGCGGCCCCGGTAGCGCAGCCGGGCGAGGGCGTAGCCGGCGAGCGCCGAGCCGACGCAGTTGGTGACGACGTTGGCGGTGGCGACCTTCAGCGAGTTGAGGGCGTAGTCCCAGACGGGGATGGTGTCGGCGACCCGCTCGTAGTTGTGCAGGGTGGGGTCGCCGGGCAGGAACTTCGGCGGGGAGCTGAAGATGTCCTCGGTGGGGCCCTTGAGCGAGGTCGACAGCTGCCAGAGGAACGGGCCGACGGTGAGGGCGAGTACGGCGAGCAGGAGCAGGTAGCGCAGTGCCAGTTCCCACACCCGTACGCGCCGACCGTTCTCGTCGGTGACGCGGGGTGCGCGGGCGTCGGTCCGGGGCCTCGAGGCGGCGGGCCGGACCTTCTCCATGAGGCTCATGACTCGTCCCTCCGGTCCGCGCGCAGCACGAGCAGCATCAGCGCGACGGTGACGACGAAGACGACGACCGAGATGGCGGAGGCGTAACCGACCCGCCCGGTCAGACCCGTACCGGTGCGTTGGACGAGCATCACGAGCGTCGTGTCCTCGCCGGCCGGGCCACCGCTCGGCCCCGCCATCAGATAGACCTCGGAGAACACCTTGAAGGCGGCCACCGAGGACAGCGCCCCGACCAGCACCATGGTCGACCGGACGGCGGGCACCGTGACCGACAGGAAGCGCCGCACGGCTCCCGCGCCGTCCACGGCAGCGGCCTCGTGGAGTTCGCGCGGCACGTTCGCCAGCGCCGCCAGGTAAATGATCATGTAGTAGCCGAGGCCCTTCCAGACCGTGACGGCCATGGCGCTCAGCAGGAGCAGCCACTGGTCGCTGAGGAAGCCGACCCGCCCGACGCCGATGGTCTCCAACAGGGAGTTCACCAGGCCGCGTTCGTCGAGCAGCCACACCCAGATCAGTCCGACCACGACGATCGACGCGACGACCGGGGTGTAGAAGGCGGACCGGAAGAAGGTGATGCCGGGGATGTTCTTCTGCACGAGCAGGGCAAGCAGCAGGGGCAGGACGACGAGGGCGGGGACGACGCCGACGACGTAGAGCGTGCTGTTGCGCAGGCCGATCCAGAACATGTCGTCCTGGAGCAGCTCGCGGAAGTTGTCGAGGCCCACGAAGGTGCCGGGGATCAGGGTGCGGCGGTCGGTGAAGGCGTTGACCACCGTGGAGACGAACGGGTACAGGATGAAGGCGCCGATGATCAGCAGCCCCGGGGCGGCGAACAGCCAGGGGCTGGTGGGCAGTTGCCGCCGCACCCGCTGCTCGGGTCGCCGCGTCCTCGGCGCCGGGCGCCCCGCCCGGGAGACGGTCGAGGTGGCCATCGCGCGCTATCCCTGCTGCTGGAGAAGCCGGTTGCAGGACTCGACAGCGTTGTCAAGGGCTTGCTTCGGGCTCTCCTTGCCCTGCAAGGCCTTGGCGACCTCGTTGCGCAGTTCGGTCTTCATCTGCTCGCTGAAGAGTACGGGCGTGTAGTTGACCGCGTTCTTCAGCGACTTGGCGGCGGCCACCCGCACCCGCGTCTCGTCGGTGCCGTCCTCCTTGGTGAAGTACGGGTCGTCGAGCGAGCCGGCCGTGCTGGGGAAGATCGCGACCTGCTTGGCGAACGACATCTGGTGCGCGGCGTCGGTGACGTAGTGGGCGAAGGCGACGGCGGCGGGCGCCCGCTTGGTTCGCGCGTTGACCATCACGCCCATCACGTACATGTTGACGTGGCCGGTGCTGGTGATCTGGTCGGTGATACCGATGTTCCTGTACAGGTTCGGCGCCTGCTTCTTGAAGTTGCCGAGGTCGAGCGCGCTGCCGGGGTTCATGGCGACGGCCCCGGTGAGGAACTTCTTGCCCGACGACTCGGGGGTGGCGGTCAGCGCCTGCGGGTCGAGGGCCTTGGCGTCGTACAACTCCTTGTACCTGGTGAGGAGTTCGACTCCCTTGGCATCGTTGAAGGTGAAGGCGGTGCCCTCCTTGTTCATCAGCTCGACGCCGTAGCGGCCGAAGTCCTCGACGGTGGGCACGTTGGCGAGGGTGGCGACCTTGCCGTCGGTCTTCTCCGCCATCTTCAGCGCGGCGTCGAACACCTCGTCGTACGTCTTCGGCGGCTGCTCGGCGTCGAGCCCCGCCTCCTCGAAGAGGGACTTGTTGTAGAAGAGCGGGCCGGTGTTGAGATACCAGGGGAAGGCGTACGTGCCCGTCATGCCCGGTATCTGATGGCTGGCCCAGGCGCCGGGCAGGTACTCCTTCTTGTACTGGGACGCCGTCTTGTCCAGGTCCAGTGCGAGGCCCGCCTTGGCGAGCGGGGCGACCAGGTCGGGCGAGACGTTGACGACGTCGGGGAGGGTGCCGCCCGCGGCGTCGGCGCTGATCTTGTCGGCGTAGCCCTCGGCGGGCTGGTCGATCCACTTCACCTCGGTGCCGGGGTACTTCTTCTCGAAGTCGGCGATGAGGCCCTCGAAGTAGTCCTTGAAGTTGGCGCGGAGGTTCCAGGTCTGGAAGGTGATGTCGCCCTCGACCTTGCCGGAGGCGTCGGCCGTGCCGCCGTCGCCACCTCCCGAGCCGCAGGCGCTGAGCGGCAGGACGACACAGACGGCGAATGCGGCAGCGAGGGCTCTACGGGAAACAGGCACCGTGAACCGTCCTCCTTTGCGGGCGGGTTGGTAGACGAGGCAGACCCTGCACGCCGCCCCGCAGGCCCGTCAATGACTCTCACGCAGCTAATTTCATTAGTGACTAATGCGCATTAGGATCACCGAGCTGAACCGTATTAGGTTCACTCCGGGCTCTTTGACCTGAACCGCATTAGTGCATACTGCTCCGGGAATGTGTCGCGGAATGGGGAATCACCATGGCAGGCAAGCGCTCGCCGGCCCGCCGGCCGACGATGAAGGACATAGCGCGGCACGCCGGGGTCTCGCAGAGCGCGGTCTCCTTCGCGCTGAACGGCCGGCCGGGCGTGTCGGAGGACACCCGTGACCGGGTGCGGCAGGTCGCGGAGGAACTGGGCTGGCGGCCCAGCACCGCGGCCCGCGCCCTGTCCGGGGAGGGCGCGGCGACGGTCGGCTTCGTCCTGGCGCGTCCGGCCGACACGCTGGGCGTGGACTCCTTCTTCCTCCAACTCGTCTCGGGCATCCAGGAGGTGCTGGCGGAGCGCCATCTCGGGCTGCTGTTCCAGGTGGTGGAGGACGTCGCCGACGAGTGCGCGGTGTACCGGCGCTGGTGGGCCGAGCACCGCGTGGACGGCGTCCTGGTCGTCGACCCCCGCACCGACGATCCCCGCCCCGGCCTCCTCGACGAACTCGGCCTGCCCGCCGTGGTGATCGGCGGCGCTCCCGACGAACGCCACCCCGGGCTCTCGACCGTGTGGGCGGACGACGCGGGCGCGATGGCCTCGGTCGTGGACGGCCTGTACGCGCTCGGCCACCGGCGGATCGTGCACATCGCCGGTCTGCCGGGGCTCGCCCACACCGAGCGCCGTATCCGCACGCTGCGCGCCGAGGCCGGGCGCCGGGGACTGTCCGAGGTGCGGTCGGTGACCACCGACTACTCCGACGCCGAGGGCGCGGCGGTCACCCGCCGGGTGCTGGAGGACCCCGCTCCTGCGACCGCCCTGATCTACGACAACGACGTGATGGCCGTCGCCGGGGCCGCCGCCGCGGCCGAACTCGGCTTCTTGGTACCGGCGGACGTCTCGGTGGTGTCCTGGGAGGACTCCGCCCTGTGCCGCATGGTCAAGCCGTGGCTGTCCGCGCTCTCCCGCGACAGTGTGGAGTTCGGCCGCACCGCGGCGCGGGAACTGACCGCGCTGCTCGACGGCGGGTCGGCACGGGCCGTGCGGGTGCCCGTGCCGATGTTGATCGAGCGTGGGAGTACGGGGGTGGCGCGGGGCGCGTGACGCGCCGGTGGCGTCGCTGTCCGGCGCCGTCGGTCACACGCCACCCCGTCGCCCGGTTCAGCGGCGCAGTCCCTGAAGCCCTTCGTAGGCCGCCGTCACGATCTCCATCCCCCTGGTGTCCTCGGCGGGTTCGCGCATCTGGTTGGTCACGTAGGCGACGACCATCCGGCTGTCGGGCTCCAGCATCATCAGGGATCCGCCCCAGCCGCCCCAGCCGTACGCGGTGCCGAAGAGGCCATAGCCCAGGCCCCAGCGCATCGGCATGCCGAGGACGCGGTCGTCGCCGTCGAAGTGTTCCTCCCAGGCCCGGTCGCAGCCGGCCCGGGACAGCAGCCGGACGCCGCCCACCTCTCCCCCGCAGGCCAGGGCCGATTGCGCCAGCGCGACCGAGCGGGCGTTGCCGTAGCCGCTCGCCGCCGGGATCTGCGCGCGACGCCAGGCCGTGCTGTTGCCGTCGCGGACTCGGACGCCGTTGCCCGCCTCGGAGCCCGTCGGGTTGCCGGGCGCGCTCGCGGAGTAGTCCTCGTCCTTGCCCGTCGGCGGAATCGCGGGGGCGACCCGGTGGTCGTGCTCGGGCGCCAGGCCGATGTGGAAGTCGGCGCCCAGCGGACCCGTCACCTCCGCGGCGAGGAAGTCCCCCACGCTGCGGCCGGTGACCCGCCGCACGACCTCGCCGACCAGGAATCCCTGCGTAAGGGAGTGGTACCCGGCGGCGGTGCCCGGCTCCCAGCGGGTGGTGCGCGCGGCGAGCCGGGATGTGGCGGCCGGCCAGTCGTAGAGCTCGTCGACCGGCCCGTCCCAGTCGGGCAGGCCGGCCGTGTGCGAGAGCAGGTGCCGTACGAGCACCTTCTCCTTGCCCTCCGCCGCGAACTCCGGCCAGTAGCGGGCGACCGGCGCGTCCGGGTCGAGTTCGCCCCGGTCGATGAGGACCAGGGCGCACAGGGCCGTCATGGTCTTGGTCACGGACCACACGTTGACGATCGTGTCGCGCTCCCACGGGACGGTGCGGCCGGCGTCCGCGAAGCCGCCCCACACGTCCACGACGGGCTCGCCGTCCACGAAGACCGCGACGGAGCCGCCGGCGTCCCCGGCGTCCCCGGCGTCCCCGGCGTCCCCGGCGTCCCCGGCGTCCCCGGCGTCCAGCATGGCGGCCAGCGCGTTCGGCACGGCGATGAACAGACGGTCGTAGGTGCCCTGGATGTCGGCCATGCACCCCATCCAGCCCGTACGGCCCCGCCCCGGTCAACCGAATTAGACCCGTGAGCGGTACAGCCCGAACTCCGCGAGCCGGGCCGCCGCGCGCGAGCCGGTGACCCGCACCCGCCACCGCCGGGCCCGCACCGGCGCCGCCAGCAGCAGGATCCGGCTCGCGCCGATCACCCCCGCACGGGTCACCTCCGTCCAGGCGCCGTCGCGCTGTGCCTCCACGACGAAGCTCTCCACCTGCTGCCCGTGCCGGATGTCCTCCGCGAGCCGGATCCGGTCCACCTCCCGTTCCCGGCCGAGGTCGACGGTGACACGGCCCGGTGCGGTGGTCGTGCGGGCGTCGCGTGCCAGGTCCTCGGGCAGCTCGCGGTCCACGCGCTCGCGGAATTCCCTCAGCCGGGCCACGTCGGCGGCCGGCAGCAGGCCGTCCGTGTCCGGCGGGATGTTGAGCAGGAGCACCGAGTTGCGGCCGACGGAGCGGAAGTAGATGTCGGTCAACTGCTCGACGCTCTTGGGCTGTTGGTCGGCGTGGTAGAACCAGCCGTCGCGGATGGAGACGTCGCACTCGGCCGGCCACCACTGCAGATGGTCGGCGACCGGCCGGGCCATCACCAGGGCGTCCCTGCTGCCCATGTCCGGGGCGTCGTAGGCGAGGGCGTAGTCCGTCCGCCCGTAGTCCTTCTCCTGTACCGGTACGACGCTCCACTCGTCCTCGCGGGCCAGCCCGCCCTCGTTGCCGACCCAGCGCACGTCCGGACCGGAGACGGCGACCACGGCGTCGGGGGCGAGCGAGCGGACGAGGGTGTACCAGCTGTCCCAGTCGTACTTCTCCACCTTGTCCGGCGGGATGCGGCCCTGGGCCCCGTCGAACCAGACCTCGTCGATCGGACCGTACTCGGTGAGGACCTCGTAGAGCTGGTTGAGCATATGGGCGCCGTAGTCGGTGGCCGGGAGGGTGTACGACCGCGGCGGTGTGCGGTCGTCGCCGTCGACGAGGGTGGGGATGGTGTGGTCGGTGCGGGCGCTGCCGTTGGCGTAGACGCCGTGCAGGTACTGGTTCTCGTCGGCGGGCGAGACATAGACGCCGACCTTGATGCCGTACCGGCGCATGGAGTCGGCGAAGGAGCGCAGGACGTCCCCCTGGCCCTCGCGCCAACTGCTCGACGCCACCGAGTGGTCCGTGTAGCGGGACTGGTGGAGCACGAAGCCGTCGTGGTGCTTGACGGTGAGGATGGCGAGCCTGAAGCCGCCGTCGCGCAGGGCGCGTGCCCACTGGTCGGTGTCGAGGCCGGCCGGCTGGAAGACATCCGGGTCCTCGTCGCCGGTGCCCCATTCGAGGCCGGTGAAGGTGTTCACGCCGAAGTGCAGGAACGCGGTGCGTTCCAGGCGCTGCCAGGCGATCTGCCGTGCGGTGGGGCGGACCTGGGAGGCCTTGCGGACCAGGTCGGCCTCGGTGTCGTCGGGGCTGACGGGGATGCGGTAGTGGGGGTCCTGGGCGGCGGACGGGGCTGTGGGTGCGCGGTGTGCCGCCGAGGCGGGTCTTGTGACGCCGGTCGCGGCGAGGACGGCGGCTGTCGCGACGAAGACGCGTCGGGAAACGGCCATGGGAAGGCTCCTAGGGTCAGTCCTCGGGTCGATCCTCAAGTCAGCGGATCATCAGGTCAGGTGCCAGCGGGCGGGTGCGCGCAGGTCCGGCGGGTACTGGGCGAGCCGGCCGTCGTCCGTCACGCTCACCGCCATCCGGGTGATGGCGTTGACGAGTCGGTAGCCGCCGTTCGCGGGCTCCAACTGCCAGCGCTGGAGGGTGTTTCCGGGGTCGCAGGTCTGCCACCCCGCCTCGACTCCGGGCTGGAGCGGCACGTTGAGCGTGAGCTTTCCGCCACGCACCTCCAGGCAGCCGTCGGCCGTGCGGACGGTGGCGTAGCCGTCGGCGGTGCGCCGCACCTCGGCGGTGAGGGCGGGGTGACCGGGCGTCCGGAAGGTGTACGACCCGTCCGCCACCGGCACGCGGGTCAGGTCCCGCCAGCCGGGGGAGTGCCCCACGGCCGTGCCGCGCGCCGCGAACCCGGCGTAGGTGGCGTCCGGGTGCGGATCGCCCCATGTCGCCTGGGCGATGTGCCGCAGGGCGGGCCAGAGGGCGACGGCGACCTCGTTCTCCGTCTCGCCCCGGCCGTTGTCGGGCCAGAGGCTGATCTTCGCGCCGGTGATGCCCTCGGCGGAGGCCAGCTTCTCGCCCTCGAAGCTGCGCGGATCCCAGCTCTGGTCGTAGAGCCCCTTGGTGTCACTGTGGAAGCCGCCGCGGACCAGGTAGAGGGCGTACGCGGCGTTCATCAACGGGTAGCCCTGGGCGAGGAGCCGGCTGGGCTTCACGGCCACGTTCAGCCAGTGCTCGACCGTCGTTCCGGCGGTCACCGGGACGGTGTTGGCGCCGGTGAGCCCGTCGTTCCAGATGCGCAGTTTCCTGCCCTTGCCGGCCGCGTAGGCGTGGACGCGGTTGACGAAGTCGATGAAGGCGTCCTGGGGTGTGGCGTCGGGGCCGTACCTGTCCTGCGCGTACTTGAGGACCTGCGGGTACTTGGCGAAGTCGGAGCCGAGCATGTACTCGTCGGCTCCCATGTGCCAGGAGGTGGCGGTGAAGACCTGTGCGTACTCGTCGATCAGGCTGGTGTAGTAGGCGAAGGCCTCCGGCCGGGTGATGTCGAGGCGCGAGGGCTGCTTGTCGCCGTCGGAGTCGGTCAGCTGGAGGTCCGGGCGGTTCTCGATCCACGGGTCCATGTGCCCCGGTGAGTTGATCTCGGGGATGATCTCGACGTGGTACCGCTTGCCGAGGGCGACCAGTCGGCGGATCTCGTCCTTGGTGTAGTAGCCCCACGTGTTGGCCTCGGGGTGGGCCTCGCTCTTCACCTTCAGTTCGAGGAGCAGCTGGTTGAGCTTGTGGTACGCCATCTCGCGGACCAGGTTCTCCAGCCAGGGCATCGAGACGTGGATGTAGCAGGCGCAGACGCCTACGCCCCGCTCCTGGTAGCGCGGCACGTCGACCGTGCGGCCGGCGGGGACGCGGTCGCCCTGGGCGAGGAGCTGGAGGAGGGTGCGGGTGCCGTAGAAGGCGCCGGTCTCGGTCGCCGCGGTGATCGCCATCCGCTCGCCCGAGCGGAGTTCGTAGCCGTCCGTGCCGAGAGTGGTCCGGGAGGGCTGGACGTCGATAACGATGTCACCGGGTCGGGCGCCGCCGCGCACCACGGGAACCGTGCCGTGTCCCGCGGCGCGCAGATCACCGGCGAGGGTGTCGGCGACCCGGCGTTCGCCCGCGCTGTCGGCCACCAGGCGGGCGGAGCGCTCGTAGGTGTAACTGCCGGATGCCGGGGTCCAGTCGGCCAGGGCGGGCACCGTGAGCGGCGCCGCCTGCTCCGCCGCCGCTACCGCCGGCAGCGGCGTCGCGAACAACAGCGTCAGCGCCGCCAGGGCCCCTGCGGCTCTCCAGCGTCTCCTCATGAGGCACTCCCATTCATCGGATGTCTGATGATTGAGCTGGCCCCAGGGGCTGTCAATGGGAGGCGAAGGGAGCAGAGTTGGCACATTGATCGGATGATGCGCAGGTCAGCGAGGCTATGCCGAGGAGAGGCCGCGCGAAAAGTCCAACAAGACCCTCGCGAATATCCAAGCGGGGCGCCCTCTCGACGCCGGGCCCGCCGCCCGGCAGAGTTCTCCTACATACTCGCGAGTAAGCCCTGAGGAGCAGCCGTGACCAGCTGGGTCGGCCGGACCGCCGCGGAGATCGCCGCCGCCGTACGCGAGAAGCAGGCCACGCCCCGGGAGGTGGTGGCCGAGCACCTGGCACGTGTCGAGCGGCTGGACGGCCGCGTGGGCGCGTTCCGGGTGGTGCGGGCCGAGGCGGCGCTCGCCGAGGCCGACGAGGTGGCCGCGCGTGCCGACCTCGCCGAACTGCCTCTGGCGGGCGTGCCGGTCGCGGTGAAGGACAACCTCGCGGTGCGCGGCGAGTCCAAGCGGATCGGTTCCGCGGCGACGCCCGACACCCCGGCCGGCGACGACCATGTGACCGTGGCCCGGCTGCGGGCGGCCGGCGCGGTGGTCGTCGGGCTGACGAACGTGCCGGAGCTCTGTGTCTTCGGCACCACGGAGGGCGTGCACGGCACCGCCCGCAACCCGTGGGACACCTCGCGCACGGCGGGCGGCTCGTCCGGTGGCAGCGCGGCCGCGGTCGCCGCGGGCATGGTGCCGATCGCCCTCGGCAACGACGGCATGGGCTCCCTGCGCATTCCCGCCGCCAACTGCGGCCTGGTCACCATCAAGCCCGGCACCGGCGTGGTCCCGGCCGGTGTCAGCGACGGCGACTGGTTCGGCATGTCGGAGAACGGCC
This sequence comes from Streptomyces sp. NPDC057623, assembly GCF_042800355.1. Taxonomy (NCBI): domain Bacteria; kingdom Bacillati; phylum Actinomycetota; class Actinomycetes; order Kitasatosporales; family Streptomycetaceae; genus Streptomyces; species Streptomyces sp. NPDC057623. Next base: position 39,298 of record NZ_JBHVGZ010000025.1, read on the forward strand.
CGCTGGCCACGACGGTCGAGGACGCCCGCCTGATGCTGTCGGTCCTCGCCGGCACCGACGCCGTACGGCCGGACGCGGCCGGCACTCACCGGATCGCGGTGTCCCTGCGCAGCCCGATCGCCGGGGTCGCCATCAGCAAGCCGTACGCGACGGCCGCCCGTGAGGCCGCCGGGCTGCTGATCAAGGCCGGTCACCAGGTGCGGCGCGCCGACCCGCCGTATCCGATGTCGCTGGGGGTCACCTCGCTGACCCACTGGACGGCGGGCACGGCCGTGGACGCCCGGGACTTCGATCCCCGTCTGCTCACCCGCCGGACGCGGGTGCACGCCGCGGTCGGCAGGCGCTTCGTCGACCGGGTGCGGGACGGTGCGAGCCGGGAGGAGCTGCGCCGACGCCTGGAGCCGTTCTTCGCCGAGTACGACGTGCTGCTCACCCCGGCCCTCGCCCGCCGCTCCCCCAGGTCCGCGCCCTGGCACGAGCGGGGCTGGCTGCGCAACGTCATGGCCAACACCAACTACTCGCCCATGACTCCGCCGTGGAACCTCACCGGCTGGCCCGCGATGTCGGTCCCGTTCGGCACGTTGCCGTCCGGCGCGCCGAGCGCCGTACAACTGGTGGGGCGTCCGGGCTCGGAGGCGGTGCTGCTGTGCCTGGCGGAGCAGATCGAGAGGCTGCGGCCCTGGCAGCGGACGGCGCCGCTGGACCAGGCGTCGTCGTAGGGCTCAGATCGCGCCGGGCATGTGTCGCGCCGCGATGACGCCGGCGATCGTCCGCGGGTTCCGGTAGTAGGACGTGCAGTATCCGTCACCGATCAGCGGCAGGACCTTGTCCAGGCCCGCGATGCGCATGTGCTCCTCCCACAGGAGGGAGAGGCTGTCGTCATGGGCTCGTGCGCTCACGTCCTGGATCACTTCTGGTCGGCGAAGGGCCCGTCGGCGGTGAACGCCAGCCGCGCGAAGCGCTCTCCGATGAGGCGGTGGGTGGCGGCGTCGGGGTGGAGTCCGTCGGGCAGGGGCAGTTCGGCGAAGTCGGTCTCGCCGTAGAGCTCGCGGCCGTCGAGGTGGTGCAGGTTCGGGTCGTCGGCCGCCCGCCGGCGCACGATGCGGGCCAGCTCGTCGCGGATGACGCCCAGGGTCAGCTTGCCGCTCGCGCGCTCGGCCGGGTCGCCCATGGCGACGAACCGCAGCCGTCCGGCGCTCATGCCGCTGAAGTCGGGGGCGCAGGGGCCGGGCGTGTCCTCGTGTATCGGGCACAGGATGGGCGACACGACCAGCAGCGGTGTCGTCGGGTGGCCTTCCCGGATGGTGTCGAGGAAGCCGTGGACCGCGGGACCGAAGGCACGCAGCCGCATCAGGTCGGCGTTCACCACATTGATGCCGATCTTGACGCTGATCAGGTCGGCGGGGGTGTCGCGCAGGGTGCGGGCGGTGAACGGGTCGAGCAGGGCGCTCCCGGCCAGGCCCAGGTTGATCAGCTCCACGCCCCCGAGGGAGGCGGCGAGCGCGGGCCAGATACCGGTGGGGCTCGCGGCGTCGGATCCGTGGCTGATCGAACTGCCGTGGTGCAGCCACACCCTGCGGCCCGGGTCCCGCGCGGGCTCGACGGGGGCGTCGGTGCGCAGGGCGATCAGTTCGGTGGTCTCGTTGTGCGGCAGCCAGATCTCGACGTCCTTGTCGCCGTCGGGCAGCCCCGTGAAGCGGACGGTGCCGGCCGGGCCGGGTCGCTGCTCGGCGGTCCCGGCGAACATGTCCACGGTCACCGTGTTGCCGCCGGTCACGCCGGCCTGTCCCGTGGGGCGGCCGTCGACGATCAGCTCGTACACGCCGTCGGGGCGGGGCGGCGCGCCGGCATAGGCGCGCTTGGTGCGCAGGGCGTCGAGTTCGACGGCGGTGGCCCGGGTACGGAAGACCAGCCGGACCCCGGAGGGCTGCGACTCGGCCATCGCCAGCTGCGCGTCGGTGTTCTGGGCGCGGGCCCGGGCGGGCAGCCGGTGGGGCAGTACTCCGCGCCCGGTGTGCTCGACGTCGAGGGCGCCGCGCAGGAGGCCGGCGGTGACGGGCGTGGTGATCCAGTCGTGCTCGGTGTGCATGTGTCCTCAGCCTGTCGTCAAGGGGTGGGCTCGCTGGGCCAGTTGCGCAGCAGGGCGTCGAGGGCGTCGAGGATCCGGGTCCAGGTCTGCTGGGAGTCGGGGGCGCTGTGGCTGAAGCCGCCCGCCACCTCCAGGCTGGCGTAGCCGTGGAAGACGCTGCCCAGCAGCCGCACGGCGTGGGTCGCGTCCGGCTCCGTCAGGTCGTAGCCGCGCAGGATCGCCCGGGTCATCTGCACGTGCCGGACACCCGCGCCGGCGGCCGCCGTCTCGGGGTCGAGCCGCATCCGCGCGGCGGCGGCCCGGCCGGGGTGCTCGCGGCCGTAGTCGCGGTAGACGTCGGCGAAGGCGACCAGGGCGTCCTTGCCGGCGCGGCCCGCGATGGCGTCGGCGGCCCGGTCGGCCAGCTCCTCCAGTGCGAACAGGGCGATCCGCGTCTTGAGGTCCTGGGAGCTCTTCACATGCGAGTACAGGCTCGCGACCTTGACGTCGAACCGCCGGGCGAGCTCCGACACGGTCACCTGCTCGAAGCCGACCTCGTCGGCCAGCTCCGCACCTGCCCGGACCAGGCGTTCCGTGGTCAGTCCTGCGCGTGCCACAAAGTCCTCCGTTCGCCAGAAGCGATTATGCATCTACCTAAAGCTGTTAGGCAAACACGGAGGACGTAAAGGCGGGCGGCTAAGGTTGGCTAGAGCGCCCGGTACATGATGTGCAGGCCCACGCGCCCGTGCCGGGGGTGGTCGTACGCGTCCGGGACCGTGCCGAGGACCGTGAAGCCGAGGGAGGTCCACAGGCCGACGGCCGGGTTGGTCTCGACGACCGCGTTGAAGACCATGCCCCGGTAGCCGTCGGCCCTGGCCGCGGCGAGGAGGTGCTCGGCGAGGGCACGGCCGACGCCGCGCCCCGCGTGGTCGGGGTCGACCATGAATCCGGCGTTGGCGATACGGGCGGCGGGGCCACCGTAGTTGGGGGTGACATAGGCGGAGGCGACGACCGTTCCGGCGTCGTCCTCGACGACGTAGACCCGTTTGGCCGGGTTCATCCACAACGCCCGGGCGGCTTCCTCGGAGGTGTCCGGATCCCATGCGTAGGTCTCGCCGGCCGAGACGATCCGGTGCCAGAAAGGCCAAATCCGCGGCCAGTCCTCGGCCGCGGCTTCTCTGATCAGCATGGGCGTGAGTCTCGCACGCCCATGCGGTCGGCGATCGCGAAGGGCTCTGCCCCGTCAGTCGACGCTGGGCAGGATGTGGGGCTCGGCGAGGTCGTCCTCGTACCCGGCCAGGCGGATGGGGGCGGACCTGGCCCACACATCGAGACTGCCGATCTCCGTGGACCGGCGGCCCGCGCGCTCCGTGCGTTCCTTGGGGCGCTGCTCGCGATTCGTCTTCTCAGGTGTCACCGCGCACTCCTTATGTGTCGGATCACCCTCGGGGCGGGGCCGGTCCAGTCTGCGGTCCGGCACCTGACGCCCGCTCGGGTCTTACTCGAAGTCGGCTCGGACGCGGTGGCGCCGGTGTACTGGTCGGAGAGCAGGCCGTTGTGCACCGGCATGTCCCGGGACGGACCGTGGGTGTGGGTTGGGACCCTGTAGTGCTGTCCGTCCGCTATAGATTAACCAAATGAGCGGGTGCCCGCTCGATGGGGCTGCAAACAAGGTGTAACTATCCGGAGTCGACCGGTTTTCACCTGCCTCACATGCCCGCCTTTATTGCAAATTACGGCATTTGACCGTCACTCGTTCGGCTCAGTAGCCTCCCGCCGTCCGGCACAGGACCCGTGCACGCCGCGCAGTTCAGGTCCCGTTGGCCGAATCGCAAGGCGGCCATGATCTGCTGACGGACGGCAACGGCTTGTCCTGCGGGAGGACTGACGCATGGAGCTGCGCAGTGTCGAGGAGCTGATGGATCTGCTGTACGCCTGCCCGCACCAGCCCGCGCTGCGGACCGCCGCGCTGCTGCGCCGCGGCCGCCCCGCCGACAAGGAGCTCCAAGTGGCGGGCCTGGTGCACGACATCGGGCAGCTGCTGTGCCCCGGCGACGAGACCCGCCGCACCGCGCACGCGGCCGAAGCCGTACGGCCGCTCCTCGGCGAGCGCGTCCACCGCCTCGTGCGCCACCGCGACCCCGGCGGCGACGAAGACGCGCTGCGCCTGCTCCTGGCGATCGAGGAGAGCCGGGCCACCGGGTTCGACGCCGGGGTCCTGGAGGACTGGCGAACGGTCCTGGAGCTGGTGGCGGCGAGGCACTCACGTCTCGGGGCTGTTGACTGACGGCCCGTCATGAGACGGTACGGCGATGACGTCGTCGTACGCGCTCCGGGGCAGGGCCGCCGTCGTCACGGGCGGTACGCGCGGCATCGGCCGAGCGGTCGCCGAGCACCTGGCGCGGGCCGGTGCGCTGGTGTGCGTGACCGCGCGCGACGCCGACGGGGTACGGCGCACGGCCGCCGAGCTGGGCGGCGTGGGAGCGGTCGGCAGCGTGGCCGACCCGGACCACCTGCGGGCGGTCGTGGACCTGACCCTGCGCGAGTTCGGCCGGCTCGACGTGGTCGTGAACAACGCGGCGACCAACCTGCCCTACGGCCCGCTCATGGACGTCGACCCGATGGCCTGGCGCGAGGCCTTCACCGTGAACGTCGAGGCACCGCTGCGGCTCGTGCGGAGCGCCTGGCGGGCCTGGATGCGCGAACACGGCGGCGCGGTGGTCAACGTCTGCACGGAGGGCGCCACTCATGTCGGCCCCCACCTCGGCGCCTACGGCACCAGCAAGGCGGCCCTCCTCCACCTCACCCAGCAGTTGGCGGGGGAGCTGGCCCCGAAGGTGCGGGTCAATTCCGTCTCCCCCGGGCTGGTCCGCACGGAGATGGCACGGTTCGTGTGGGAACCGGGCGAGGAGGAGGTGGCCGCCGGGCTGCCGATGGGGCGCATCGGCGAGCCGGAGGACGTGGCGCGGGCGGTGGTGTGGCTGGCGTCGGACGCGGCGGAGTGGGTGACGGGGGCGGACCTGCTGGTGGACGGGGGGACGCGGGTGCGGGCGGCACGGACGGCGGGAAGGGGCGCGGGGCCCTCTCCATATGCGGCTCCGCCGCGTGGGCGCGATCAGCCCCCTACGACCCGCACCCTCCCACCGGCTGATCACCCCACCCCGTAGGGGCCTACCACTTACCCGGCGCGTAGTCCTTCAAGAAGACCCCGTACAGATCCTCGCCCGCCTCACCCCGCACCACCGGGTCATAGACCCGTGCCGCCCCGTCCACCAGATCCAGCGGCGCGTGGAACCCCTCTTCCGCGAGCCGCAGCTTGTCGAAGTGAGGCCGCTCGTCGGTGATCCAGCCCGTGTCGACCGAGGTCATGAGGATGCCGTCGCTCTGGAACATCTCCTGCGCGCTGGTCCGCGTGACCATGTTCATCGCGGCCTTGGCGGCGTTCGTGTTCGGGTGCCCGGCGCCCTTGTAGCCGCGGCCGAAGACGCCCTCCATCGCGGAGACGTTCACGATGTACGCGCGCCCGCTCGCCGCCTTCCTCGCGGCGGCGGCCATGGCCGGGCGCAGCGCGCTGATCAGGATGAACGGCGCCGTGTAGTTGCACAGCTGGGTCTCCAGGAGCTCCACCGGGGAGATCTGCTCGATGGTCTGGACCCAGGTGTTGCTGTCGACGACGTCGGGGACGAGGCCGCCCGCGTCGATCGCCGTGCCGTCGAGGTGCCGGGCGACGCTGGCGTTGCCCGCGACCAGGGCGAGGTCGGCGACCTGCTGGGCGTCGATGCCGGAGATCCCGGCGGGCAGGGAGGCGAGTCCGTCGACCGCGCCGGAGCCGAAGGCGCCGATGACGTGGTGGGCGGGGAGCTCACCGGCGGGCAGCGGTGCGCTCTCCCCGTCGACCAGGGCGGCGTAGGCCGAGGGCAGGCGGCGTACGGTCTGTGTCGCGTTGTTGATCAGGATGTCGAGGGGGCCCGCCTCGGTGACCTGGTCGGCCAGGGCCACGGCCTGGGCCGGGTCGCGCAGGTCGATGCCGACGACCTCCAGGCGGTGCATCCAGTCACCGGAGTCGTCCATGGCCTTGAACCGGCGGATGGCGTCCTTCGGGAAGCGCGTGGTGATCGTGGTGTGCGCGCCGTCGCGCAGCAGCCGCAGCGCGATGTACATGCCGATCTTGGCGCGGCCGCCGGTGAGCAGGGCGCGCTTGCCGGTGAGGTCGGCGCGGACGTCGCGCTTGTCCCGGTTGAGGTTGGCGCAGTCGGGACAGAGCTGGTGGTAGAAGTAGTCGACTTCCACGTACCGGGTCTTGCAGGTGTAGCAGGAGCGCGGGCGCTGGAGTATCCCCGCGATCCTGCCCGCCTCGGTGACGGACGACGGCAGGATGCCCTCGGTCTCGTCGTCGATGCGCTGGGCCGAGCCGGTCGCCGTGGCCTCCGTGACCGCTTTGTCGTGGGCGGTCTTGGCGGCCCGGCGCTCCTGGCGGCGGCGCTGCTTGACGGTGCGGTAGATGCCGGCGGTGGCCCGGCGCACGGCGATCGCGTCGGGGTGGTCGACCTCCAGCTTGTCGAGCTCGTCGAGCACGCTGAGGCAGACGGCCAGCCGCTCCGGGTCGATGCCGGGGCCGTACCCGACCTCGTCACCGGGCTCGTGCACGACCTCGTCCGTGGCCGCCGGGCCTTCCTCTGTCACCGTCATCGCGCTGCCGCTTCCCTGATCACCCGCGCGGCGCTCCGACCGCGCCTGCTTTCGAACGGGGAATTCTACGGAGCGCCGGGCCGGTCCTCCAAAAACCGGTGACGATCAAGGACCGCAGGCGGTGATCAGCGCGGTCACCTCCTCGGACACGGCCTTGGCCAGCACATCGAGATCCGGTACGGCCTCGGCGTCGGCGACGAGCCCGTAGTGGACGCGCCCGCGGTACGTCGAGATCGCGATCGCCAGGGAGTGGCCGCGGGCCAGCGGGGCGAACGGGAAGACCTCGGTGACCTGGTGGCCGCCGAGCTTCAGGGCGATACCGGGCAGCGGCACGCTGGTGACCAGGATGTCGAACCAGAGCCGGGCGGCCTGGCCGACCAGCGGTCCGCCAAGCCGGTGGCCGAGCGCCGGGACGTGGTCGGCGAGCAGGGCGACGGCGCCCGCGCCCCGGTTGGGGCCGGCGTCCTTGTTGCGGTCCATGGCCGTACGGACCGTGGCGAGGCGGCGCAGCGGATCGGGGTCGTCGACCGGAAGCCGTATCAGGTACCCGGAGAGCCGGTTGCCCTGAGGGTGCGCGGTGCGGGGCCGGCGCTTGGAGACGGGGATCAGGGCGCGCGGCGCGACGCCCTCGCTGCCGTCGCCGCGCTCGTCGAGCCAGCGGCGCAGGGCGCCCGCGACGACGGCGATCAGGACGTCGTTGACGGTGCCGCCGACGGCCTTGCGGACCACGTGCACGTCGTCGATGTCGACGACGACTCCGGCGGTGCGGCGGGTGCCGCTCGGCTCGGCGGTCAGTGCGGACGACGAGCGCATGGCCAGGGTCGACACGGCGACGGAGGCTCCGATGTCGAGGGCGCGGCCTACGTCCGACAGGGCGCCGCGCACCATCCCCGGCAGTCGGCGCACATCCGGGACGCGACCGCCCCTGGGCTCCTCGGGGCGGGGCTTGCGGGCCGGCATGTCCATGGGGTCCAGGACGGCTGCGGCGAGCGTCAGCGCCCGCAGTCCGTCGGCGAGGGCATGGTGGAACTTGAAGAGCACGGCGAACGACACGCCGTCCTCCCCCGGCAGGACATGCGCCTCCCACGGCGGTCGGCCGCGCTCCAGCGGGCGCTCCATGAGCAGGCCCGCCGCCGCCTGGAAGTCGGCGGTCGGGGCATGCAGCCGCACATGGTCGAGCGGATCGAAGTCGGGGACGGGCTCGCGGGTGGCACCGCCGAACGAGAACGGCTGGAGGAGGCCGAACGGCTGCCAGGCGTCCCGGATCCGCATCCGCAGTCCCGGCACAGCGGCGGCGCGGGCGGCGAGCAGGTCGGCCGCGTGGGCGCCGGCGGTGGGCGAGTGGGCAGTGAACACGCCCAGCGCGGCCAGGTGCATGGGGTGTTCCGCGGACTCGATGTTCCAGAACGCCAGGTCGAGAGGTGCGAGCAGGTCAGAAGTCAATGGCTTGCCTCGCGTCGACGAAGGGTGGACCAGCAGTCAATCGCCCTCTGGCGATTACAGTCAAGTACGATCAAGCTACGCTCAGTTAACAGCAGATTAAGTCCCGCCCCTTACGAAAGGGGCGGGACTCATGGTGCATATGAGGTCACTTCAGCACGGGTAGCGGCACCGGGCATCCCGACGGTGTCACCCGGGAGGCGTCATGGATGAGCGCCTCGTGAGCGGACCTGAGCCGTTTCGCGTCCGGTTTGAGCACGGCACGGTCATAGGTCAGGAGCCCGTTCAGCTCACCCTCGACGTCGGTCGCCAGGTCGACGGCGCCGGCGCCGCCGTCGGCCCCGAGGTTCAGCCCCGACCGGTTGTCGACCAGCCGGGTCGGGTCCCAGGGTTGAAGGTGACCCACTTGATCACCGACGGGCCACTGACGTGCTCGTCGATCAGATGCATGACAAGGCTGGGGTACAGGCCAGTCCCGGTGTCGGTGCCGCCAGGGCTCAGGGCACCCGCTGCCCCTTGCCCAGCGCGATCACCCCGCCCTTGGAGACGGTGTACAGCTCCGAGTCCCGCTCCGGGTTGACGCCGATCGTCGCACCCGGAGGCACCTCGACGTTCTTGTCGAGCACGGCTCCGCGCACCACAGCGCCCCGCCCGATGCGCACGTTGTCGTGCAGCACCGCCCCCTGCACCACGGCCCCCGGGTCGACCACGACCCCCGGCGACAGCACGGACCGCGTGACCTGTCCGCGGATGAGGCACCCGGCGCTGATGATGGACTCGCTGGCCATGCCGCCGGCGTTGAAGCGGGCCGGGGAGAGCTGGTTGGAGTGGGTGTAGATGGGCCAGCTGCGGTTGTAGAGGTTGAACGCGGGGCGCTCGGCGATGAGGTCCATATGGGCGTCGTAGTACGCGTCCAGGGTGCCGACGTCCCGCCAGTAGCCCCGGTCGCGGTTGGTCTCGCCGGGGACGTGGTTGGCGCTGAAGTCGTACAGCTGGGCCTCGCCCCGGTCGGTGAGCTGCGGCAGGATCGAACCGCCCATGTCGTGCACGGAGTTGCGGTCCTCGGCGTCCCGCTGGAGCGCCTCGATGAGGGCCTTGGTGGTGAAGATGTAGTTGCCCATCGAGGCGAACACGCACTCCGGGTCGTCCGAGAGGCCGGGCGGGTCCGCGGGCTTCTCCAGGAAGCGTTCCACCGTCAGGCCGTCCGAGCCCGGGCTGATCACGCCGAAGGACGAGGACTCGCTCCGCGGGACGCGTATCCCCGCCACCGTCACGCCCACCCCGCTCTCGATGTGCTGGGCGAGCATCTGGCGCGGGTCCATGCGGTACACGTGGTCGGCGCCGAACACCGCGACGTACTCGGGGCGTTCGTCGTAGACCAGGTTCAGCGACTGCAGGATCGCGTCGGCGCTGCCCAGGTACCAGCGCGGGCCGAGGCGCTGCTGGGCCGGGACCGGGGTGACGTAGTTGCCGAGCAGGCTGGACATCCGCCAGGTCGTGGTGATGTGCCGGTCCAGCGAGTGCGACTTGTACTGCGTGAGCACGCAGATGCGCAGGATGTCGGCGTTGACGAGGTTGGAGAGGACGAAGTCGACCAGCCGATACGTTCCTCCGAAGGTGACCGCGGGTTTCGCGCGATCCGCGGTCAGGGGCATCAGGCGCTTGCCCTCTCCGCCCGCCAGTACGATTCCGAGCACCGAAGGTCCGCCACGACGCATGGCCGCTCCCCTCACCCTGGTTGGTCCCAGCCTGCCCCTGAGCAGCGCGCGCTAAGCCTGTTTGAGGATCTCCCCGTAGAGCCGGACCGTCCGCCGGGCGACCGCGTCCCAGCCGAACTCCCCCACCGCGCGCTCCCGTCCGGCCTCGCCCATCCGCCGGGCGGTCTCCCGGTCCCCGACGACCGAGTCCAGCGCCCGCGCGAGGCCCGCCTCGAAGTCGTCGTCCAGCGGGACGAGCAGGCCGGTCTTGCCGTCCTCGACGACCTCGGGGATGCCGCCGACCCGCGAGGCCACCACGGGAGTTCCGCAGGCCATCGCCTCCAGGTTGACGATGCCGAGCGGCTCGTACACCGACGGGCAGACGAACACCGCGGCGTGGGTGAGGAGTTGGATCACTTCCGGGCGCGGCAGCATCTGCGGGATCCAGTGCACACCCTCGCGGACCCGGCTCAGCTCCTGGTAGAGGTCGCGGAACTCCTGGTCGATCTCGGGCGTGTCGGGCGCTCCGGCACACAGCACGACCTGCGCGGCCGGGTCGATGTCGCGTACCGCGCGCAGCAGATGGGGCACGCCCTTCTGGCGGGTGATGCGGCCGACGAACAGCACATACGGGCGGTCGGCGTCGAGGCCGAAGCGCGCGAGGACGTCGGTGCGGCGGTCGGGCCGGTAGAGGGTGGTGTCGATGCCGTTGTGGACGACGTGGACCCTGGCCGGGTCCAGCGCGGGATAGCAGCCGAGGATGTCCTCGCGCATCGCCCCGGAGACGGCGATCACCCCGTCGGCGGACTCGATCGCGGTGCGCTCGGCCCAGCTCGACAGGGCGTATCCACCGCCGAGTTGCTCGGCCTTCCAGGGGCGCGACGGCTCCAGGGAGTGGGCGGTCATCACATGCGGGATGCCGTACTGCAGCTTGCCGAGGTGGCCGGCGAGGTTGGCGTACCAGGTGTGGGAGTGCACGAGTTCGCGGCCCTCGAGGCCGGCCGCCATCGCGAGGTCCACGGAGAAGGTGCGCAGCGCGTCGTTGGCGGTGTCGAGCGCGGACCAGGGGCGGTGGCGCTGCACGCCCACCCCGCGGCCCTCGCCCCAGCAGTGCACCTCCAGGTCGACGAGATCCCTCAACTCCCGGGCGAGGAACTCGACATGGACACCCGCGCCGCCGTACACATCCGGCGGGTACTCCCGGGTCAGCAGTCCCACACGCACCCGGAACCCCCTGTTCTCAGCGGCTGGTTGCCCTTTCATGGTCACCCAGATGAGGCGCGTGGGGAAGAGCGCGGTGCTCGTGTGAAGCAACAGTCGCCGCACACCCCACCGCCCGGCACCCGGTAGTAGAGGCAGCAGCTGCGGCGCCGGAACGCGGTCCCGGTGAGGGTGCCGGTGCCGGCGAGGAGGGGGTGGCCGAAAAGTTCCGCGGTCAGGGCGCGGGTGCGGGCGGCGGCGTCGGTACGGCCGTCGGCGCGCGCCCACTGGTCCAGTTGCCGGGCCGCGCCCGCGAGCGCCGACCCCGCGTTGCCCCACAGCAGACCGGAGGCCACGCGGTAGCGGGCGTGCAGGGCGGCGGTCAGTGGTTCCAGATGGGCGTGCAGGACGACGTCCGCGAGGGTCGCCGGGTCCGCGGGCAGCGGGTGCACCTCGGTGAGCCAGAGGTCGTCGGGGGCGCTGCCTTCGGGGTCCCAGCGCAGCAGGCGCGGGTCGAGGTCGGGGATCCGGCCGTACAGGACGGCGCAGCCGAGCGTCACCGACCACAGCCGGGCCGCGAGGCCCTGCTGGGCGACGGAGGCGGCGATCCGCGGCTCGGGGGCGCGCAGGGCGTGCGCGACTTTCCGGACGCGGAGCTGCAGGGGACTTCCCTGAGGGTCCGACGGGGGTTCTCCGTACGCCTGCGCCAGGGTCGGAAGTGGCCGAGGGCCGGCCCCTGCCGTGCGTAGTACGAAGAAGCCGCCGAGCGGCCGGAGCGCGGGGAGATCGGGGTCGAGGTCCACGAAGAGCAGTAGTACCAAGGCCCGTCGGGGTCATCACCTGGGGGTCTTCCTCAGGGGTCACCCGCCTGGGGGATGAGAACGGCGCCGTAATACTCCATCGGCAGTACGACACAGTGGGTGCTCTGGTACGACGACGGGAAGAGGATTTCGCGGCATCGTGTTGGTTATGAGAGCCGACCGTTCACCGCGCCGGGGTCACCGCCCCCGCCTCACGCAGAGGAGCAGCTCATGAGCGCCCTCGCGTTGTCCGTGCTTCTGTCGCTCATCTCCGCGGTCGCGTACGCGGGAGGGGCGATCGTGCAGGAGCGCGTCGCGGTGTCCTCGCCGGGGCAGCAGTTCGCGCCGATGCGTCGGCCGGGCTGGTGGGCGGCGGTCGCGCTGAACGGCCTGGGCGGGCTGCTGCACGTGGTGGCGCTGGCTTTCGGACCGCTGAGCCTGGTGCAGCCGCTGGGTGCTCTGACGATCGTGTTCGCGCTGCCGATGGCGGCGCTGTTCGTGGGCCGCAAGGCCGGGTCGACGGCGTGGCGGGGCGCGATCATGGCGACGGTGGGCCTGGCCGGGCTGCTGTCCCTGGTCGGCTCGTCGGAGTCGCAGTCGCTGGCCACGGCCGAGCGGGCGGGCGTGGCCCTGGTGACCGGCGGCCTCGTCGTGGCGCTGATGATCGCGGGCCGTGCGGCCCACCGTCACCCGGCGGTGCGCAGCATGCTCCTCGCGACCGGGTCCGGCATAGCCTTCGGCATGTCCTCGGTGTTCACGAAGGTCGTCGCGGTGGACTGGAACGGCGGGGTGTCGATGGCCGACGTGCCCGCCCTGGCCACGATAGGCGTCTTCGCCACGGCCGGTCTGCTGCTCTCCCAGGCCGCCTACCGGGGCGCGGGACTCGCGGCGCCGCTGGCCATGCTGACGGTGGTGAACCCGGTCGTGGCGGCCGCGGTCGGCATCACGATGTTCGGCGAGACCTTCCGGTACGGAACCATGGGCACGGTGCTCGCCCTGGGCTGCGGTGTGGTGGCGGCGGGTGGCCTGATCCTGCTGACGACGGAGCGGATCGCGCGCACGGAGACGGTGACCGCGGCGGCACCGCCCGCGGCGGAGACCCTGCCGGCACTGCCCGAGCCGACCCTGCGCGGGGAGCTGCTCGCCGGCCTTCCGGAACAGGCCGGGGCGGTGCCCCGCGAGCAGATCCCGGTACGGGACGGGGACGACATCGTCGTACCGGACAGGATCGACGGCATCCTCATACCGGCCCAGCTCGCGGAGGGCGCGCACGAGGACGGCGAGCCGCCGCACCCCGCGAGCGAGCCCCCGAACCTCTACGGCCCCTTCTACGGCGGCCCCTACGTGCCCACGCCGGTCCTCGACCGGCACCGCATCCGCGTCAAATCCTGACGCCACCGGCCCGGAGGTACGCCACCGGGTCGATGTCCGAGCCGAAGGCGGGCCCGGTCCGCACCTCGAAGTGCAGGTGCGGGCCCGTGCTGTTGCCCGTGGACCCGGAACGGCCGATGCGCTGGCCCGCCCCCACCGACTGCCCGTCCTTGACGGAGATCGCCGAGAGATGGGCGTACTGGCTGTAGCGGCCGTCGGCGTGCCGGATCACCACCTCGTAGCCGAAGGAGCCGCTCCATCCGGCGCTCACGACCCGCCCGGCCCCGACGGACTTCACGGACGTACCGGTCGGCACGGCGAAGTCGACGCCGGTGTGGTAGCCCTTCGACCAGGACGAACCTGCCTTGCGGTAGGGGGTGCCCGAAGCGGCGCTCACCGGGGCGACCAGCGAGCGGCTGCTCGTCGTGGCCTGCTCCTCCCGCTTCTGGTCCCGCTCCCCGGAGGTCTTCCCGGGCGAGCGCTCGGGGGTGGACTTCGGTGGGGCCGTCGTCCCCGCGGGCTTGCCCCGCACGGCGAGCCGCTGCCCCGGCCGGATCAGGTCGGGGTCCGCTCCGACGGTCTTCCGGTTCGCCTCGTACAGGCCCCGCCAACCGCCCCTGACCTTCTGTGACTCGGCGATGCCGGAGAGGGTGTCGCCGTGCACCACGGTGTACATCTCGGCCGTGCCGGCCCGTGACTGGGGCGTGGTCTGCGGCTGGACGTCCTGGACGGAGGTCTTCTGGCCGGTGCGGCCGGTGTCGCGGGTACCGGCCGGGTGGATGTCGGGCGTGTCCCCGCCCCGGGTCAGCCCGGCCCGCACCGAGCACTGCGGCCAGGCGCCGGGCCCCTGCCCGTCGAGCACCTTCTCGGCGACGGCGATCTGCTGGTCCTTGGTGGCCAGATCCGCGCGCCCCGCGTACCGGGTGCCGCCGTAGGCCTCCCACGTCGACTGGGCGAACTGGAGTCCGCCGTAGTAGCCGTTGCCGGTATTGACGTCCCACCTGTTGGTCGACTCGCACGCGGCGACCTTGTTCCAGGTGCTCACGTCGGCCGCCTGTGCGGCGCCCGTGCCGATGAAGGGGAGCGCCATCCCGGCGCCACCCGCGGTGACGGTGAGTGAGGCGCGGTTGATTCTGTTCGGCTGGTACCTGCGGTGCCGACCGCGTACGGCCATGACGGAGCCCCCCATTGACATGCGTCAGGAGGGGCAAAAGTAAGCGCTGCGAACAGGCCATGACAAGACGGCAATTCAGCCGCCTCTTCACGCCAAGTGGCGAGGAACCGGCGCACGTTGCCCGGCGCACGAACGGCGCCCCGGGACGGCTGAGTGCGCCGGGGCCTTCCGTGCGTATCTGCCTGCGCGACATCGCGCCACCCCGAGTGTGCGGCCGGAGTACCGGCACGTCAGGATGGACGATGGGGCAATACTGGCGGGCATGACCGGCACCGCTGATATATCGAGGTCACTAGGAGCCAACGCATGAGCACTTCGGCGCAGATCGGCGTCACGGGTCTCGCGGTCATGGGCCGCAATCTCGCCCGCAACTTCGCCCGCAACGGCTACACGGTCGCGGTCCACAACCGGACGCCGGCGCGTACGCGGGCGCTGGTGGAGGAGTTCGGGAGCGAGGGCGAGTTCATCGCGGCCGAGACCGCCAAGGACTTCGTGGCGGCGCTGGAGCGGCCGCGGCGGCTGGTGATCATGGTGAAGGCCGGCGAGCCGACCGATGCGGTGATCCAGGAGTTCGCGCCGCTCCTGGAGCCCGGCGACATGATCATCGACGGTGGCAACGCGCACTTCGCCGACACCCGGCGCCGGGAGCGTGACCTGCGCGAACAGGGCATCCACTTCGTCGGCATGGGCGTCTCGGGCGGCGAGGAGGGCGCGCTGCACGGGCCGAGCATCATGCCCGGTGGCCCGAAGGAGTCGTACGACTCGCTCGGCCCCATGCTGGAGAAGATCTCCGCGAAGGCCACGGACGGGGCGCCCTGTGTGACGCATGTCGGTCCGGACGGTGCCGGGCACTTCGTGAAGATGGTGCACAACGGCATCGAGTACGCCGACATGCAGCTCATCGGCGAGGCGTACCAGCTGCTGCGGGACGTCGCCGGGTACGAGCCCGCCCAGATCGCGGAGATCTTCCGCACCTGGAACCGGGGCCGGCTGGACTCCTACCTGATCGAGATCACGGCCGAGGTGCTGTCGCACGTCGACGCCGCGACGGGCAAGCCGTTCGTGGACGTGGTCGTCGACCAGGCGGAGCAGAAGGGCACGGGCCGGTGGACCGTGCAGATCGCCCTCGACCTGGGCGTGCCGGTGTCCGGGATCGCGGAGGCGGTCTTCGCCCGCTCGCTGTCCGGGCACGCGGCGCTGCGGGACGCGTCCCGCGGGCTGGCCGGGCCCAAGGCGTCGCCGCTGAGCGAGGCTGAGGCGGGGGCGTTCGCCGACCGGGTCGAGCAGGCGCTGTACGCGTCGAAGATCGTGTCGTACACGCAGGGCTTCCATGAGATCGACGCGGCGCGCGCCGAGTACGACTGGGACATCGACCTGGGTGCCGTCTCGGCCATCTGGCGCGGCGGCTGCATCATCCGCGCGGCGTTCCTGGACCGGATCCGCGCGGCGTACGACGCCCGCGCCGACCTGCCGAGCCTGCTGTCCGACGACACGTTCGCGCAGGAGATCGCCGCGGCCCAGGACGACTGGCGTGAGGTGATCGTCGCGGCGACCCGGCAGGGTGTGCCGACGCCGGGCTTCGCCGCCGCTCTCGCCTACTACGACGCCCTGCGCGCCGAGCGGCTGCCCGCGGCGCTGACGCAGGGGCAGCGGGACTTCTTCGGTGCGCACACATACCGGCGGACCGACCGGGACGGCTCGTTCCACACGCTGTGGGGCGGGGACCGGTCGGAGGTGTCCGGCTGACAGACGCGGCGCGGGAACGACGGGCGGCCCCTGGGCCGCCCGTCGCCTGTCCGCGGGCGTCACGTGCCCCGGCCCGGCCGCTCAGCTGAGCGGCGGTCCCGGCTCGGGGTTCGGCACCGGTTCGGGGCCCGGCGGTACCGGCGACGGGCCCGGCTCCGGACCCGGGTGGGGGTTCGGGGGTGGCATGGGTGCCGGGCCCGGGGGTGGCTCAGGGGTCGGTACCGGAGGCGGTCCGGGGGTCGGTACCGGGGCCGGTTCCGGGTGCTGCGGGTCCGGGCCCGGAGTCGGGCTCGGATGGACGGGGTCCGGGTGGACCGGGTCCGAGTACGGGGTCGTCATGGCGTCCTCCAGCCCATCGGTACATGTCGGCTCTGGACTACTCCCCCGCGTACCCGGGGGTCGCTCCGGCAGTCACTCGCCCGAGTCGGCACGGGAGCCCGGTCGGGCCTGACGCGGGTGCAGAACCGCCGCGCCGGCCGCCAGCCCCGGGCGGGGGCTGGACAGTACGGGCACCGCTGTCGTCGCCAGCCGCTGGGCCCTGGCGATGGAGACCTGGGCGAGGACGATCGCGTCGGCGTCCTCGGTCCCGTCCGCCGCGGCTGCCACCAGACGAGCGCAACCGTCGACGTCACCCGCCTCGAAGCGCTCCCACGCCCCCTCGACGAGTCGCGTCCGCACCTCGACGGGGCGCCCCGCACGGCGGGCCTCCTCCTCGATCAGGGACACCGTCGGACCGAACGTGCTCCGCACGGTGGCGAGGACGACGATCCGGGCCCCCTCGGCCACGGCGGCCGCCGCCCCCCACCCGTCCCCCCCCCACACCCGTCCCCCCCCCCCATCGGGAGCCCCCTCCCCCAACCCCCCCACTATCTAACAAGTGCACAACACCACCCCCACCCCCCGCTCGCCCCCCCTC
>NZ_JBHVGZ010000025.1:56408-105337 GCF_042800355.1 Streptomyces sp. NPDC057623
TTCCCCTCTGGCCACGGTTGCCTCCTCCATCGTCTGTTCCCCCCAGAACCCCGTCCCCCCTTCCTGGTCGGCGGCCGCCTCCGCGACTCCTGCGATGGTCGAGCAGGTGCACAGCACGGCCCGCGCACCCTGCGCGACCGCCTGCTGGAGGGCCGCCCGGACGTCGTCCGTGACGGACTCGGCGCCTTCACGGCGGGCGCGGTCCAGCAGCTCCGCGTCGACGAAGTGCCGTAGGTCCAGACCCTGGTGGTCCTCGTCGCGCAGCGCGTCGAAAACCGGGATGTGCAGGGGCGAGGTGTGCAGCAGGGCGAGCATCAGAACCGACCGGGATGCGCCCGCAGCCAGTCCTTCGCCGCCTCCAGCAGCTCGGGGTCGGCAGCCGGGGCCGCGTCGGGGTGGCGTTCGGCCCACTTCACGACGTAGGGGCACAGCGGCGCGACGACTGCTCCCTCGCGCGCCGCGATGCCGTACAGCTCACGGGCCAGGGAGCCCGCGATGCCCTTCCCTTCGTGGGCGCCTTCCACGACGGTGTGGACGGGGACGAGCGCGCGGGCCGGGGCGGTGAGGACGAAGTACTCGATACGGCCGGTGACTTCGTCCCCCTGGAGGGCCTCCAGACGGCCCGCCGCCCGGTCGTCGCGGATCTCTGTGTCGCTCATGCCACGCACGCTCCTGTCCGTCGTCAGGCTGAAGAGCCGAAGCCGAGTGCGGTCAGGCCACCGGCACGGCCTGCGGGCTGCGCTCCTGGTCGGAACCCGGCACCGGCTCGGACGGGTCGGCGCCCAGGGCCACGATGCGGTTGGCACCGTCCACGTGCACGACCCTCGGCTCGAACTGCCGCGCCTCGGCGTCGGTCATCTGAGCGTAGCTGATGATGATCACCAGGTCGCCGGGGTGGACGAGGTGGGCGGCGGCACCGTTGATCCCGATGACCCCCGACCCGCGCGCGCCCTCGATGACGTACGTCTCCAGGCGGGCGCCGTTGGTGATGTCGACGATGTGGACGAGCTCGCCGGGGAGCAGGTCGGCGGCGTCGAGGAGGTCGGCGTCGATGGTCACCGATCCCACGTAGTGCAGGTCGGCCTGGGTGACGGTGGCGCGGTGGATCTTCGACTTGAACATTGTGCGCAGCATGAGGCGCTCCGAGTGGTCGGCTCCCTGCCTGGTCGCCAGGTCAAGGGCTCTGTGGTGCACGGGCGCGTCCAGGGTACTGACCGGGGTCCCGGCAGCGCACCGAGACCCCGGTCACGTCGGGTCACTCCACGGCGGTCGGCCTGCGTGACGCCCTCATCGCCTCGTCGACGTCGGCCAGGGGGCGCAGTCGGTAGGTGTAGGCGTAGTCGCGGCTCGCGAACAGCTTGTACTCGTCGTGGGTGTGGGCGCCCCAGCTGTTGTCGCCGCCCAGGCCCATCTGGCGGTGGTTCACGCGCAGGACGACCTCGTCGCGCGGGGCGAGCTGGTAGTCGTGGCGGACGCCGGACGAGAGGTCCTCCGGGGTGAAGTGCGAGGCGTTGACCTCCAGGAGGGGTTCGCCGGAGACGAGGAGGCCGGTGCCGGCGGCGTCGGTCAGGGCGATCCAGCGGACGTCGGTCTTGTTGCCGTTCTCCTGGGGGCGGATGTACGGGGTCCACTGGCCGGAGACGGTGCCGGAGTAGACGCCCACGTCGGTGCCGTCCTTGCGGTCGAAGTAGTTCTCCTCGGGCCCCCGGCCGTAGTAGCGCAGGCGCTCGAAGCGGCCCGGCAGGAAGAGCATGGTGCCGATCTCCGGGATGTACGGCAGGGACGTGGCGCCCGGGTGCAGGGTGTTGTCGACCTTGATCTCGCCGTTGCCGAACACCGTGTAGGTGGTGCTGTACGTCGACTCGGCCGTCGTCGGCAGGGTGCCGCTGACCTTGATCTCGACGGCCTTGTCCCCGAGGGCGCGCACCGTCACGTCCGTCACCTTGCGCCGGTCGCCCGCGTCGCGCCAGGTCTGGTTGCGGGTGTGCTGCCCGTTGCCGCGGTCGTTCTCGGTGGGCGCCCGCCAGAAGTTCGGCACCGGTCCGGAGGTGATGAGCCGGGTGCCCCGGGCCTCGTACGACGTGATGACGCCGTTGCCCTTGTCGACGGTGACGGAGAAGCCGTTGCCCTTGACCGTGACGTCCGCGTCCCTGTCGGTGTGGCGGAGGGCCGGCACGGTGGCCAGCGGTACGGGGGTCACGGCCGGGCTTTCGGCGTCGACGGGGAGCTGCCGCTTGGCCACCTCGAAGCCGGCCTTCGCCCAGGGGGTGGATTCCTTGGTGGTGAAGGACAGCTGGAGGAAGTACTCGGTGCCCGGGGGCGGGGTGGTCGGCAGTTTCACCGGGACCGTGATGTCCTTGCTGCTGAGCGGCGGGACGTCCAGCTGGGTGCGGCTCAGCCTGCCGCGCCGGATCACCTCACCGTCGGCGACCAGGGCCCAACGGGCGTCGAACTCACGGAGGTTGGTGAACAGGTACTCGTTGGTGAGGGTGATCGGCGTTCCGGGAGCCAGTGCGTCACCGGAGGCCGGTGCGATGCCCACGGCCTGGTAGATCTGCTTGACCTCGGCCGCCTTGCCGGTGAGCCGGCGGTCGGCGGTGATGATGCCGTCCGCGTTGGAGGTCCCGTCGTTGGGGTTGTCGCCCCAGTCGCCGCCGTACGGGAAGAAGGTCTTCTCACGGGGCCGCTTCTCGGTGAGTTCGACGGTGGCCGCGTCGAACCAGAACCGTACGCCCTCGTCGCCGGGGCCGCGGCTGTCGGAGTCGAGCTCGGCCGCGGTCAGTGCGCGGGCGTACACGCGGGCGCGGCGGATCGTGCCGCTGAACTCGCGGGTGGAGTTGTCCACGTCGGTGGCGAGCGCGAGGGGCGCGGTGTTCGCGGCGGGTCGCCGTGTGGTGGTCCGGGTGGCCTTCACCGCGCCGTCGACGTGGAGGGTCAGCGTGCCCGCGTCCGCGTCGAAGACACCGGCGATGTGGTGCTCACGGCCGGTCCAGTCGTCCGGGAGGGCCCAGTTCGCGGTGATCCACTGGCCGCCGCCGTAGAGGAAGAACTCCAGGGTCCGGTCCGACTGCTTGAGGGCGTACTGGGTGTCGCCCTTGGCGATGATCGGCTGGTGGTAGCCGGTGACGTGCGGGGTGACCCAGGCTTCCAGGGTGAGCGAGCCCGTGAGGTCGAGACGCTCGTCGCGGGCGAAGACGGTGGCGCCGGACAGGCCCTCGGCACGGTCGAAGGTGCCGCTCGCGGTGAGGATCTCGCCGCGCAGGGCGCCGGGCCCGGACTCGGTGAGGATCTTGCGCGCGGGGACGGGCCAGCTCAGGGACTGGTCGACGAAGTCCCAGATCCAGCCGCCCTGGAGGACGTCGTAGCGGCGGACGATGTCCCAGTACTTCTTGAAGTTGCCGTTGGAGTTCCCCATCGCGTGGGCGTACTCGATCATGACGTACGGCCGGGTGTCGGCCGTGTCCTTGGCGCGCTGCTCGACGCGGGACGGACTGTCGTACATCTCCGAGCGGATGTCGCTGATCGTCGGACGGTCGTCGCCCTCGTACTGGATGACGCGTGTCGGGTCGTAGGACTTGATCCAGTCGTGCATGGCGACGAAGGTGCTGCCGCCGCCGGCCTCGTTGCCCAGTGACCAGATGACCACCGAGGCGTGGTTCTTGTCCCGGTGGACCATGTTCTGGGCGCGGGCCACGCACGCCTTCGTCCAGTCCGCGTGGTTGCCGGGGTACTCGCCGCGGATGCCGTGGGTCTCCAGGTTGGTCTCGTCGACGAGATACAGGCCGTACTCGTCCGCGAGTTCGTACCACAGCGGGTTGTTGGGGTAGTGCGAGGTGCGGACGCTGTTCATGTTCATCCGCTTGATGATCTCGATGTCCTTGGCCATGTGCGCCCGGGTGAGCGTCATGCCGCTGTCGGGGTGCATCTCGTGGCGGTTGGTGCCGCGGAAGGAGACGGGCTGCCCGTTGATCCGCATCAGGCCGTCCCTGAGCGCGAACTCGCGCAGGCCCACGCGGTGCGAGAGCGTCTCGACGACCTTGCCGGCCGGGTCGCGCAGGCGCAGGACGGCGGTGTAGAGGTTCGGGTGCTCGGCCGACCACAGCTTCGGCTCGGGGACCGCTCTGCTCGCCCGGACGGTGACGTCCTCGCCGGCGGTGGCGGACGCGAGGTCGACGGGCTGCTGGAGCGGGCGGGACCAGACAGCGTGGCCGCGGGAGTCGTACAACTGCGTCTCGACGGAGTAGCCGCCCTCGCTCCGGCCCGCGTACGAGCGCACGTGGGCGGTCACGGACAGTTCGGCGGCCGTGTAGTCGTCGCTCAGCGGGGTGTCCAGCTTGAAGTCGCGCAGGTGGACTTCGGGCGTGGAGTAGAGGTAGACCGAGCGGAAGATGCCGCTCAGCCGGATCATGTCCTGGTCCTCGAGCCAGTCTCCGTCGGAGAAGCGGTACACCTCCACGGCGATCTGGTTGGTGCCCGGCTTGAGGTGCTCGGTGATGTCGTACTCGGCGGGCGTGAACGAGTCCTCGGCGTACCCCACCAACTCGCCGTTGATCCACACGTAGTGCGCGGACTTGACTCCTTCGAAGTGCAGGAAGGTCCGCCGTCCCGCCCAGCCGCGCGGCACGGTGAAGGTCCGCCGGTACTGCCCCACCGGGTTGAAGCGCGTCGGCGCCGCCGGGGGCTGTGCCTCCTCGCCGAGCCCGTTGGGTCCCCACCACGGGTAGGTGATGTTGACGAAGATCGGGCGGTCGTGGCCGTGCATCTGCCAGGCGGAGGGGACGGGGATGGTGTCCCAGTCGCTGTCGTCGACGTCGGTGCGGTAGAAGTCGGTGTCCCGGTCGTCGGGCCGGTCCGCGTAGGCGAACTTCCACTTCCCGTCGAGGCCGAGTCGGTACGGCGAGCGCGTCCGGTCCGCCTCCAGGGCCTGTCTGACGTCCGCGTACGGCATGAGTGTGGTGTGGGGTGGCTGGGTCCCGATTTGGAAGACGTCGATGTGCCCGTTCCACTCCGGGGTGGCGGCCGCCGTCGCGGCTTTGTCGGCGGCGTGCGCGGTGGCGGCGGACGATCCGGACAGGGCCAGTGCGCCGAGGACGGCGGCTCCTCCCTCCAGGAGGCGGCGCCGGCTGACGGGCACACCCTGCGGGTGGGGCGTGGCAGGAGACTCGGGAGAGTGCGGCATGACCGTGGCCTTCCTCGGGACGACAGTGCGCTGCGCGGCTGGAGGGAGCGTCAGATCCTGTGCGGTGCTGTTGGGAAACCGAACGCACACTAGGTTGTGAACACAGTCGAAGCAATGATGCTGTCGATGTTTGTGTGTTCCTGACGGGTCCTGCCGAGGACGTTGGCCGAATCCCGGCCACGCGCCGTCGCACCGAGGGTCCCGGTTCCTTCACGGGCCGACGGAAGGAAGCGGGACTGGCCCCCGGTGACGAACGGTCGGCTATGCGGCCTCTCCCGCGACTACGGCCTCGGCCTCCTCCGCCATTCCAGCGGACCCCTGCTCGAACTGCGTCCGGTACAGCTCGGCGTAGCGTCCCCCGGCCGCCAGCAACGCGTCGTGCGTGCCGCGTTCCACGATCCGGCCGGCCTCGACCACCAGGATCTGGTCCGCCGCCCGCACGGTGGACAGCCGGTGGGCGATCACGACCGCGGTCCTGCCCTGGAGCGCCTCGGTGAGCGCCTCCTGCACAGCCGCCTCGGAGGTGTTGTCGAGGTGGGCGGTGGCCTCGTCGAGGATGACGACGCGCTGGCGGGCCAGCAGCAGCCGGGCGATGGTCATCCGCTGGCGTTCACCCCCTGAGAGTCGGTAGCCGCGCTCACCGACCACGGTGTCGAGGCCGTCGGGCAGGGACCGTACGAGGTCGTCGAGGCGGGAGCGGCGCAGGGCGTCCCAGAGTTCGGGGTCGGTGGCGGCGGGGCGGGCCAGCAGCAGGTTGGCGCGGACGGTGTCGTGGAAGAGGTGGCCGTCCTGGGTGACCATGCCGAGGGTGGAGCGCAGGGACTCGGCGCTCAGGTCGCGGACGTCGGCTCCGCCCACGCGGACGGCGCCCTCGTCGACGTCGTACAGCCGCGGCAGCAGTTGCGCGATGGTCGACTTGCCCGCGCCGGACGAGCCGACCAGGGCGACCGTCTGCCCGGGTTCGGCGCGGAAGGAGATCCCGTGCAGCACCTCGGCGCCACCGCGGGTGTCGAGGGACGCCACTTCCTCCAGGGAGGCGAGGGAGACCTTGTCGGCGGACGGGTAGCCGAAGCGGACGTTGTCGAACTCCACTGACACCGGGCCGTCGGGGACTTTCCCCGCGTCCGGCCGGTCCTCGATCAGCGGCTTGAGGTCGAGCACCTCGAAGACCCGCTCGAAGCTGACGAGGGCGCTCATGATCTCGACGCGGGCTCCGGCGAGCGCGGTGAGCGGCGCGTACATACGGGTCAGGAGCAGGGCCAGCGCCACGACGGCGCCCGGCTCCAGGGTGCCGCGCAGGGCGAACCAGCCGCCGAGACCGTAGACCAGGGCGAGGGCCAGGGCGGACACCAGGGTGAGCGCGGTGATGAACACGGACTGGGCGGTGGCCGTCCGTACGCCGATCTCCGCCACCCGCCCGGCCCGGCTCGCGAACTCCCGCGACTCCTCCCCCGGGCGCCCGAAGAGCTTGACCAACGTGGCGCCGGGGGCCGAGAAGCGCTCGGTCATGCGGGTGCCCATCGCCGCGTTGAGCTCGGCCGCCTCCCGCTGCATCAGGGCCATACGGTGGCCCATGCGCCGGGCCGGGATCACGAACACCGGGAGCAGGACGAGGGCGAGCAGGGTGATCTGCCAGGACAGGGTGAGCATGACGGCGACGGTGAGCAGCAGCGTGACGAGGTTGCTGACCACTCCGGACAGGGTGTTGCTGAAGGCGCGCTGCGCGCCGATCACGTCGTTGTTGAGACGGGAGACGAGCGCTCCCGTACGAGTGCGTGTGAAGAACGCGACCGGCATGCGCTGCACATGATCGAACACAGCCGTCCGCAGATCGAGGATGAGGCCCTCACCGAGAGCGGCCGACAGGCGCCTCGCGATGATCCCGAGGGCCGCCTCCACCACCGCGATCAGGGCGATCAGCAGGGCCAGGCGGACGACCCGGCCCTCGTCGCCGCGCGTCACGATCGCGTCGACGACCTGTCCGGCCAGAACGGGGGTCGCGACGGCGAGCAGCGCCGTCATCATCCCGAGCACGACGAAGAACGCGATCCTGCGGCGGTGTGGGCGGGCGAACGCGCCGATGCGGCGCAGCGTGGCGCGGGCGAACGGGCGCCGCTCCCGCTCGGCGTTCATGACGCTGTACAGCTGTGTCCAGGCTGTGGTCTCCATGCTCATGGAGTGGACCGTAGAACCTCAAGCGACGTTGAGGTCAACTGCCATCCGCAGCCGGTCCGTAAGCCGCCGTCTCCGCTGCCGCAACCCCGCGTTGGCGCGGCGCGGAGAGCCTCTCCGAGTGTGACAGCCGTACTACTCCCCGCGGGACGCCTTCTCGGACGTCTCCCGCTCCGCCGGATCCTGTGCCTGCTTCCGCTCGTCCTCGTCGTCGTGGTCGCGGTGCGGCACCGGGCCGTGCTCGCCGAGGGCATCGGCCATATGGCGTCGGCCAAGTGGCCGTGGCTGCTCGCAGCGGTCGGTGCCACCTGTCTGACCTGGGTCGCGGCGGCGGTGACCCGGCAGGGGGCCGTGATCGACCGGCTGCCCAGACTCCGGCTGCTCGTCACCCAGTTCGCGGCGGGCTCGGCCAACCACCTGCTGCCGACCGGGCTGGGCGCGAGTGCGGTCAATCTGCGTTTCATGACGGTGTGCGGGCTGCCGCTCGCCCGTTCCTCGGCCGCGCTGGCGTTGTACCTGCTCGCGGAGAGCGTGGCGCGGATCGGCCTGCTGGCCGCGCTGTTGATCGCCTTCCCGGACGCACTGCGCCTCGGGCCGCTCCTGCCGGACGGGGCCTGGGGCCCGCTGCTGCTGGCCGTCGGGGCGGCGGCGGTCGTGGTGGTGGCCGTCTTCGCACTCGTACGGCGGCTGCGCACCGCAGTGTTCTCGTTCCTGCGCACCGCGCTGGACGAGGCGCGCTCGGTGCACACCCGTCCGGCCCGGGCGCTGGCGCTGTGGGGCGGTTCGCTGGCCTTTCCCGTACTCCAGGCGGCCGGGCTGGTCCTGGTCGGGCTCGCCCTGGGGCTGCCGGTGCCGCCGGCCCACATGGCGCTCGCGTACCTCGCGGCGACCGTCGCCGTCGCCCTGGTGCCCACGCCGGGCGGGATCGGCTCGGTCGAGGCGGCGCTGATCGTGGCGCTGGTGGCGGCGGGCGGCCCGGTGGCGGTGGCGACGGCGGTGGTGCTGGCGTACCGGATCATCACGGTGTGGCTGCCGCTGCTGCCGGGGGCGTTGACGCTGGGTGCGCTGGTGCGGTGGAAGGTGATCTGACCGGTCGTTCGGGTGGTGGGTCATGTGACCGCTCAGTAACCTGCGGGGTCCGACCACAGAAAGGGGTCCCGCCATGCCGGTCCGTGTCGAGCGCCAGGGACACGTCAGCACCGTCGTCCTCTCCCGGCCCGAGGCCCGCAACGCGGTCGACGGACCCACCGCGGCCGAACTCGCCGCCGCCTTTAGGGAGTTCGAGGCCGACGACGCGGCACGGGTGGCGGTGCTGTGGGGTGAGGGCGGCACCTTCTGCGCGGGCGCCGACCTCAAGGCGCTGGGCACGGAGCGGGGCAACCACGTCACCGAGGACGGGGACGGTCCCATGGGGCCGACCGGCTGCGGCTGTCGAAGCCGGTGATCGCCGCGGTCGCCGGGCACGCGGTGGCCGGGGGCCTGGAACTGGCGTTGTGGTGCGATCTGCGGGTCGCCGAGGAGGACGCCGTCTTCGGGGTGTACTGCCGCCGCTGGGGCGTGCCGCTGGTCGACGGCGGCACGGTACGGCTGCCCCGGCTGATCGGCACGAGCCGCGCGATGGACATGATCCTCACCGGACGTCCGGTACCGGCGGGCGAGGCCCACGACATGGGGCTCGCCAACCGTGTCGTGCCGACCGGACGGGCCCGCGCCGAGGCGGAGGAACTGGCCGCCACGATCGCGCGGTTCCCGCAGGCGTGTCTGCAAGCCGACCGGGCCTCGGTGCTCGACCAGGAGGGGCTGGACGAGGCGGGCGCGATGCGGGGTGAACTCCGGCACGGCATGGGCGTGCTGGCGCAGAGCCTGGAGGGCGCGTCCCGCTTCGCGTCCGGTGCCGGGCGGCACGGCTCGTTCAGGGACGTCTGACACGGTCGTTCAGGGACGTCTGGAACACGATGCGCCACTCGGCGCCCCCGCGCCCCGCCCCGGGGCACGTGCAGCGTGAAGCGCCCCTCGCGCGCCGCCCGAACGCCGAGCGAGCCCCAGGAGGCGGGCGATGGGCCCTCGGCGCCGACGGGAGTCCGGGAGAGAATGCCCGAAAGCGACCGATGCGGCCGTCCGGCCGACGATCCTGGCACGAACACATGTACCCGATACGGCAGGATGAGCCCTCGCGTCGGTCTCGGGGGATGGGGTGGCCGGCGCGACGGCACATCGCGGAATCGAGCAGGTGACAACGTGACGAGACTTCACATCCGGCCGTCGGCGAAGGGGTTCGCCGCAGCATTTCTCCCCGGAGGTGACCGGTGAACCGAGCGCTCACCGTGGACGACCTGGTCATCGCCGGAATCGCGGTGGCCGCGGGGCTGCTCGCCGCGGTCCTGCTGCGGATGCTGCTGCGCTGGCTGGGCAAGCACGCCGACCGCACCCGCTGGAGCGGCGACGACCTCATCGTGGACACCCTGCGGACCGTGGTGCCGTGGGCGGCCTTCCTCGGCGGCGCGGCCTCCGCCGGCGCGGTGCTGCCGCTGACCCGGACGGTCCAGCACAACGTCAACCAGATCCTGACCGTGCTGCTCATCTTCGTCGTGACGCTGGCCGTGGCCCGCGGGATCGCCGGACTGATGCGCACGGTCACCCAGTCCCGGCCCGGCGTCGCCGGGTCGGCCACGATCTTCGTGAACATCACCCGGATCCTGATCCTGGCCATCGGCTTCCTGGTGGTGCTCCAGACCCTGGGCATCTCCATAGCGCCCCTGCTCACCGCCCTGGGCGTCGGCGGTCTCGCGGTGGCGCTCGCCCTCCAGGACACGCTCGCCAACCTGTTCGCGGGCATCCACATCCTCGCCTCCAAGACCGTCCAGCCCGGCGACTACATCCGGCTGAGCAGCGGTGAGGAGGGCTACGTCGAGGACATCAACTGGCGCCAGACGACGGTCCGCAACCTGTCCAACAACCTGGTCGTGATCCCCAACGGGGAACTCGCCAAGACGAACATGACCAACTTCATGCGTCCCGAGCAGCAGTTGACGATCCTGGTCCAGGTCGGTGTCGCCTACGACAGCGACCTGGACCACGTCGAGCGGGTGACGAACGACGTCATCGGCGAGGTGATGGCCGAGGTCGAGGGAGCCGTACCGGACCACGAGCCGATCATCCGCTTCCACACCTTCGGCGACTCCCGGATCGGCTTCACCGTGATCCTGGGCGTCGGCGAGTTCAGCGACCAGTACCGGATCAAGCACGAGTTCATCAAGCGCCTGCACCGGCGCTACCGCAAGGAGGGCATCCGCATCCCCGCACCGACGCGCACGGTGGCGATCCAGCAGGGGACGGTGGCCATTCCGCAGCAGCGCGTCCCCGGCGAGGCGGACGAGATGGTGGCCCCCGTCCGCCTCGACTGACCTGCTCCGACGTGTCTAGAGGGTGGCCGAGTTGTCGTGGGACCGGCTGCCCTTGCGGCTGTGCGGCGCGGCGAGCGCCGGGTTCACCGGCGTGACCGTCCAGTCCGGATGTCCGGGCATCCGCGGTGTCTTCGTGCCGTAGAGCCAGTCCCGCAGGAATCCGGTCAGATCCTGGCCGGAGATCTCCGAGGCGACGGCGATGTAGTCCGCCGTGGACGCCGAGGAATTGCGGTACCGGGCGAGGAAGGCGCGCTCAAGGGCGGTGAAGGCGTCCTCGCCGACGAGGTTGCGCAGTGCGTACAGGACGAGGACGCCGCCCAGATAGCGCTGGCTCTCGAACAGGTTCACCGCGTTCGGCGCCGCGACCGGCCCCCAGTCGCGGCGCCACTGGTCGCCCTGGGCATAGGTGTTCTTCATCCGGGCTTCCATGGTGGTCATGCCCAGGGAGTCGGCCCAGCCGCGTTCGTAGCGGTAGAGCAGCCCGTAGAAGTCCGCGTGCCCCTCATTGATCCACAGGTCGGCCCAGCCGGCGGGGCTGACGCTGTTGCCGAAGTAGGAGTGGACCAGCTCGTGCATCATGTGCGAGCCGATCTTCGGCTCCGCCTGGAGCAGATAGTTCGGCTTGTAGATGGTCAGGGTCTGGCTCTCCAGACCGGTGAAGTCGAAGGCGTTCTGTGCGTCGGAGTTGCAGGGCAGCAGGCCGTACGTCTCGAAGGGGTAGGCCCCGAGCCGCGCCTCCAGCCACTCGACCAGGTTCGGCGTCAGCGCGAGCGCCGGCTCCAGTGCCTCGGCGCGCGAGACCGGGACGACGTCGCGCAGCGGGAGGCCGTGCGGGCCCTGCCGCTCCTTGATCACGTAGTCGCCGACCGTGATCTGCACCAGCTCGGTGGCCATGGGCTCGCGGGAGCGGTACGTGTACGCGGTACGGCCGCCGGAGAGGCTCTCGGTGCGTTCGAGCAGGCCGGAGGCCACGCCGCGCAGGCCGCCGGGGACGGTGACGCGGAACGTGAAGTCGGCCTTGTCGGAGGGGTGGTCGTTACACGGGAAGACGGTGTGCGCCAGGTTCGGCTGGCAGCAGACCGCGAACCCGTCCAGCGTGTCGACCCAGCCGGTGTTCGGCTGCGGAATACGGCGCGGGTCCGCCGAGTACTCGACGCACACGGTCACCCAGGACTTGTTCGGCAGCGTCCGTGCGGGCGTGATGCGCAGCTTCTCGGCCACCTGCTCGAACGTCGCCGTGCGGCCGCCGACACGCACGGAGCGGATGTCGAGGCCGAGGGAGTCCAGGGAGAAGCGGGACAGTGCCTGGGTGGTGCGGATCTTCAGGGTCGCGGTGGCGTCGACCAGCCGCTTCGTGGCGTCGTAGGAGAAGTCGAGGTGGTAGGCCGCGACGCGGTAGCCGTCGTTGCCGAGGGCCGGGTAGACGGGGTCGCCGAGGGTCTCGGGGCCCGGGGTG
This sequence comes from Streptomyces sp. NPDC057623, assembly GCF_042800355.1. NCBI lineage: Bacteria > Bacillati > Actinomycetota > Actinomycetes > Kitasatosporales > Streptomycetaceae > Streptomyces > Streptomyces sp. NPDC057623. The sequence continues at coordinate 68,620 of NZ_JBHVGZ010000025.1, forward strand.
CCGGAGGTCTTGGCGGCCGACGTCCCCGTACGGGCCGGCGTCGCGTGGGCGGAGGGGGCGGCGGCGAGGGCCGCAGCAGTGCCGATCAGGGCGGCCGCGGGGGCCGTCACTCGGGTGCGATATCTCATGGTCCGCTTTCGCTGGGGCGGCCGGGTGGTCAGGACCGGCCACCGGATCGGTGATCTCCTTACATGACTGTGGGACCAGGTGATCAGGTTGCACGGAGGCAGTTCCTCCGTTTGCGCGGATCCGCGATCTCGGCACACATCCCGCACCGGTGTGCGGACCCCTGTCGAGCCGAGGTCGATCACGAGATATCTTGATGTCGAGCAATGTTGCAGACGTGGAGCGGAGCACCCGGTGACTGACTCGACCATCATCTATACGCACACTGACGAGGCCCCGGCCCTGGCGACGTATTCCTTCCTGCCGGTGGTCCAGGCGTACGCCTCGCAGGCGGGTGTTCCCGTGGAGACGCGGGACATCTCGCTGGCCGGCCGCCTCATCGCGGTGTTCCCGGAGTACCTGACCGAGGACCAGCGGATCCCGGACGCCCTCGCCGAGCTCGGTGAGCTCGCGAAGACGCCCGCGGCCAACATCATCAAGCTGCCGAACGTCTCGGCGTCGATCCCGCAGCTCAAGGCCGCGGTCGCCGAGCTCCAGGGCCAGGGCTACGCGCTGCCGAACTACCCGGACGACCCGAAGACCGACGAGGAGCGGGAGATCCAGGCCCGCTACGACAAGGTCAAGGGCTCCGCGGTGAACCCGGTCCTGCGTGAGGGCAACTCCGACCGGCGCGCCCCCGCCTCGGTCAAGAACTACGCCAAGACCCACCCGCACCGCATGGGCGCCTGGACCTCCGAGTCCAGGACGAACGTGGCGACCATGGGCCAGAACGACTTCCGCTCCACCGAGAAGTCCGTCGTGATCTCCGAGGCCGGCGCGCTGAAGATCGAGCTCGTCGCCGCGGACGGTTCCACCACCGTCCTGCGCGAGTCCGTACCGGTCCTGGCCGGCGAGGTCGTCGACGCCTCCGTGATGCGCGTCGCCGCGCTGCGCGAGTTCCTGACCGCGCAGGTCGCCAAGGCCAAGGCCGAGGGCGTGCTGTTCTCCGTGCACCTCAAGGCCACGATGATGAAGGTCTCCGACCCCATCGTCTTCGGTCACGTCGTGCGCGCCTTCTTCCCGAAGACCTTCGAGAAGTACGGCCAGGCGCTCGCCGCCGCCGGTCTGTCCCCGAACGACGGTCTGGGCGGCATCCTCAAGGGCCTGGACGCGCTGCCGAACGGCGCCGAGATCAAGGCGTCCTTCGAGGCGGAGATCGCCGAGGGCCCGGAGCTGGCCATGGTCGACTCCGACAAGGGCATCACCAACCTGCACGTGCCGTCCGACGTGATCGTCGACGCCTCGATGCCGGCCATGATCCGCACCTCCGGCCACATGTGGGGCCCGGACGGCCAGGAGGCCGACACCCTCGCGGTGCTGCCGGACTCCTCGTACGCCGGTGTCTACCAGGCCGTGCTCGACGACTGCCGTGCCAACGGCGCCTACGACCCGTCGACCATGGGCTCGGTCCCGAACGTCGGCCTGATGGCGCAGAAGGCCGAGGAGTACGGCTCCCACGACAAGACCTTCGAGATCAAGGCCGCCGGCACGGTGCGCCTGGTCGACCAGGCCGGGAACGTGCTCATCGAGCAGCCGGTCGCCGAGGGCGACATCTTCCGCGCCTGCCAGACCAAGGACGCCCCGATCAAGGACTGGGTGAAGCTGGCCGTCACCCGTGCCCGCGCCACCGGCGACCCGGCCGTGTTCTGGCTGGACGAGACCCGCGCGCACGACGCCAACCTGATCGCCAAGGTCAACGCGTACCTGCCGGAGCACGACACCGAGGGCCTGGACATCCGCGTCCTCGCGCCGGTCGACGCGACCAAGCTGTCGGTGGAGCGCATCCGCCGCGGTGAGAACACGATCTCGGTGACGGGCAACGTCCTGCGTGACTACCTCACGGACCTCTTCCCCATCCTGGAGCTGGGCACCAGCGCCAAGATGCTGTCGGTCGTCCCGCTGATGGCGGGCGGCGGCCTGTTCGAGACGGGCGCCGGTGGTTCCGCGCCGAAGCACGTCCAGCAGCTGGTCAAGGAGGACTACCTGCGCTGGGACTCCCTGGGTGAGTTCTTCGCGCTGGTGCCGTCCCTGGAGCAGTACGCGACCACGACCGGCAACACCCGCGCCCGGGTCCTCGCCGACACCCTCGACCGCGCCACGGCGACCTTCCTCAACGAGGACAAGTCCCCGACCCGCCGCGTCGGCGGTATCGACAACCGCGGCAGCCACTTCTTCCTGTCCCTGTACTGGGCGCAGGAGCTGGCCAAGCAGACCGACGACGCGGAGCTGGCCAAGGCCTTCGCCCCGCTCGCCGAGACGCTCACCGCCAACGAGCAGAAGATCGTCGACGAGCTGAACGCCGTCCAGGGCAAGCCGGCCGAGATCGGCGGCTACTACCAGCCCGACCCGGCCAAGGCCGCCGCGGTCATGCGCCCGTCGGCCACCTGGAACGAGGCGCTCGCGTCCCTGAGCTGACGCACCCCGCTCCCAGCCTCCGCCCCGGCCGACACCACGTCGGCCGGGGCGGAGTCGTCCCACCGGCCGGCGGTCAGGGCGTCACCCGTCCCGGGTGGCCGTCGATGAAGCAGAGAGGCCAAGCTGATGGTGCACCACGCCGCTGACAGCCCCGGGAGCAGCCGTATGAACTCCGCCGTGCCGCCGTTCGCGTTGCTCCCCGGGGCCGAGGGGTCGCCGGTGATCCTCCATGTGCCGCACTCGGCGCGGGAGATACCGCCCGAGGTGCGCGCGGGGATCGTGCTGGACGACGCCGCGCTGGAGCGGGAGCTGGACCACATCGTCGACGCGCACACCGAGCGGATCGCGGCGGAGGCCGCGGCCGCGTCGGAGGTCACCCCGTGGCGGTTCGTCAACCGGCTCTCGCGGCTGGTCGTCGATCCGGAGCGGTTCCCGGACGAGCGGGAGGAGATGCTGGCCGTGGGGATGGGCGCCGTGTACACCCGGACCACGCACAAGGCGCCGCTACGGCCCGCCGACACCGACGCCGAGCCGCTCGTCGAACGGTACTTCCGGCCGTACGCGCGAGCCATGACGGAAGCCGTGGCCGATCGCCTGGCCGCCACCGGCCGGGCCATGATCATCGACGTCCACTCCTACCCCACCGCCCGGCTTCCCTACGAGCTGCACGGCGAGGGCCGGCGCCCGGCGGTCTGCCTGGGAACGGACTCCTTCCACACCCCGCCCGCGCTGGTCTCCGCGGCCCGGGAGGCGTTCGCGCCGTGCGGGGAGACGGCGCTCGACAGCCCGTTCAGCGGTACGTACGTCCCGCTGGAGTACTACGGCGCGGAACGGCGCGTCAGCGCCCTGATGATCGAGATCCGGCGGGACACCTACATGACGGAGCCGGGCGGTCCGGCCGGTCCCGGACTCACCCGGCTCGCGAAGGCCCTGGCGGCGCTGGCGGACGCCGCCTCCCGCTGACGCGGCGGTCAGGCGCGCAGCCACTCCGTGACCACGACGTCGCCGCCGGTGCGCAGCCGCAGGGCGAAGGGGCCGTTCGGCGGTGCGTCGCTGGTGAAGCGGCCCATGTCGTCGGCGACGACCGGCACGGCCGACTGCGGGCCGCCCAGCACCTCGATCCACGCCTGCCGCGGCGGCAGCACCTGCCCCATCAGGCCCTCCCCGGTCACCTCCACGTCGATCGTCACCTCACCCGCGCGGAAGGTCAGCATCCGCGGCACGTCCGTCGCCCCCCTGACCGGAATGGCGTCCATCACCGAGTCGAAGGTCAGCTCGGCGATCCTGGCGTCGAGGTCGAGCAGCGCGAAGGCCTCGACGGCGATCTGCCGCAGCTGGGCCGGTACGGGGTCCAGGATGGCGGCGGCCTGGCGGAGCTCCTCCTCCAGCAGCTCCACGTCGAACCCGTCGCCCCCGTCGTCCCCGTCGTCCCCGAAGGGCTCCTGGCCCGTCACTTCGTCGTGCATGTCGTTGTTCACAGCGCTCCCCGTGCGTCGAGTCGGGCCCGCAGTCGGCGCAGACAGCGCTGGCGCAGCGGCCCGATGCTGCCCACGGCGATGCCCAGTGCGGCGGACACCTCCTGGTAGCTGGGCGGCGGCGAGGACATCAGGACCCGCAGCAACTGGCGGCAGCGGTCGCCGAGTTCCTCGAACTCCTGCCACATCCAGCGGATCCGCTCGGACTCGGCGGCGGCCTCCTCGGAGTCCAGGACCGACTGTTCGGGCGTGCGGTCCTCGCTGACCCGGTCCAGCAGTTGCGGATCGCTCGTCACGGTCAGTCGCCTCAGGCTCTTGAGCACCTTCAGGCATTCGTGCCGTGCGGTGCTCGCGAGCCAGGACCCGGCCTTCTCGGGTTCGCGGATCCGCCCGAGGTGCTGGGCGAAGCGGAACCACACGGTCTGGTACACCTCGTGGGCGTCGGCGTCGGAGAGCCGGTGTGCGCGCACGACGGACCACACCAGCGGGCTCAGCCCCTCCACGAGCGCCTTCCAGGCCGCCGCGTCACCGTCGACGGCGGACTGGACCAACGCACCGACATCTGCACGGTCCACAGCCCCACCCCTCGTGTACGGCAAGTCATCGTACGCCGCGGAGGGGATGGTTCCGACCCTCATGACCGAGGAGCCGGGGGCATGACGGAGACAGGGCGCCAGGTCGCGGGGCGCAGGGCCGGCACATGCGCCCCCCGCACCTCGGCGAACCCGGAGTTCGCCGCGAGCATCTTGTACCGGGCCACCCGCGGGTCGTTCTCCTGCTGCGCGGACATGTGGGTGGCGATCATGCCGGCGACGAGGGGCGTGGCGAACGAGGTGCCGCTCCAGTGCGCGAACCCCTCGAACATCACCTGGTCGGGCTTGGCGGCGCCGCCCTCCTCGCTCAGCACGCCGGTGTGGCGCGGGGCCTGGCAGGTGCAGGAGTAGCCGAAGCCGTACCGGCAGGCGTCGTAGGTGGAGTGCTGGTACCGGTAGGGCACGGGTGCGTCGAAGCCGGTGAGGGCGCTGGTGAGGCGCTCACCGGGCGCGTACACCTTCACCCAGCCGCCGTGGTTGCTGAAGCAGGCGCCGAACTCGCCGTCGCCGCGCAGCGCGCCGACCGACAGCACGACGTCCTGGTAGTCGGGCAGGTCTGCGTAGGCGGCGGGCCAGAAGGGCGTGGCGCTGCCGTTGTTGCCGGCCGCCGCGACGAGCAGGGTGCGCTGGTCGCGCAGTTCCCGCATGAACGCCTCGACGCCGAGCAGACCGTCGGTGCGGCCGTTGGAGGTGCCGGCGGAGAGGCTGAGGATGTCGGGCCAGCCGCCCGCGTCGACGGCCTCGAAGAGCTTCTCGCCGAACTCGGACTCCAGGATGGCGCCCGCGTCGTGGAGGGTGTTGCGGACGGTGATGTCCGTGTTGGGTGCCACGGCGGCGACGAGCCCGGCGATGAAGGTGCCGTGGCCGACGTACTGCTGGAGGACGCCCTCACCGTCGCACTCCTGGGTCTGGGCGTCGCCCTCGGTGTGGGCCAGCAGCGGGAAGGAGCGGTAGTCGTGCATGAGGCCGGTGTCGATGACGAGGACCCCGACGGCGGTGTCCGGGTCGTGGACGCCCTCGGCCGCCGCGGGGTTGGTCCCGTCGGCGAGCGGGGCGGGCGCGGGTTCGTCTCCGGGGCAGGAGTTGACCTGTCCCGTGATCCCGACGAGGTGGTTGCGGCTGACGAGCCGCCGTCCGGTGCGGCCCTCCGTCTCGCGCAGGGCGCGCAGGGCGTGCGCGACGGTGAGGTCGCCGCTGCGGTCCCCCTCGCCGGGGTCGCCGACCTGGATGCGGGTGATGCCCGAGCGGTTGGTCCGCGGGCTCGCGCGGCGCACGTTGTCCTGGACCAGGCCGGGGTCGGCGGTGAAGTGCGCCCGCACGGTGTCCTCGACCACGCGGGCGTCCTCGCCGTCGCGGACCAGCACGTACCCCTTCTCGTAGATGAACTCGGCGGAGTCGTCCGGTCCCATCGCGAGGGGGACGTCGGGCATGGAGCGCTGGATCTGCTCGAACTGCTCGTGGAATCGCTGTGGTGCCATGGCGGGTCCTCCCCCTGAGGCGACGTTCGTCAGTCAGAGCCGTGCGGTCGCCGATTGATACAGCGCCAAACCGGTGTGGCACGGTTCCGGGGCAACTACCATCCGTGAAGTGACAGCGGGAAGCGACTCAGTTCTCGAACTGCTGCCGATGGTGTTCGCCGCCCCGAACGACGCGTTGGCGAGGGCGGAAGGGGTGCTCGACGCCGATCCGTCGCCGTTGCACGCCTCCGTCGCCCACCAGGTGATCGGCATCTGGCAGCGGGACTGGGGCGACATGCGCATCGCCCTGTATCACCTGCGGCGTGCCCGAAATCTCGCGGCACGCGCGGAGTCGGCCGACCGGGAGGCGGACGTCCTGGCCGCGCTCGGCGTCGCGTTGGTGCACGCGGGCCGCACCCAGCAGGGGCTCGCCGCGCTGGAGCGCGGGATCGAGCGGGGCAGCGGACACACCCGTGCGCGCGTGTTGTACCGCCGGGCCTACGCCCGCTGGGTCCTGGGCCGGCACCGGGAGGCGTTGGAGGACGTACGCCGGGCGATACCCGTGCTGCGGCAGGTGGACGACGTCATCTGGACGGCGCGGGCGCTGACCCTGCGCGCCACCGTGCACCTGGCGCTCGGCGCGGTGGACCGGGCGGACGCCGACTTCACCGCGGCCGAGGCGCTGTGGGGCACCACGGGCCAGGAGCACGACAAGGCCGACGCGGTGGAGAGCCGGGGGCTCGCGGCGTTCCGGTCCGGCGACATCCCGGCCGCGCTGCGGCTGCTCGACGAGGCCGAGGAACGGTACGCCAAGCTCGGCACGCCGACGTTCATGCTGAACATCCGCCGGTGCGAGGTGCTGATGGCCGCCGGGCTCGCCCCGGAGGCGCTGGCCGAGGCCGACACGGCGATCGGCGTGCTCGACGGCATCGGCGGCCAGTCCACCCGCAAGGCCGAGCTGCTGCTGGTCGCCGCGCGTGCCGCCCGGCTGGCGGGTGACGCGCACACCGCGATCGCACGCGCCGACATGGCCGTCCGGCTGTTCGCCGGGCAGCGGCGCAGCTGGTGGGAGACGCATGCCCGGCTGGTGCTGAGCGAGGCGCGGGTGGCCGCCGGGCGCAGTTCGGGCCGGCTGGTCGCCGACACGGCCGCGGTCGCCGAGCGGCTGGCCTCCTTCGGCGCGCCGGCCGCGCCGGAGGCCTCGCTGCTCGCGGGCCGGATCGCGCTCACCCTGGGCTGGCGGGCCGACGCCGAGCGGCATCTGGGCGTCGCCGCCCGCAGCCGGCACAGCGGGCCGCCGCTGGCGCGGATGACGGGCTGGGCGGCGCAGGCGCTGCGGGCCCGGGCGGCCGGGTCGGGGCGCGGTGTGGCGGAGGCCTGCCGGCGCGGCCTGGACGTGCTGGACGCCCACCGGATGACGCTGGGCGCCTCGGAGCTCAGGGCCCGGGCCACCGCGCAGGGCGCCGAGCTGGCCGCGCTGGCCCAGCAGGCCAGCCTCGACTCCGGCAGTCCGCGCCGGCTGCTGGTGTGGAGCGAGCGCTGGCGGGCCACCGCGCTGTCGACGCCGCCCACCAGGCCGCCGGCCGATCCGGGGCTCCAGAGTGTCCTGACGGCGTTCCGGGAGATCGCGGCGCGTGCCGAGGAGGCCCGCAGCGAGGCCCGTCCGGTTCCGGCGCTGGAGCGCGAACAGCGGCGCCTGGAACGGGAGATACGCGCCCGGACCCTGCACCTGCGCGGCGACACCCCCGGCGACGGCTTCCGCTTCGACCCGGGCCGGCTGCTGGCACGGCTCGGCGAGGACGACGTGCGCCTGGTGGAACTCGCCGTGCTGGACGGGCGGGTGCAGGTGCTGCTGTGCGGGCAGGGGCGGGTGCGCCGGTACGAGGGCGGGCTGCTGGCCGACGCGGAGACCGAGGCCGAGCATGTCCAGGCCGGGCTGCGGCGGCTGGCCCACCCCGGGGCGGACGGACGCCTGCCGGTGGTCGAAGCGGCGGGGCGGCGGCTGGAGGAGTTGCTGCTCGGTCCGGCCGCGGCGCATCTGGGCGACGGCCCCGTGGTCGTGGTCCCGCCGGCCCGGCTGCACCGCGTGCCGTGGGCGCTGCTGCCGTCGCTGCGCGAGCGGGTGCTCAGCGTGTCGCCGTCGGCGAGCAGCTGGCTGCGCGCCCGGGAGACCGAGCCGCCGCCGGGCGGCCGCCAGGTGCTGGTGCGCGGGCCGGGTCTGGCGACCGGCGGGGCGGAGGTGCCGCATCTGGCCGGCCGGTACGGCGGGGCCGTCGTCCTGGAGCACGCCGACGCGCGCGTGCCGCGCGTGCTGGAGGAGCTCGACGGCGCCGCGCTGGCCCATATCGCCGCCCACGGTACGTTCCGCGCGGACAGCCCCCTGTTCTCGTCGTTGCGGATGGCCGACGGGCCGATCGTGGTGCACGACTTCGAGCGTCTGGACCGCAGCCCGTACCGGATCATCCTCTCCTGCTGCGACACGGCCCGGTTCGCGTCGGTGGGCGCCGACGAACTGCTCGGCCTGGTCACCGCCCTGCTGCCGCTGGGCACGGCGGGGGTGGTGGCGTGCACCGCGCCGGTCAACGACGCCGCGGTGGTGCCGCTGATGCTCGCCCTGCACAAGGGACTCAGCCAAGGGCTCGCTCTGGCGCAGGCGCTGCGCGACGCCCGGGCGGCCCTGCCGGGCGACGCGCTGCACCAGGCGACGGGGTGGGCGTTCTCGGCGTTCGGCGCGGCCTGACCGGTTCGGGGAAGGCCCGCCTCCCTTACGCCGACCGTGTGTCCGGCAGCTCCACCAGCCAGGGCAGTGCGCCCCGGTCACCGGCGCCGAGGCGGGCGTAGGCGCTGTAGAGGTGGTTGCCGACGGTGCGGACGGACAGGGTGAGCTTCTCGGCGATCTGGCGGTTGCTCAGTCCGGCGGCGGCCAGGTTGACGATCTGCCGTTGCCTGGCGGTCAGTTCGCCCAGGACCAGGCCGGAGAGCGCCGGGGTGCGCGCGCCCTGGCAGCGGCGGGCCAGGGCGACGGCACGCGTGCGTGCGGTGCGGGCGGCGCTCGGGTCGCGGTGGGCCCGTACGGCCTGGGCGTGCGCCTCGGCGGCGAACAGCAGGAAGCCGCGCTCCTCCAGTTCCCCGGCCACCCGGTCCAGGGCGGGGCCGTCGCCGCGGTCGAGCGCGGCGGCGTGCGCGGCGAAGACACCGGTGAGGCGGCCCGCGGCCCGCTCGGGGGCACCGAGGCGGACGGCGTCGTACGCGTCGCCGGTGATCGCCTCCACCGCCCCGTCCGCGGTGCCGCGGGACGCCGCCGGCCGGGTGACCGCCCCACCCCCGTGGGAGCGGCCACCCAGGATCGTGTGCGCGGCCGGGGCATCCCCCGACTGCGCTGCGGCGAGACCGAGTTCGAGGCGGCAGGACGGATCGTCGCCGCCGTCCCGCAGCCCCTCCCGCGCCCATGCCGCCGCCTCCCGCAGCTCCCCGCGCAGCCGCGCGAACCGGGCGCGTACGGCGGCGTACGCGGCTGGTACCGGCGCGCCCTCCGCGACCAGCCACTCCCCCACGGGCGTGGGCATCGTCCGTACGTCCGCCTCCTCGATGCGGCGGGTCAGTTCGGCCCGCTCGGCGTCGAGGGCGGGGCCGCACTGGTCCGGCGTCCGCGACAGCCGCCTCGCCCGCAGCCCGCCGGCCGCGGCCCGCAGCACCGGGCCGTGCAGGGGGTGGGCGAGGCGGACGGCGCCCCGGTCGTCGACGTGGACCAGGGAGTCGGCCTCCAGGTGCTCCAGGGCACGGAGGGGGAACGCGGCCAGGTCCAGGGGCAACGGCTCGGCGAACGCGAGGCGTTCGAGGCTCTCGCGCTCGTCGGGGCAGGTGCGGCCGAGGACGTGTGCGGTGCGCTCGCGTACGGCCGCGGTGACCGGTACCGGGCCGCGCCACGCCCACGCGTCCGAGTCCGGGACGCGGCTGAGCAGCCCGCGCTCACGCGCCCCGACCACCAGGTCGCGCAGCAACCGCAGGTCTCCCCGGGACAACCGGTGCAGCCGGTTCACGGTGAGCGGTTCCAGGCCGTCGCCGTCCGTTCCGCCCGCCAGGATCCGGGCGGTCTCCTCGCGGGGCAGCGGCTCCAGGCTGAGGCGGGGCAGTAGTTCGCCGGTCCACAGCCGGGCGATCGCGCCCGGGACGGGGGCGCCGTCGGTGGTGACGACCAGGAGCCGGGTGCGTCCCTGTACGGCCAGCTGGTGGACGAGGGCGGCGGAGGCGTCGTCGAGCAGATGCGCGTCGTCGACCAGGAGCAGCCGTACGCCCGACAGGTGCTGGAAGGCGCCGTGCAGGGAGGCCGACTCGGGGACGAGGTGCGCGAACGCGGCGAAGCGGATCCGGTGGGTCTCCGGGGTGCCGGCCACCCGGACGCGGTCGCTGCCGCGGACGGCCTCGGTGACGAGCCGGGTCTTGCCGCAGCCCGCGGGGCCTGTGATCACGATGCCGTTCCGACCGGCGGTCAAGGACCCACGGACCAGTTCGAGTTCGCCCTCGCGGCCGGTGAACGGCCAGGGCGTGTCCAGGGTCTTCGCGTCCCGTTCGAAAGTCATCACGGCAATAGGAGCGCGGTGACTCACGCCTGATACAGGGGTACTTGAGTAGCCCTCGACTCAGGCGCCCGCGGTGTCCCGACGGCAGCCTGTTCGCATGACCGCACGCTACTGCTCCCTCGCGCAGCAGCCGGTCCCCGTCTTCGCACCGGGACTGGCCGCCGAGCGGCTCAGTGCGCTCATCGGCGGAAGCCGGATGTGGGTCAACGGCACCGTGCTGCACTACTACTTCTTCGACCGGGACTCCGACGGATCCGTGATCCCCGATCCGGGGACCGGCCGGACCCGGCGCGTCTCCTGGGTCGGCGGCAAGGAGCAGCGCGACGTCGTGCGCGAGTGCTTCCAGGAGTGGCAGGGCCTCGGTACCGGGCTGTCGTGCGTGGAGGTGGGCGACCGGTCGGAGGCGGAGCTGCGCATCGGGTTCCAGGTCGGTGACGGCTCCTGGTCGACCGTGGGCAAGGACGCGCTCCAGGTCGGTCTGAACGAACGCACCATGAACTTCGGCTGGGACCTGACCGTGCCCGGGGAGCGCGGCACGGCCCTGCACGAGATCGGGCACGCGCTCGGCATGCTGCACGAGCACCAGAGCCCGTTCGCCGGTATCCACTGGGACGACGAGGCCGTGTACACCGAACTGGCGGGCCCGCCGAACTACTGGAGCCGGGACAAGACGTTCTTCAACATCCTGCGCAAGCTCGACCCGAACGAGGTCAACGGCTCCGTCTGGGACCCGCTCTCGATCATGGAGTATCCCTTCTCGGCCGGGCTGATCCTGGAGCCGGAGCAGTTCCGCGCGGGCCTGAACCCGCCCGGTGCGCTGTCCAAGGCCGACAAGGAGTTCGTCCGCCGCTGGTACCCGCCGGCCGAGTCGCCGGGGCCGCGGGAGCTGGTGCCGTTCCGTTCGGCAGCGCTGCGGCTGGGGCCGGCGCAGCAGGCCGACTTCGTCGTCGAGCCGCCGGAGACCCGCGAGTACACGGTGGGCACCTTCGGTGCCGGCGACACGGTCGTCGTGGTCTTCGAGGAGCGGGACGGCGAGCCCCGCTACGTCACGGCCCAGGACGACGGCGGCACCCCGCACAACGCCACCGTCAGGGCCCGCCTCGTCAAGGGCCGCCGCTATTTCGTCCGCGTGCGTCTGTACGCCAACTGGGGTTCGGGGGAGACCGCGGTCATGTGCTGGTGACGGCACGGATCCGCTGACGTACGCGGATGCGACAGTCCACTGTCCGGCGCCGGGGGAAGCGGCCGGCGCACGCCGCCTTCGGGGGAGGGCGACGTGCGCCGGCCATGCCATTCGGTGACCGCGGTGGTCTCCGTGGCCTCGCCGTCGCCATTCGTCGGCGAGCAGTTCGTACGAGCGCACCCGGTCGACCCGGATGCTGCTCACCCACAGGTCGTGACCGGTGGCGAGTTCGCGGGCGGTCGCGTCGTCCTCGGCGACGACGACGTCGGCGGAGACGCTGACGGGCAGTGCACGATCAGAGTGACGGGGCGGAACTTCACGACGCCGCCCGCTGGTTGCCGCCCACCTGGTCGGGGTGGGTCAGGCCCAGGTGGTCGCGGAGGGTCGGGCCCTCGTACTCGGTGCGGAAGACGCCCTGTTCCTGGAGCAGCGGGACGACCTGGTCGGCGAAGGCGTCGAGGCCGCCGGGGGTGAGGTGCGGGACGAGGATGAAGCCGTCGCTCGCGTCGGCCTGCACGAAGTCGTTGATGGTCCTCGCGACGGTCGCCGGGGCGCCGATGAAGTTCTGGCGGTTGCCGGTCTCGATGACGAGGTCGCGGATGGACCACTTGTTGGCGGCCGCGAGCTCACGCCATTCGCGGGCGGTGGCCAGCGGGTCGCGGTACATGCGCACCTGGGCACGGCCGCGGGAGATGTGCTCCTCGCTCACCACCGGGTCGACGTCGGGCAGCGGGCCGTCGGGGTCGTACGAGGACAAATCCCGGTTCCAGACGAACTCCAGGTGCTTGATGGCGGTGGCGCCGCTGACCTGCGCGCGGCGTACCTCCTTGGCCAGTTCCTCGGCCTCCGCGTCGGTGTCGCCGAGGACGAAGCTCGCCGCGGGCAGGATGAGCAACTGGTCGGACCGGCGGCCGTACTTGGCGAGGCGGCTCTTGACGTCCCGGTAGAAGGCCCGTCCCGGCTCCAGGGCCGCGTACCGGCTGAAGATCGCGTCGGCGGACGAGGCGGCGAACTCGCGGCCCTCCTCGGAGTCGCCGGCCTGGAAGACGACCGGTCGGCCCTGGGGCGAGCGCGGGACGTTGAACTGGCCGTGGATGTCGAAGTGCTGCCCGGTGTGGACGAAGGCGCCGGCCTTGGCGTCCCGCAGGAACGTGCCGGTCTCCTGGTCGGCGAGGATCTCGTCGCCGTGCCAGGAGTCGAGGAGTTCGTTCGCCGTGGCCAGGAACTCCTTGGCGCGGGAGTAGCGCTCCTCCTGCGGCAGGAAGCCGCCGCGGCGGAAGTTCTCGCCGGTGAAGGCGTCCCAGGAGGTGACGACGTTCCAGGCGGAGCGGCCGCCGGAGAGGTGGTCCAGGCTGGCGAACTGGCGGGCGACCTCGTAGGGCTCGTTGAAGGTGGAGTTGATGGTGCCGGTCAGCCCGAGGTGCTCGGTGACGGCGGCGAGCGCGGCGAGGACGGTGAAGGTGTCGGGGCGGCCGACGACGTCGAGGTCGTAGATCTGCCCGCCCTGTTCGCGGAGCCTGAGTCCCTCGGCGAGGAACAGGAAGTCGAACTTGGCGCGTTCGGCGGTCCGCGCGAAGTGGACGAAGGAGCTGAACTCGATATGGCTGCCGGCCCTCGGGTCGCTCCACACGGTGGTGTTGTTGACGCCCGGGAAGTGCGCGGCCAGATGGATCTGCTTCAGCGGCTTGCTCATGTCGGTGCGGTCCTTCCGGCTCAGGCGGTGGCGGCGTAGCGGTTGGCGGGGCGGGCCAGGCCGAGCAGACCGCGCAGGGTGTCGGCCTCGTAGGCCCGGCGGAAGGCGCCGCGGCGCTGGAGTTCGGGGACCAGGTGCCGGGTGATCGCCGGGAGGTCGTGGCCGACGACGGCGGGACGCAGCCGGAAGCCGGTCAGTCCGCCGCCGCTCAACTCCTGGAGGAGATCGGCGAGTTGGGCTGCTGTGCCGGTGAAGACCAGGGCGTCACTCGGGTACGGCTGTCCCGCGAGCGCGTCGAGCCGTTCCCGGCGTGCCGTCGCGGCGGCGGGGTCGTCGTCGAGGAAGACCAGCAGATCGCCGAAGACGTGCAGGGGCTCGGCGGCCCTCCCGGCGGCGTTCTGCTCGGCACGGATCCGGGCGACGAGGGCACGGGCCTCGTCGACGTCGTACGGGGTGACGTAGCCGATGTCGGCGGCGCGGGCCACGAGCCGGTACGGCACGGTGTCGTGGGCGAGGGCGGTGACGATCGGCTGGCCCTGCGGCGGGCGGGGCGTGATGGAGGGGCCCTTGACGCTGAAGCGGCGGCCCTCGAAGTCGATGTAGTGCAGCTTGTCGCGGTCGATGAAGCGGCCGGTGGCGGCGTCCCGGATCTCGGCGTCGTCCTCCCAGCTGTCCCAGAGGCGGCGCACCACCTCCACGTGGTCGGCGGCCTCGTCGAAGAGGTCGGTCACCACTTCCTGGGCGGCCGGGCTGTCGTAGGCGTCGATGCGCGGGATGGTGCGGCGCCCGAAGTGCGCGGCCTCGTTCGGGCGGGCGGTGATCTGGACCCGCAGGCCGGCGCGTCCGTTGCTGACATGGTCGAGGGTGGCGATCGCCTTGGATATGTGGAACGGCTCCGTGTGGGTGGACACCACCGTCGGCACCAGACCTATGTGCCGGGTCAACGGGGCCACACGGGAGGCGATGAGGACCGCGTCGAGGCGGCCGCGTACCTGGTCGGTGCGCTCGTCCGGGTCCAGGAAGTGGGAGGACTGCGGGCCGAGGCCGTCCTCGATGGTCACGAAGTCGAGCAGTCCGCGCTCGGCCTCGGTGACCAGGTCGGCCCAGTACGCGGCGGTGAACAGATCCCGGGGCCGGGCCACCGGCTCGCGCCAGGAGGCGGGATGCCAGCCGGTGCCGTCCAGGGCGACGGCGAGGTGCAGGGGGGAAGAGGGAGCAGATGACACGCGTCAGTGCCTTCCTGGAAGTCCGTACGAGATCGCCGGCCCTCGTTCAGAGCTGGGCACGGCGGTGGGGCGAGCACGACGAGGGGGGAACGGGGTCCCCGGGTCGCGGGCTGAGGGAGAGTCAGGAGCGACAGAGCGCGCCGGCCACGCGCTGGAGGTCGATGTGGGGCCGGGAGTACAGGTGGGCGGCGTGGAACACGTGCGTCACGTCCGCCCCCTCCGCCCATCGCCTCGCGCGCTGCGGCGCCTCACACATCTCGTGGTCACTCACAACGCCGCGCCCTTTGCGAGTGTTCCCCGACGGCGGTGCCGTTCCTGATTCGGCGACACCGGTCCACGCCGCGGACGGTTCAGGGCCGCTCCACCCGCGGGGCGCCGCTCCCGCCTGCCGCGTGGGCCGCCCAGTCCAGGATCTGCACGGCCGCTCCGGCGGCTTCCAGGCCCCGGCAACGGGCGTGGTGGCGGCGGGCGATGGCGTCGAGGTCGAGGTGCGCACCGAAGGCGGGGTGCGCGGCCAGTCGGCGGGCGTAGGCCCACAGGGCGGGGTGGGCGGCGATGCGGTGCACCGCGGCGGCGTCCAGGTGGTGGCGGTGGACGGTGTCGAGCTGGACCAGGGTGACCCACAACTCGACGTCCGCGGCCGTGATCTGATCCCGGATCATGTACGCACGCCCGTCCAGCCAGCGGTCCAGGGCGCCCAGCGAGCTCAGCAGCGTCTGAAGCCCCTCGTCCCGCTCCGCGCGCTCGGTGCCGACCGCTCCCGCGCTCTGCGCGGCCGCCTCGATGTCCTGGGCGCACATCCGCTCGACGGCCTCGATCTCCGACTCGGCGCCGCTCGGGTACAGGTCCACCCGGCCGGCGCCGAAACGCCGGGCGAGGTCGCGGGTGATGTCGGGTGCGTGCGTACTCACGATGCGCCCCGACCAGTCGTCGCTGAGGACCGGCGCGAGGGCCGGGCCGGTGTACCGGTGGGCGCTGGCGTCGTACAGCGGACGCAGCACGGCGTGTCCGCCGTCGGGGCAGTCGGGGATCGCGGGCAGGAACGTCGCGGGACAGTTGTCGTCGATGCCCAGCAGGCTGTGGGCCACGGCGATGCGCAGGCCGTCCGGGCAGGCGGTCGACAGATGGAGGCGGTAGCGGCGCGGCACGGCGTAGTGCCCGCTCCGTGCGTCGCGGCCGATCCGGCCGCGGAAGGCCGGGGCGGTCCGCGTGGACGAGTGGGCGGCCAGCGGTGTGACGGACATGACTCTCCCCTGGGCAGGCGCGTGGACGTACTCGTGGCGGAAGCGGCTGAGGCTCAGCTCAGGGGACTGGTCGCGCTGGAGACGCGGAGCAGGTCGATGTGGCGGCGGGACGTGAGAAGGGGGCCACGGCTCATGCGGCCGGTGACCGACTCGGCACTCTCCACACTTCCCTACCAATTCACTAGGAAACCTGATGGGAGTGTCGGCCCGTTCGCGGCCGGCGTCAAGAGGGCGTCCGAGGAACGAACACCGACGGGCCCTTCGTACAATTTGAACCCGAACGACACCAGGAGGGTGCCCATGCCCGGCCAACGATCGATCACCGAAGCCGAGAAGCTGGCCGAGGCCAAGCTCGGCGGCATTTCGCTGCACCGGGAACAGATGGCCGTGGTCGCGAACATCTACCGCGCGGCCTCGACGGTCCGGCAGCACCTGGAGAACTCCGTGCTGCGCGGGGCCGATCTGACCTGGACGGCGTTCGTGGTGCTCTGGGTCGTCTGGGTGTGGGGCGAGTCGGAGACCCGGCATGTCGCGGAGGAGGCCGGCATCTCCAAGGGGACACTCACCGGCGTCGCCCGGACGCTGGAGGGGCGCGGGCTGATCAAGCGGGCCGGGCATCCCACCGACGGCCGGCTGGTACTGCTCAGCCTGACCGAGGAGGGCGAGGCGCTGATGCGGCGCCTGTTCCCGGCCTTCAACGAGGAGGAGGCCTTCGTCGCCGGACAGCTGAGCGCCGAGGAGTGCCGGAGCGTCGCGGAGGGTCTGCGCAAGGTGGTGCTCCAGGTCGAGGAGCAGGGCGAGGAGCGCCGCCTCGCCCTGCTCGACGGCGCCGAGCCGGCCCCCCGGCGCAGCGGCCGCCGCCCGCGCGCCTGAGCGGCGCCGGTCCGCTCGCCGGCGCTCGGACCGGGCGACGCCCGCGGTCAGCGGCGCTCGCGTGCGGCCCGCACCAGGGCGTCGAAAAGGGCCTGCTGCACCGGATCCCGGTGGGCCGTGTCCTCGGGGTGCCACTGCACAGCGGTGAACCACCCTTCCGCGCCCGGGAGTTCGAGCCCTTCCACCGTCCCGTCGGCCGCGCGCGCGGTGACCGTGAGTCCTGCGCCGACACGGTCCACCCGCTGGTGGTGGTAGCAGGAGGCTTCCGCCTTCCCGGCGCCGGTGGCGCGTTCCAGCAGGGTGCCGGGCCGGATCGGCACGGGGTGCACGAGGTGCCGGTGTTCGCGTTCGGGGCCGCCCATGTCCTGCTCCAGCGTGCCGCCGAGGGCGACGTTCACGACCTGGAGGCCGCGGCAGATCGCCAGCAGCGGGATACCCAGATCCAGTGCCCGTCGGGCGGCTTCGAGGTCGAAGTCGTCCTGGAGGCCGTCCACGTCGTAGACGCTGGGGTGGATGCCGGTGGCGCCGTAGCGGTACGGGGCGAGGTCGCCGCCGCCGGGGAGCAGGACGCCGTCGAAGCGGGCAAGCCGTTCCGCCACGTCGGCGCCGGCCTCGGCGGGGTCGGCCGGATGGATGCTCACCGGTTCGCCGCCCGCTCGCCACACGGCCTCGACCAGGGCACGGGCGCTCACCTCGGCGGCGTGGCGCAGCGCCGAGGTGGTGGCGGAGAAGCGGGCGGGTACGGCGATCAGCGGGCGGGTCACAGCTGGATCCAGGTGGTCTTGAGCTCGGTGTACTTCTCCAGGGCGTGCGCGGACTTGTCGCGGCCGTTCCCGGACTGCTTCATGCCGCCGAAGGGCACGGTCAGGTCGCCCTCCTCGTAGCAGTTGACCCACACCGTGCCGGCCTTCAGCGCACGGGAGACCCGGTGGGCGGTGGAGAGGTCGGAGGTCCACAGGCCGGCGGCGAGGCCGTACTCGGTCGCGTTGGCCAGCCGTACCGCCTCGTCCAGGTCGTCGAAGGCGAGGACGGACAGGACAGGGCCGAAGATCTCCTCGCGGGCGAGCCGCATGCCGGGGTCCACGTGGTCGAAGACGGTCGGCTGGAGGAAGCTGCCGCCGGTGTCGGCGAGGGCGCGGGAGCCGCCCGTCAGCAAGCGGGCGCCCTCGCTCACGCCGGTGGCGATGTGGTCCCGCACGCGGCCCAGGTGAACCTCGCCGACCAGGGCGCCCATCTCGGTGGCCGGGTCGAGGGGGTCACCGACCCGCAGCTCCCGGGCCCGCCGGACGATCGCCTCGGTGACCCGGTCGGCGATCGAGGAGTGCACCAGGAGCCGGGAGGGCGCCGTGCACATCTCGCCCTGGTTGAAGAAGATGCCCCAGGCGGCGGTGGCCGCGGCCCGGTCCAGGTCGGGGGCGTCGGGGAGGACGATGTTCGGCGACTTGCCGCCGAGTTCGAGCCAGACGCGCTTGAGGTTGGAGTCGGCGGCGTAGTGCAGGAAGTGACGGCCCACGGCGGTGGAGCCGGTGAAGGCCAGGACGTCGACGTCGGGGTGGAGACCGAGGGCGCGTCCGGCGACGGGGCCCTCGCCGTTCACGACGTTGAGCACGCCCGGCGGCAGCCCGGCCTCGGTGGCGAGACGGGCAAGCGTCAACGCCGACAGCGGGGAGTTCTCCGACGGCTTCAGTACGACGGTGCAGCCGGCCGCGAGTGCCGGGGCGATCTTCCAACCCGCCAGCGTCAGGGGGAAGTTCCAGGGCACGACGGCGCCCACGACACCGGCCGGCTCACGGGTGACCAGGGCGAGGGCGTCGGGGGCGGTGTGCGGCGACTCGTCGGTGAGCTTGTCGGCGAGCTGGCCGTACCAGCGGAAGGTGGCGATGGCGGCGCGCAGTTCGATGTCGTACGCGTCCGTGATCGGCTTGCCCATCTCCAGGCTGACGGTCAGCGCCAGTTCCGCGCGCCGCTCCTGAAGCAGGTCGGCGAGCCGCAGCAGGACCCGGCCGCGTTCGGCGGGCGCGAGCCGCGGCCACGGTCCCGCGTCGAAGGCCCGGCGGGCGGCGGCGACGGCCGCGTCCACCTCGGCGGCGCCCCCGTCGGCGACCTGGGCCAGCACCTGGCCGTCCCGCGGCGAGACGACCGCGAAGTGCCCGCCCCCGCCCGGCTCGTCGGCGCCGTCGACGTGATGGGCGCCGGACAGTTCCAGGGACTTGGCGCGACGCAGCCACTCCTCGTGGGTGGCGTCCAGCATGCGGAACCTCCAGAATTCGTTTGATATCAAACTATTAGGTCAGGGGGCGGCCCTGAGCCGGGCCGGCATCCGCCCGCCACCCGGCCGGCCACGCTCGACCGGGTGGCGGGCACCCGCTACCGGCGGGCCGGGCGCGTCAGTCGACCGGCCACGATGCCCAGCACCAGGACGGCCGGAACCGTCAGCTGGAGCCATACGGCGGTGGCCCGTTCGCCGCCGATGAGGGTCGTGAAGTTCTCGACGATCAGCCAGATGGCACCGGCGATCCCTAGCGCGCCCAGCACCGGGGCGATCAGCGTGTTCCACGGCCGCGTGTCGAGGCGCTCGCGCCGGAAGAAGACGACGACCGAGACCGAGGTCAGGAAGTACAGGAGCATGATCGCCAGCACGGCTACCCCGCTCCCCCACGAGAACAGGGTCACCACCGGGTCCTTGCCGGCCAGCGCGAACGGGGCCACCAGCAGCACGGCGATCGCCGTCTGCACGAAGCCCGCGACGCCGGGTGAGTGCCGGCGGTTGACCGCCGACAGCCTCCGCGGCAGGAGGCCCTCGCGACTGAGCGAGAACAGGTAGCGGTTGGCCGAGTTGTGGAAGGCGAGGATGCCCGCGAAGAGCGAGGTGGCCAGCAGGACGGGCAGCACGTCGTTGACCCAGGTGCCGAACTGGGCGGCGATCGGCGCGAAGACGAACGTCGTCGAGTCACCGCCCTCCAGGGCCTGCCCGGCGGCCGCGGCCGCTTTCGAGGCGCCGTAGGAGGAGATCAGCATCCAGGAGGCGAAGGCGAAGAAGCCGGTGACGAGGACGACCGCCAGATAGGTGGCACGGGGCACCGTTCGGCGGGGTTCGCGCGCCTCCTCGCCGTAGATCGCGGTGGCCTCGAAGCCGATCATCGACGCCACGGCGAACATCAGCGCCACACCCGGAGCCCCTTCGAGGGCCGCACCCGGCGAGAACGTGTCCGCGAGGCCGAGCCCCTCGGGCCCCCCGCCCTTGACGAGGCTGACGACCGCGAAGGCGGCCAGGATGCTGAACTCGGCCAGCACGAACACGGCCAGCACCTTGGCGCCCATCTGATGCCGAGCGCACCGAGGACCTGCACGACCGCCATGGTGAGCAGGGCACACGCCCACCAGGGCACGTCCGCCTCTGGGTAGTGCGCCAGCAGCCCGCTGACGGTGGCCCCGTACAGGCCGTACATGGCGGCCTGGATCGCGCAGTACGCGAAGAGGGCGATGCCCGCGCTGCCGTTGCCGAGATGGGGGCCGAGCCCTTTGCCGATGTACCGGTAGAAGGCCCCGGCGTCCACCACATGCCGGCCCATGGTGACGAAGCCGACCGAGAACAGCAGGATGATCACGCCTGCCGCGAGGTAGGCGGCGGGGGCGGCGGCCCCGTTGCCGATGGCCACGGCGATCGGGACGGCGCCCGCGACACCGGTCAGCGGCGCCTGGGCGGAGAGGACGAAGAAGAGGATGCCCAGCACGCCTAGCGAGTTGGGCTTGAGCTTGCCTGCGGTGGAGGGGTCGGGCGCGGTCTGGTTCCGGACCGCCGTCTGACTGTCCACTCGGATCACCTGCCTGGGGAAGAGGACTTCGTTTCAGGCCAAACGAGTTGCCTCATGGTGGGCTGGAACTATCCGTTTGGCAAGGGCTGGCGCGAAGAATTGGTACGGCTGTGGATCCGGGACGGCGAAGCGGGGGTCCGGCCACCGCGAAGGACCCCGGGCCACGGGTGCCCGGGGTCCTGAAAGACGCAGGTCAGACCTCGTTCTCCGGCACCTCGTGACCCTGGTTCTCTTGCCCGTCCGCCGAGAGGAGCCGGAGCAGGCCCCGCAGCTCCTCGATCGCGGCGTCGGTGGTCTCGGGCTCCCCGAAGACGAGCTGGTGCAGCACGAGCCCGTCCAGGGCGGCGAAGACCAGCCGGGTCAGCGGGCGGTCGGCGCCGCCGGGCAGCATGCGGGACAGCTCGCGCTCGGTGGCGTCGAAGTAGTCGTCGTACAGGGCGCGGATCTGCGGGAGCAGTTCGGGGCGACGGCGGGCCTCCAGCAGCAGCTCGTACTGGAAGGCCTGGATGTCCGGATTGGCCGTGACCATGTCGGAGACACCGACCGAGAAGTCGGCGACCTCGCCGGTGCCCGGTTCGAGCGCGCTGGTGCTGAGCGAGGTGCGGATCGCGTGGGCGAGGGCCTCCTCGATCAGCGCGTCACGCGAGCCGAAGTGGTGGACGACGAGGCCGTGCGTGGTGCCCGCCTCCTGCGCGACCGCCCGGTAGGTGAGCTTGCGCAGCCCGCCCCGCGCCACGACCCGCACGGCGGCGTTCAGCAGGGCCTCGCGGCCCTCGCCGTAGTTCATGCGCCGGCGCGGCTTACGGCCCTCGGGGCCTTCGGAGCCCTCGGGGCCCGTCGATCCCTCGGTTCCCTCGGCGGATGCGGTCATGTTCGCGACCTTACCCGCCGGGTCGGACACCGCCGTGGGCCCGGTCGACGCCGTTCGCGCGGTCAACGCCGGGGCGGGCGGATGCCGCGGAACTCCCAGTCGCCGCCGAGGGCGGTGGACAGCACCTCCTCGGACTCGGTCGGCTGGGCGCCCACATCGGTGCGGATGGCGGTGGGGCCGGTGACGATGTGGTTGGTGAGCCGGCCGAGGCCCTCGACCTCGACCTCGACGACGTCGCCGGGCCGCACGGGCCGGGAGTTGGCGGGCGTGCCGGACAGCAGCACGTCGCCCGGGTACAGGGTGATCGTGCGGGCGATGTCGGCGACGAGGTAGTGCATGTCCCACTGCATCTCGTCGGTCGAGCCGTCCTGGACCACCTCGCCGTTGACGTACGTCCGCAGCCGCTTGCCGTGGAAGTCCCAGTCGGTCACCAGCCCCGGTCCGAGCGGGCAGAGGGTGTCGGAACCCTTCACACGGAGCATGGACCCGGCGTCCGTGTCACGGAAGTCGTGCAGCCCGTAGTCGTTGGCGACGGTGTAGCCGGCGATGTACCCGCCCGCCTCGGCCGGTGAGATGTTCCGCGCGGTCTTCCCGATGACGATGGCGACCTCGCCCTCGTAGTTGAGCCACTTGCAGCCCTCGGGGCGGACGACGGCGCCCTGGTGGGAGTTGAGGGAGGAGACCGGCTTGTGGAAGTAGGTCGGGGTCCCGGGAAGGTCGGTCCGGAACTCGTCGACCCGGCTGCGGTGGTTGAGATGGACGGCGATCACCTTGGAGGGGACCACCGGGGGCAGATGCCGGGCGTCCTCGGTCTTGACGCGGCGGCCGTCCCCGGCGACGAGTTCGTCCCCGTCGACGGTGACCTCGACGGCGGCGCCGTCGAGGAGGATGCGGCGGAGTTCGGGCATGTCTCAGACCTCCTGGGGGCGGCTGTGCGGGGTGCGCTGGTGTGCCGGGGCGGGCCGGCCGGTGCCGGTCCAGCCGTCGGCGGGCCGGTCGAACCAGAGATGGACCTGGCCGGTGCCGACGGAGTTCTCGTACTCCCCGTACTGCCGGGCCCGGGCGGTGCAGGCCCGCCCACCGAGAGCGCCGGCCATCATGAGGTAGTGGAAGAACTTCGCCTCGGGCTTGAACTTCCAGAACGCGTCCATGGTGTCGAGGACCTTGTCGTGGCGGCCCTCCTTGAACCAGGCGATGCGCTCGTGGTCGGCTTCGCGGGCCTCGGGGGTGCGGATGTGGACGGGATCACTGGCCTCGTGGTCCCGGATCTCCCGCAACGGCCAGAAGGTGTGCGAGAGGGCACCGGAAGCGATCACCAGCACCCGGCGGCCCGGCGTGGCCGCGATGCCGTCGGCGAGCGCCCGGCCGAGGCGCAGATGGTCTTCCATGTCACCGGTCTGACAGACGCCGATGGTCACCCACCGCTTGTCCGCCAGCCCTTCCCCCAGGAACTTCCAGAGGTTGATGGTGGCGTAGTAGACCGGCAGGTACTCGTCCTCGATGGCGGTGATCCAGGTGCCGTGCCGGTCCGCGAACTTCTCGATGTTGCGGGCGAGTTCGGGGTCGCCCGGGAAGTCGTACGGCATCCGGCACATCCCGCGTGGCAGTTCCTCGGAGGTGAAGAGCCCCGCCCGGCGCTGTTGTGCGCTGACGACGAACTCGACGGTGGTGGCCCAGTGGGAGTCGAGGACGACGACGGTGTCGTATTCGTTGGCGGCACCGCGCTCGAACACGTCGGCGCGGAGCTGCTGGAGCCCGGTGACGAGAGTGATCTCCTTGCCCTCGTTCAGTTCCAGGCGGTCTGCCTTCGGGAGCACGATGGTGGGGACGTGGGCGAGCAGGCCCGCCCCGACGATCTCACCCATGGTTGTCGTTCCATCCCTTCGGAGCGGTCACGGTGTTCTTCAGGTCGCAGTAGAAGTCGAAGCTCCAGGTGCCGCCCTCGCGCCCGACACCGGACTGGCGCGAGCCGCCGAACGGGGCCTGGAGATCGCGGACGAAGAAGCAGTTGACCCAGACGGTCCCGGCGACGAGCCGGGCGGTGACCCGTCCGGCGCGCTCGGTGTCGCCCGTGGCGACGGTGGCGGCGAGCCCGAAGCGGGTGTCGTTGGCGAGCCGTACGGCCTCGTCCTCGTCGGCGAAGGTCTGGAGGGTGAGGACCGGCCCGAAGACCTCTTCCTGGACGATCTCGGAGTCCTGGGCGACGTCCGTGAGCAGAGTGGGCGCGTAGTACTGCCCGTTCCCGCGATGCCCGCCCACGACCGCGCGCGCCCCGGCCGCGATCGCCCTCCGTACGAAGCCGTCGATCTTCTCCAGCTGACGGGGATGGATGGTGGGCCCGATGTCGGTGGACTCGTCTCGGGGGTCACCCTGCCTCAGCCGCCCGGCCTTCTCGACGAAGCGGCGCGTGAACTCCTCGGCGACCGATTCGTCGACGAGGATGCGCGTCGCGGCGAGACAGACCTGTCCCGCGTTGTCGTACTGCTCGACGGCGAGGTCGACGGCGAGGTCCAGGTCGGCGTCGGCGAAGACCAGCAGGGGCGACTTCCCGCCCAGTTCGAGGCTGAGCGGCGTCAGGTTCGCGGCGGCCGACCGCGCGATCCGCTGGGCGGTCGGCACCGACCCGGTGAAGCTGATGCGGCGTACGTCCGGGTGCGAGGTGAGCGCGTCGCCGATCTCGGAGCCGTACCCCTGGACGACGTTGAGGACCCCGGCGGGGAGCCCTGCCTCGGCCGCGATGTCGGCGAGGAGGGAGGCGGTCAGCGGGGACCATTCGGCGGGCTTGAGGACGACGGTGTTCCCCGCCGCGAGGGCGGGGGCGACCTTCCAGGTGGCCAGCATCAGCGGGGCGTTCCAGGGGGTGATGAGGACGCAGGGGCCCGCGGGGTCCCACGAGACGTGGTTGGTGTGTCCTCGCGTCTCGAAGTCCTCGTGGTCGAGCGTGAGCAACCAGTCGGCGAAGAACCGGAAGTTGTGCGCGACGCGCGGCATCACTCCGCGACGGTGCGAGCGCAGGAGAGCGCCGTTGTCGGTGGTCTCGACGATGGCGAGCTCTTCGATCCGCTTCTCGACCCCGTCGGCGACGGCGTGGAGGACACGGGCACGTTCGGCGCGGGGGGTGGCGGCCCAGGCGGGGAACGCCTCACGGGCGGCGCCGACAGCGGCATCGGCTTCGGCGGGGCCTCCCCGGGAGATCTCACCGAGAAGACTGCCGTCGATCGGAGAGCTGTCCGTGAAGGTGTCGCCGGAGGCGACACGCTCGCCACCGATCCAGTGCCGGGTGTCGACGGAGACACCGGCGACAGAGATTTTCTCAGGCATACGAAGGGCTCCATTTCAGACAAGGGGAATCGGAGATAGTCAGGGGCGCGGGGGAACCGTGCGACCCACCACGACGCGACCCGCAGCCCGCCACCGGCCTCACCCGGCAGCCGCTTGCGACGTGCCGACCTCCAGCAGCCGCCCCCCGTCCCAGACCACCCCGACCTGCCGGTAGTACGCGGCGATCGGCTCCCGGACCTCCAGCCGGGCCAGCTCCTCCGTCGGCGCCTCGAACAGCTCCAACTCGGCCTCCCCGACCCACGGTTGGCCCCCCTCGAAGGAAGCCGCCCCCGACTCGATCAGCTCGTCGAGGGCCAGCCCCTTGCCCTTCTCGATCGAGGGAAGCCACCGGTGATGAGCCATCGGATGCGCGTTCACAAACCCGTTCGACTCGGCCGGCTCCCGCAGAGTCACCACCGCTTGCGCCAGCCGCCGATCCGCGGCGGCGAGCGTCGCCCCGAACCGTGCCCCCGCCTCGATCCGGGGCGCGGGACCGAACGGATGCGGCCGGGTCTGATGAACGGACCCGAGCTTCTTCGGATACCCCTGATGCAGGCCGCGCGCGATGGCGAAGTCCTTGTCGACCCAGATGTGGACGCACCGTGTGTAGGTCTGCCCCTTGTACTGGCACCGGACGACCGCGAAGGCCTCCTTGTACTGGGCCAGCACAGGATCGAGCAGCTCCGCCCCCGACTCCGAGCACGACTGCCAGTCCGCCCAGATCAGGGCGACGGCACCGGGATCCTCGTCGGCCAACTCCAGTGGCGCGGGCAGTAGTTCCCGCACCCGCGCCGGGTCCGTCCGGTACTCGACGGTCAGCAGGTCACCGGAGTACCGCCACGGCGGCGCCGGAATCAGCGACGAGACACCACTGCCGGTCTTGGGGTGGAAGTAACCACGAACTGGGGACATGACGGGGTTCCTTACGCGGTGAGGGCGGGTTGCTTCAGCAGCTGTGCGCGATACCGGGCGGCACCCGTGGCGGCGCTGTGGCCACCGAGCGCCACGACGCCGACCAGCCGGTCGTCGGTGTGGTAGCCCACCAGGACGTCGCCGTCGGGGTCGCCGTCCAGGACGCGTACGTCGTCGAGTCCGAGGACGGGTGCCCCGAACGACTGGAGCCGGAAGTCGTGCTGGTCGCTCCAGAAGGTGGGCAGGGGCGCGAAGGAGGCCAACTCCCCTTTCGTGCCGGTGAGATGAGCGACGAGCGTCTTCGCGGCGTGCTTGGCGGTGTCGGTCGGGATCGACCAGTGCTCGACGCGCCGGGGCACGCCGTCGTAGCGGGCGTTGGGGAAGCGGGCGACGTCGCCGACGGCGACGACGTCCGGGCGGCCGCCGACCCGCAGCCGCCCGCAGGTGAGGACGCCGTCGCAGAGGTCGAGGTCGTTGCCCTGGAGCCACTCGACGTTGGCGACCGAGCCGACCGACTCCACGACCACGTCGGCGGCCAGCACGGTGCCGTCACCGAGGACGACACCGGTGACACGGTCCTCGCCCTCGAAGGCGGCGACTTGTGTGCCGAGCGCGAAGCGCACCCCGCGCTCCTCGTGCCGCCGCAGCAGGGCGCGGGCGAGCAGTTCGCCGAGCGGTCCGACCATGGGCAGGGGCAGCGGATCGACGACGGTCACCTCGCGGACGCCGAGCGCCACGGCGGTCGCGGCCACCTCGCAGCCGATGAACCCGGCGCCGACCACGACCAGGCGGGCACCGGGACGGGTCAGTTCGTCCCGCAGGCCACGGGCGTCGGCGAGCGTGCGGACCGTGTGGCGGCCGGTGAGCGGGCCGGGGCAGGTCAGGCGCCGGGGGCGCATGCCGGTGGCGACGACCAGCCCGTCGTACGGGATTTCCGTTCCGTCGTCGAGGGCGAGGGCCTGCTCGGCCAGCCGTGCCGCGACGACTCTCGTGCCCAGTCGCCACTCCACGTCGGCCGCGGCCGCCTTCGGGGTGAAGGCCAGCGATGCGAAGGGCGCCTTGCCCGCGAGAACCTCCTTGGAGAGCGGAGGCCGGTTGTACGGCATGTGCGGCTCGTCGCCGATGACCGTGATCGCTCCGGTCCAGCCGGCCGCGCGCAGCTGTTCCGCGGCACGCAGGCCGCCCATCGAGGCGCCGGCGACGACGATGCGTGCGGTCATCGGCTCAGTCCTCGATCCGGATGGCCTGGAGCGGGCAGACGTCGGCGGCTTCCTCGACCTCGTCGCGCAGCGCGTCGTCGGGGTCGCGGACGTACCCGAGGTGTCCGTCGTCGTCCATCGAGAAGACGTCGGGAGCCGCGAAGACGCACTGACCGTGGTCCTGGCACTTGTTCATGTCGACGACGACCTGCATGGCCGGTCCTCCTGGAAGTGAGGGGCGTCGGAGCGGGGGCGAAGGGACGGCGGGGTCCGGCCGGCCTGCGGCCGGACCCCTGGGCCAAAGGGGTGCGAGATCCGCACCCCCTACTCGTTTGGCTTCAAACAACATAGGAAGCGGCCGGACCCTGGTCAATACCTGTCCAGGTGGATAAATTTTTGGGGCCGCCCTCTTGCGGGACGACCGACCCCTCCATACCGTTCGGGTTCAAACGACGACCTCCGGGGCGCGCCTTCCCGCCCCGCGCTCTTCGCTCAGGCCGTCCTCACGCCACCCCTTCCCATCCGCCGAGGAGACATCGGTGAGCGCTCACGACATCCCAGACATCCGCCGGCACATGGAGCGGCTCACCGCCGAGGGGGTGGACGTGGTCCGGGTGATGTACCCCGACCTCATCGGCACCGACCGCGCCCGTGACGTGCTGGTGGACCATCTGCCGTCGGCCTGCGAGCACGGTCTGGCCTTCTGCCGGGCCGTCTACCACACCAGCCCGCAGGGCGACGTGGTCCCGGTCGCGGGCGGCCTGGACGCCGGCCTGCCGGACGTGACCGTGCGCCCCGACCTGTCCACCCTGACCGTGCTGCCCTGGGAGCCGGGCGTCGCGGCCTGTCTCGGCGAGGTGACCGACCCGGCGACCGGGGCCCCCGCCCCGGAGTCACCGCGCGACCTGCTGCGCTCGGTGCTGGCCCGCTGCGCCGAGCGGGGGCTGCGTCCCGTCGTCGGCCCGGAGCTGGAGTACTTCCTGCTGGAGCACACCGCCACCGGCTGGCATCGCTGTCCCGAGACGACCGGCGCCGTCTACACGGCCGGGCTGCGCGCCGACCCCGGGAACCATCTGCTGCGCACCCTGCGGCAGCTGCGCGACCTGGACATCGGCGTGATCACCGGCAACCACGAGTTCGACGGCGGCCAGTACGAGATCAACCTGACACACTCCGGGGCGCTGGACGCGGCCGACCGCTCCTTCCGCTTCAAGTCCGCCGTGAAGGAGCTGGCCCGTAAGGAGGGCCGGCTCGCCACCTTCATGGCCAAGCCGTTCAACGACGCGGGCGGCTCCGGCTTCCACCTGCACCTGTCGTGCGAGCACGCGGACTCGGGCAACGCCTTCGACGACCCCGCGGGCCCCTACGGCCTCTCGGCCACCGGTCGGCACGCGGTCGCCGGGGTCATCGTCCACGCCCCCGCGCTCGCCGCGCTGCTCAACCCGACGGTCAACTCCTACAAACGCTTCGGCCCGGACACCCTCGCGCCCTGGCTGATCGACTGGGGCCTGGACAACCGCAGCGCCATGGTCCGCATCCCGCCCGAGCGCGGCGCCGGTGCCCGCCTGGAGCTGCGCCTGGGCGACGCGAGCGCCAACCCGTATCTGGCCATCGCCGCGACGCTGGCCGCCGCACTCCTCGGCATCCGGGCCGGCGAGGAACCCCCGCCCCCACTGGAGGGGTACGGCTACGACACCTCCCGGGCCGCGACGCTGCCCACCGGCCTGTCCGCCGCGCTCGACGCGCTGGAGGCGGACACCGACCTCGCCGAGCTGCTCGGCAAGGACTTCACCGCTTCCTATCTCTCCTACAAGCGCAACGAGGTCGAACGCTTCCAACGGCACGTCACCGACTGGGAGTTCACCGAGTACGCCTACCACCTGTGATCCCCAGGAGCCATCGATGACCTCCGCATCCGAGCCGATGCCGCTCGCCGACGTGAACCTCGCCGACCTCGACCACTTCACCGACGGCGTGACGCCCTGGCGCATGTTCCACACCCTGCGCCACGAGGACCCGGTGCACTGGCAGCCGGAGGAGGCCCCCAACTCCGGTTTCTGGGCGGTGACCCGGCACGCGGACATCGCCCGCGTCGACCGTGACTCCGCGACCTTCACGTCCACGAAGTTCGTGAACCTGGAGGAGGTCGACGAGGACCAGATCAGCAAGCGTGCCTCCATCCTGGAGATGGACGGCGTCCGCCACCGGGCCCTGCGCAGCGTCATCCAGCGGCAGTTCGGCGCCGGCGTCATCAACAGCTACGCCGACTTCCTGCGCGGCCTGACCGCGACGACGCTGGACGCGGCCCTCGCCAAGGGCACGTTCGACTTCGTCGCCGACGTCTCCGCGGACTTCCCGATCAACGTCCTGGCGCGGCTGCTCGATGTGCCGCCCGAGGACAACCAGAAGCTCATCGACTGGGGCAACCGCATCATCGGCAACACCGACCCCGACTACGCGGACGTGCTGCTGCACAGCGCGGAGAGCGAGAAGTACCGGGACCTGCCGTTCCGCTCCCCCGCGTCCGTCGAGGTCTTCGAGTACGGCAGGGAGCTGGCCCGCGAGCGGCGCGGCGGCGACGGCACCGACCTGGTCTCGCGGCTGGTCAACACGGTGCCGCGAGACGGAGTCCCGCTCTCCGCCCAGGACTTCGACAACTACTTCCTGCTCCTGGTGGTGGCCGGCAACGAGACCACCCGGCACACCATCTCCCACTCCATGCTGGCCCTCCTCCAGCACCCCGAGCAGCTCGCCCGCCTCCAGGAGGACCCCTCCCTGATCCCCACGGCGGTCGAGGAGTTCCTGCGCTGGGCGTCCCCCGTCTACCACTTCCGCCGCACGGCCACGCGTGACGTCGAGCTCGGCGGCAAGCGGGTCAGGGAGGGCGACAAGGTCGTCATGTGGTTCGCCTCCGGCAACCGTGACGAGGAGGTCTTCGGCAACCCGTACGACTTCGACGTGGCCCGCACCGACAACGACCACGTCACCTTCGGCAAGGGCAGCCCGCACCTGTGCCTGGGCAACCTGCTGGCCCGTACCGAGATCCGCATCATGTTCGAGGAGCTGATCCCGCGGCTCGCGGACATCCGCCTGGCCGGCGACGTGCCGCGGGTGCGTTCCAACTTCGTCAACGGGATCAAGAAGCTGCCGGTCGAGGTGACGCTCGCCTGACGGTCGCCCGCCGCGCCTCAGGCCGCGCGTACCGAAAGGGCGTGCTGGAAGACGTCGCGGGGATCCCACTTCGCCTTGACGCGCTGGAGCCTGGGGTAGTTGTCGCCGAAGTACAGGGTCTGCCAGGGCGCGCCGGTGTTGCGGGCGGGGTCGGCGAGATCCGTGTCCGGGTAGTTGACGAACGCGCCGTCGGCGGCGGCGGGGGCGCCGCCGGTGTCGGCGTACAGGTCCTCGTAGAGCTCACGCAGCCAGCCGATGTGCCGGGCGTCGTCCCGGGGGTCCTCCCAGCCGTTGGCGTAGAACATCTTGATGCTCGCGTCCCGGTGGGGTGTCGCGGTCGCGTCCGCGGCCACGGTGTTGACCTTGCCGCCGTGGGTGTAGAGGCTCAGGCTGCCGCCGGGGTGGTCGTAGTCGGGCCGGGTCAGGTGGTGGTGCAGGGCGTCGATCTGCCGGTCGGTGAAACGTCGGCGCAGATAGCCGGACTTGACCTTGAGCCGGTAGACGGGCCCGGGGTCGCCCGGTGAGCCGGCCAGGGCCGCAGCCAGCCAGGACTGGTCGCGCACGCTGCGGACCGGCTGGACCCGCACGCCCCGGCTGACCGCGGCGATGTGCTCGTCCAGCATCCGTTCGGCTCCGGAGTCCGCCGCCACCTGGCCGATCATGAGGACCGTCCCGGACGGGCGGCGGGTGAGCGCGAGTTCGCTGTAGAGAGCGAGGTACGGGGAGTCGGGGGCGCTGTGCCGTTCGGCCCACGCGCCGTGGTTGCGGACCAGCCGGGCGAAGGACGTCTTGTCGAGCTGCTGCCAGTCCCAGGAGACCGAGAAGCTCAGCACTTTGGACGGCGGGGCGGGCAGCAGACCTGACGGGTCGTCGCCGTGGGCGCCGGGCGTGCGGAACCAGTAGCGGGTGACGATGCCGAAGGTTCCGGCCCCGCCACCCGTGTGCGCCCACCACAAGTCCCGGTGGGGATCCGACGGTTCGCGGGTGGCCACCACGCTGCGGGCCTTCCCCGCCCGGTCCACGACGACCACTTCGACCGCGTACAGATGGTCCACGGACAGGCCCATCAGCCGCGACAGCGGACCATAGCCGCCGCCCAGGACATGGCCGCCGACGCCGACGTCGGCGCACCAGCCGGCCGGGACCGTCACGCCCCAGCCGAGGTACAGCCTGCGGTACACGTCGCCCAGCAGGGCACCGGCCTCGACGGCGAAGGCGCGGCGGCCCGGATCGTACGAGACGCCCGTCATGGCGGACAGGTCGACGACCACCTCCACGGCCGGGTCGGCGACGAAGTCCTCGAAGCCGTGGCCGCCGCTGCGGACCGTGATCCGCCGGCCGCTGTCCACCGCCTGCTGCACGGCCCCTACGACGTGCGCGGTCGTGCCGACCACCCAGACGTGCTCCGGCCTGCCCACGAACCGGCGGTTGTAGCCCCGGGACGCCAGGGACCGGTACCGCGGATCGCCGCGCCCGACCATGGCCGGTCCGGGCGCCGGAGGGCAGGACGGCCCGTCCGCCGCCGCGGCCACCCCCGCGCCCAGCCCGGGCACCTCGACCCCCGCCGTCGTGGCGACCAGGCCCCCGCGCAACACGTTCCTCCTGCTGAATGCACTCATGACAGCTCTCCCAGGTCGGCCTTGGAACTCCTCGATTCCCTCAGCAACGAAGCTAGGTGGCGAGGTCGGCGAAGGCAGTCGGCCCAACCCCCCGGTCACGGTGGTGCCAACACCCCGATCGGCAGCCCGGCCGAAAACCCGCGTGCCCGGGGACGGCGGCCGGCAGTACGGTCGCGGCGTGATCGATGACGACGGCTACTTCGGAGAGAACGTCGCGGCCGGCTACGACGAGTCGGCGGCGGACATGTTCCGTGCCGATGTCGTGGGCCCCGCGGTGGACGTACTGGCCGGCCTCGCCGGCGACGGCCCGGCACTCGAACTCGGTGTCGGGACCGGCCGGATCGCACTGCCGCTGGCCGGGCGCGGGGTCCCGGTGCACGGCATCGACATGTCCCGGGCCATGGTGGACCGGCTGCGCGCCAAGCCGGGTGGCGAGGCCGTCGGGGTGACGGTCGGGGACTTCGCGACGACGCGGGTGGCGGGCGAGTTCGCGGTCGCCTACCTCGTCTTCAACACGATCGGCAATCTGACCACCCAGGACGCCCAGGTGGACTGCTTCGTCAACGCGGCCGCCCATCTGCGGCCCGGCGGCTGCTTCGTCATCGAGGTGGGTGTTCCCGACCTGCGCCGGCTGCCGCCGGGGCAGAGCGCCGTACCGTTCCACATCAGCGACACACGCTGGGCGTTCGACACCTACGACGTCGCCACCCAGGCGATGAGCTCCAACTACGTCACCATCGCCGACGGGCGTGCCGAGCACCGGTCCATCCCGTTCAGGTACGTCTGGCCGGCCGAACTGGACCTGATGGCCCGGCTCGCCGGCCTCCGGCTGCGCGACCGCTGGGAGGACTGGACGGGCGAGCCGTTCACGAGCGAGAGCGGCAAGCACGTGTCGGTGTGGGAGAAGCCGGCCGGGCATGATTCCGACCGCACGTGAAGGCCCGGGCCGTCGCGGGCGGGGACGGTACGCCCTGACGGAGTCGGAGCACGGCCACCTCTGGGGTGACTGTGCCGAGGTGGAGGGGCTGTTCGGGGAACCCGAACGCGGGACGTACGAACTCCTCGGCTGGGTGCCGGACGGCGCCGGGGTACGCGGCTGGGTCGGAAGCCGGGCGTGGCTGGTACCGCAGGACACGGAACTCGGCCCCTGGCTGCTGGAGGACGCGGAAAGCCTCGGGACGCACCCGCGGACCGGTGCTCTCGTGCTCACCGGCATGGACGACCACATGGGCCCGCCGGAGGGACACCGAGGTCCGGTCCGCCTGCACGACGGGTCCCGGTGGCTGGGCTCGGGCCGGGAGTTCGCGCGTGTCCTGGCCGACGGGCGGGCCGCGCCCCCACTCGTCCTGCGGGGCCTCTCACCGCACGACCGGCTCCGGCGGGCGCTGGCCGCCGGCACCCGCCGCTCGCTGGACCTGGACGAGGCCCGGCTGGAGATCCGGGACGACCACGGCGAGCCACTCACCGACCGGCTGCTGAGGCCCAGGGTGCGTACGTGGCGCCCGTCCTCCCACGGGCCCGACCTGATCGACCTGGAACTCGACGAGGTACTCGACCGCCCCGTGCCCGCACATGCCCGTCCCGTCTGGGACCGCTGGCTCGCCGGCCCGCCCGAGGTCCCCGGCGAATGGACCGCTCTGGACACCCGGCAGCGCGGGGCGTGGCTGGAGCTCGTCCGTGAGCGGGGCTGCCGGCTCGAACACCGGGCCCGGCCGGCCGGGCACGTCTACGAGCTGGACGGCCGGCACATCACCGACGAGCCGAGCCTGTTCCTGGCACTCGGCGAAGCCGTCAACGGGCCGGGCGGCTACTTCGGCGGCTGCGTGGACGCCCTCGTCGACTGTCTGCGCGGCGGCTTCGGCTGCACCACCCCCGCGACGCTGCACTGGCGGGACGCCGCGACGGCGCGTGAGCATCTGTCCCGCGTCCTGACACCGGAAGGCCGGCCGTACGACCTGGTCGCCCTGGTGCTCGAAGTCCTCGCCGAGGGGCGCATGCACGTCACCTCGGCATGAACGCGGCGCCGCGCGTCGGAGCGGTCCCGGGCACCGTCAGGGATTGGTCCACGCGTCGGGGTCGTCGGCGAGGCTCAGGACGTCGTCGGGCAGTTTGGCCGCCGCGACATGGGCCAGGGTGACCTCGCCGAGGATCTTGCGGACGTTGGCACGCACGGCGATCCACAGCGGCAGCAGGGACTCCGCGGGGCCGGTGTAGGAGAGGTCGGGCGGGCGTACGCCGCGCACCGAGACCAGGGGGCCGTCCGCCACCCGGATCACGTCCGCGATGGGGATCGCGTCGGCCGGACGGGCGAGCCGGTAGCCGCCCTTGCCGCCGCGCTGACTGACCACGAGTCCGCCCCGGCGCAGGTCGCCGAGGATGCCCTCAAGGAACTTGTGCGGGATGCCCTGCGCCTCGGCGATCGCTTCGGCCTTGAGTGAGGTGTCCTCCCCCGCCGCGGCCAGCTCCAACGCCGCCCGCACCGCATAGTCCGCCCTCGCCGAGATCCGCATGCTGAGATTATCCATCACTGCCGCGCCCGGACCGCGCCCGCCCGCCCCCTCGGTCAGGCGGGGAGGCTGAAGGGAGGGTGCGCGCCGTTGAGGAAGTAGTCCCCGACCTCGCGCAGCCGGTGGGCCACCGGCTCACGCAGGGTGTGCGTGCGGGTGTCGCGCCAGAAACGGTCCAGGCCGTGCCGCGCGAAGGCGGCGGGCACCCCTACGGCGTCCAGGGCATGGGTGCTGATCTCCTGCGCGGCGCGGGCGGCGGCCGCCTCGGCCGCGCTCGCGAGGACGGCGATCTCCGCGCACTCCTCGTCGTCGAGGTCCGCACCCCGCGCGAGGCCGCGCGTCAGGGCCGTCACCGCCTGGTCGGCGAGGGCGGACGCGGCGCGCGCGGCGACGGCGAGTTCGCCGTAGGACGTCAGAATGTACGGGTCCTGCGGCGGGCTGCCCGGCCAGGGCTGGGGCGAGAAGGGCTGCCAGGCGGACTGCGCCGCCCGTCCGTGCTCACGGACCTCGCCGAGCAGCCCCTCGCCCGCACCCAGACAGCAGTGGGCGGAGACCAGCCGGGCGGTCGGTGCGGCGAGTCCGGCGAAAGGTGTCAGGGCGCCGTCGTCGGCCGAGAGGGAGCCGAGCACGTCGTCGGCCGCCACCGGCACGGAGTCGAATCCCACCCCGCCGGCGGCCGCCAGCCGCTGGCCGAAGGTGTCGCCGCCGCTGCCGCTCACCAGGCCCGGGTGGGCGGTGTCGACGAGCACGGCGAGGGGCTCGCCGGTGCCGGGTACGGCGGCGCGGACCACCAGTCGGTCGGCGACGCCGACCCCGGAGCCGTACCTCTGATGGCCGTCCAGCAGAAAGCCGTTCGCCGTGGGGGTCAGCATGAGCGGCGGTTCCTGCGAGGCGATGCCGCCTCCCCAGTACCACTCCCCCGCCGCGGACGCCCGCTCGATGCGTGCGGCACGGTCGGGGCCGGCGAAGAAGCGGACGCAGTAGGACAGGAAGTAGTGGCTGCCGAGCAGATGGCCGACGGCCCCGTCGGCCGCGGCGACGGTCCGTACGACCGCGTAGGCGGTACGCCAGTCGGCGCCCCCTCCGCCGTGTGCGGCCGGTACGAGCAGGGTGAGCAGCCCCGATTCCCGCAGCCGCGCGATCTCGTCGAGCGGCGGCTTGCCGGCCTGCTCGCGCTCGACCGCGTCGGTGGCGAGGTCGTCGGCCAGCTCACGGGCCGTGTGCAGCCGGTCGACCGGCCGGGCTCCTGCTTCGGTCGCCTCGTCGGCCGGTGGTGCGCTTGTCATGGCGGACTTCCTTCACGGCAGAAGAGAACGCTGTCCCGGGTTGCCCGGCCGACCCGGTCAGCGTCATCCTCACTCGCCCGACCGAGAGGGGTCAACACTTCCCTAGTAAATCGATAGGAAATCTAGGGAATATGCGTCGGCTTGGCCGATTCCCGCTCCACGAAGGGCACCTGAGCCGCGGACTGTCCGGCCGGCGCACCCCGGAACGGGTGGTTCCACAGCCCCTGCGCCTCCAGCCGCGGCAGCACGCCCTCGCCGAACCAGTACGCCTCCTCCAGGTGCGGGTAGCCCGACAGCACGAACTCGTCGATGCCCAGCCGGTGGTACTCGGCGATCCGCTCGGCCACCTCCTCGTGACTGCCGACCAGCGCCGTGCCCGCGCCGCCGCGGACGAGGCCGATGCCGGCCCACAGGTTCGGGTAGATCTCCAGCTCGTCACTGCTGCCGCCGTGCAGGGCCAGCATGCGCTGCTGCCCCTCGGACTCGCTGCGGGCGAGCCCGGCCTGCACGGCCCGTACGGTGTCCGTGTCGAACCCGGTCAGCAGCCGCCGGGCCTCCGCCCACGCCTGCTCGCTCGTGTCCCGGGTGATGACGTGCAGACGGATGCCGAAGCGGACGCTGCGGCCCTCCTTCTCGGCGAGCGCCCGGATCCAGGCGATCTTCTCGGCGACGGCGGCCGGCGGCTCGCCCCACGTGAGATAGACGTCGACGTGCCGGGCGGCGATCTCCCCGGCGATCGGCGAGGACCCCCCGAAGTACACCTCGGGGACCGGGTCGGGCACCCGGGCCAGCCGCGCGTCCTCGACCTGGAGATGCTCGCCGACCAGGTCGACGGTCTTGCCCTCCCACAACCCTCGGACGATCTGCAGGAACTCACCGGTACGGCGATACCGGTCGTCCTTGTCGAGGAAGTCGCCGTAGGCGCGCTGCTCGTGGCTCTCCCCGCCCGTCACCACGTTCAGCAGGAGCCGTCCGCCGCTCTGCCGCTGGAAGGTGGACGCCATCTGCGCGGCGAGGGTCGGCGAGACGAAGCCGGGCCGGAAGGCGACCAGGAACTTCAGGCGCTCGGTGTTCTGGCTGACCATCGCGGTGGTCAGCCAGGCGTCCTCGCAC
>NZ_JBHVGZ010000025.1:105347-129147 GCF_042800355.1 Streptomyces sp. NPDC057623
CCTATCTATTCGCCGACAGCGTAAGAGGTGCATACGAGACCGGCGCGCCGACGAACCCCAGGTCCTCGGCGGCGCGGGCGATCTGGCTGAGGTAGGCGACCGTCGGCGGCCGGTCACGGCCGGACACCGTGGCGGGGGTGCCGTGACCGCCGCCGACGACGTGGCGGCTGTCGCCGTTGGTGGGCAGGAACCAGTGGAACGTGAGGGACACGTCGGTCTCCGATCAGAGAGTGGGGGGCGTGAAGGGCTTCACAGCAGTCCGTGCCGGGGTGGCCTGGTGCCGTTGAGCACGTGGCGGCCGACGTGCTGGACCTTCCAGCGGGCCGGGTCGTGCAGGGTGTGGGTGCGGGCGTCGCGCCAGTGGCGGTGCAGGCCCAGGGAGTCGAGCGCCGACCGGGTGCCGGAGACCTCGAAGAGGGCGCTGCCGACCTCCACGGCCGCCTCCGCCGCCGTCACCTTCGCGGCGGCCACCGCGATCGAGGCTTCGGCGGCGGAGTCGTCGGTCAGGTCGGCGCGGGCCGCGTCCACGGAACGGGCCGCGGCGGCGAGCAGCGCGTCGGCGGCCCGGACCCGGATCGCCAGTTCACCGAACCGCTGGACCAGCAGGGGGTCCTCGGCGGCGGTGGCGTGTCCGGCGTCGACGCTCTCGAACCAGGGGCGGCTCTTGGTGCGGACGAACTCCACGGCCTCGGCCAGGGCCCCGGAGGCTATCCCCACGTCGATCGCCGCGTGCAGCAACTGGGCCACGGCTCCGTGTAGTTGGGGCCCCTGGAAGGTGAGGTGGTGCGGCACCACCCGGTCGGCGGACACGGGCACCGACTCCAGGCGGACGGTGCCGCTCGCGGTGGTCCGCTGCCCCATCCCGTCCCAGTCGTCCACGACCGTGAGACCGGGCGCGT
This sequence comes from Streptomyces sp. NPDC057623, assembly GCF_042800355.1. Taxonomy (NCBI): domain Bacteria; kingdom Bacillati; phylum Actinomycetota; class Actinomycetes; order Kitasatosporales; family Streptomycetaceae; genus Streptomyces; species Streptomyces sp. NPDC057623. The sequence goes on from NZ_JBHVGZ010000025.1 coordinate 106,247, forward strand.
CCCGCGGTACGTACGCCACGTGCGGGTTGTCGTCGTCGGCGCGGGCGAGGACGGGGATCCAGTCGGCGAACAGGGCGCCCGTGGAGTAGTGCTTGACGCCGTCGAGGACGTACGACCCGTCCGGGCGCCGCCTGAGCCGCGTCCGGATGTCCTGCACATGAGTGGTGCCCGCCTCCGACTGGGCGTTGCCGAACCGCTTCCCCGCCAGGACCTCGCCGAAGAAGAACGCCTGTTGCTCCCGACTCCCCTGCCGGCGCAGCACGTTGACGTACACGAAGTGGCTCTGCGGGATCTGGGCGAGGCTGGCGTCGGCCGAGGCCAGCAGCCGGAAGATCCCGGCGAGTGTCTCCGTACGGACGTCCGCGCCGCCGAACTCCTCGGGCACCGTCACCCCGAGCAGCCCGGAGGCGGACAGCCGCTCCAGTTCCGCGTGCGGCAGCCGGCGCAGCGCGTCCCGCTCGGCGGCGTCCTTGCGGAAGTCCGCGGCAAGTTCGGCGGCGACGCCGAGGGCCTCGGCGTCGCCGGTGAGCACGGGCACGGCGGTCATGCGGTGGCCGCCAGCAGGGTCGGGCGGCCACCGAGGGCGAGCGAGAACTGGTCGGTGACCTGGGCCAGGGCCTCGGCGGTGCCGGGCGCGACGGTCAGGGTGCCGTCGTCGCCGACGGAGATGTCCTTGTCGAGGGTGAACCAGCCCGGGGTGATGTGGGCGGGGCCCATGGAGTTGAGAACGGGGCGCAGGGCGTAGTCGATGGCCAGGACGTGGGCGGTGGTGCCGCCGGTGGCCAGCGGGAGGACGGTCTTGCCCGCGAGCGCGTACTGCGGGAGCAGGTCGAGCAGCGACTTCAGCAGACCGGAGTAGGCGGCCTTGTAGACGGGGGTGCCGATCACGATGCCGTCGGCGCGCTCGAACAGGGCGGTGGCCTCGACGATCGCCGGGTGCCGGAAGTCGGCGTGGAGCAGGGCCTCGGGCGGCAGGGTGCGGACGTCGAGCGGGATCACGTCGTGTCCCTGGGCGGCGAGCCGGTCGTCCAGGTGACGCAGCAGCCGGGCGGTGCGGGAGGTGGCGGAGGGGCTGCCGGAGACGGAGAGGATGGTGGCCATGACAGGACCGACCTTTCAGGAGTACCAGGTGGGCTGCGGCAGTTCGCCGGTGAGGACGTGGCGGCCGATCTCGCGGCGCTTGTAGGCCACCGGGTCATGGAGGGTGTGGGTGCGAACGTTGCGCCAGAAGCGGTCGAGGCCCTCGGCGGAGGCGGTGGCGCGGGCGCCGGTCACCTCGAAGATCCGGTTGGTGACCTCCAGTGCCACGTCGGTGGCGCGAGCCTTCACCGCGGCCACCCGAACCTCGAACTCACCGCGGGCCTGCTCGGTGACCGCGTCCGGGTCGTCGTGCAGCTTCTGCCCCTCGGCGGCCACCGCGTCGGCGAGCGCTTCGGCGGCCCACAGCTTGGCGGTGAGGTCGCCGTAGGTGTCGATGACGTACGGCTCGTCGACGGCGTGCTCGTGGCCGCCGTGCAGCCAGGCGCGGGACCTGGTCCGGGTGTAGGTGGCGGCGGTCTCCAGGGCGCCGGCGGCGATGCCCAGGTAGAAGCTGACGAAGACGAGCTGGATGGTCGGCACATTGAGGGTGTTGTAGACACGCGGCCGGAACCGCTTGTCCACATAGCCCGCCGCGGCCGACCAGGGCACGCGGACGGCGTCGAGGGTGACGCCGCCGCTCTCGGTCAGGCGTTGGTCGATGATCTCCCAGCCGTCATGGAAGGCCAGGTCCCCGGAGCCGACTGGCACGATGGCGGATTCGTCCTGGCCGATGCCTTCCAGGACGCCCTTGAGAACCACAACGCCGGAGACCCTGCTGCCGGTGAAAACAACCCCTGACGGTGCGAAGCGTCGTGCTAGGTTTGTGACGTCGCGGCGGGACACGTCGGAGGGACGACACCACTCAGGCGGTCGAGCGTCCGTGAACCTCAGCCAATCAGGGTTGGAATCCTCCCGCTTCCAGCGGGGGGAGGATGTCAAAGGTAGTGGTAGCCGAGTAGCTGCCCGGTGGAGTTGTCCGCCCTGGAAATCTCGCGGACCACGCGGTAGGCGGTAGGCCAGTCCTGGCCTCCGCCGCCGTGTTCGGTGGGGCTGAGCAAGGTGACCGTATCGGCGTCCTTGAGGAGTTGACCTCCGTCGTACCAGGTGCCCGGCGGGGTCACGGGCCGCGGCGTCGGTGGCGAGGACGGCGGCGACCTCGGCGGCGCGGGCGAGCCAGCCCTCGGGGTCACTCGGGGCGGGTGCGGTCTTCCAGTCGGCCGGTGCGGCGGTGCTCATGGGGAACCCCTTCTCAGCTGTGGGTACGGGTGGCGGTCAGGCGCGGATGGCGGCGACGGGTTCCGACTCGGCTTCCTGGGCCTCCAGTTCGCGTACGAGGGGCAGCACCCGCTTGCCGAAGTACTCGACCTCCTCCAGGTAGTGCAGGAAGCCGAGGAGGAAGAGGTCCACGCCGAGCCGCTTGTAGGCGACGATCCGCTCGGCGATCTGCTCGGGCGTACCGATCAGGCCGGTGCGGAAGCCGTCGTTGTACTGGACGAGGTCCTCGAAGCCGGAGTCCTGCCACATGCCCTTGCCGTCGCCGGTGGACGGGCCGGCCTGCTGGACGGCGTCGCGGAATCCGTGGACGGCCTCGGTGTTGGCCTTGGCGACGATCTCGCGGAGCGTGTCGCGGGCCTCGGCCTCGGTGTCACGGGCGATGAGGAAGCCGTTGAGGCCGAACTTCGGTGCTGTGCGGCCCACTTGGGCGGCGGCCGCGCGGACGTCGTTGATCTGCTCGGTGACGCCGTCGAAGTCCTTGCCGTTGCTGAAGTACCAGTCGGAGACCCGGCCCGCCATGGCGCGGGCGGCGCTGGAGTTGCCGCCCTGGAAGATCTCCGGGTGCGGGCGCTCGGGCGTGTTGAGGGGCTTGGGCTTGAGGGAGAAGTCGCGCAACCGGTAGAAGTCACCGGCGAGTTCGGTGTGGTCCTCGGTCCAGATCCCGCGCAGGGCGGTGATGAACTCCTCCGAGCGGCGGTAGCGCTCGTCGTGCTCCAGCCAGGGCTCTCCGAGGGCGGTGAACTCGCCCTTGAACCAGCCGCTGACGACGTTGACGGCGAAGCGGCCGTTCGACAGGTGGTCGGCGGTGGCGCCGAGCTTGGCGAGGACGCCGGGGTGCCACAGTCCGGGATGGACGGCGGCGATGACCTTGAGCCGCTGGGTGGCGAGGAGCAGGGCGAGGCTGAAGCTGGTCGACTCGTGCTGGAACTCGGCGCCGTAGCTGGCCATGTAGCGGACCTGGCTGAGGGCGTACTCGAAGCCGTTGTTCTCGGCGAGGACGGCCAGTTCGCGGTTGTAGTCGTAGCCCCAGTCGGTGCGCTGCTCGATGGTGCTGGTGACCAGGCCGCCGCTGACGTTCGGCACCCAGTAGGCGAAGCGGGCGGGGTCGGATCCGGGCGGTACGGGCATGGGGAACTCCTGGCATGAGTGCGCACGCGAAAAGGGCGCGTGCGTGACAGGGAAACGTGTTCAGTGACCGGGGTTCAGGCGTGCGGGAACGCCGTCCCGGGGAGAGTCGAATTCACGTGCCGAAATCACGACGGAAATCGGTCGGCGGTGAAATGCGCGAAGAGAGCGGCGCGAGTGCGAGGGTTTCCCTCGGAGGCCGGTCCGGTGGGTTCAGACCCGACAGCGACAGCAGGAGCTGGAGACACGCGCGAGGTCGACATGGCGTCGCTGCGTGAGATCCGGTCGCTTCATGTCATCGATCAAAACAGGAGGGGGTCCGGCCGGTCAAGAATGCCCGGAGGTGATTCCACATGCTGAGAGTCGGTATTCACGAGGTTGTGACAGGGTTTCCCTTGAACGCGGCGCGCGGCTGGCGGCACGCTCCTGTCGTGCGTATAGAACAGCTCGAATACATCGCCGCCGTCACGCGGTCGGGGTCGCTGCGGCGCGCCGCCGAGGAACTGCATCTGTCCCAGCCGGCGCTCAGCGAGACGGTGCGCAATCTGGAGCGGGAGCTCGGCGTGGATCTGCTGGAGCGCAAGCGGTCCGGGGCGAAGATCAGCGACGAGGGGCGGGAGTTGCTGCCGCACATCATGAGTGTGCTGGACGCGGTCGACCGGCTGCGCGGGGCGGCCGGGGACCAGCACCGCATCAGCCGGATGGTCCGGCTCGGCACGGTCAACACGGCCACCGTCCCGCTGGTCATCCCGACGGTGCGGGAGTTCCGGGCCTCGCACCCGCTCACCCAGGTCGAGCTGGTCGGCGCCCAGCAGTCCGAGATCCAACGCGGGCTGCTGGAGGGGGCGTTCGATCTGGGGCTGGTGAACTACCTCGGGGGCGACGACCTGCCGCCCGGCTTCGAGACCACCGAGCTGCTGCGCGGCCGGCCGGTGGTGTGCGTGCGCCCGGACAGCCCGCTGGCCGCCCTGGAGACCGTGGACGCGGACAGCCTGCTGGCCGAGCCGCTGGTGGTGATGCGGTCCGGCTATGTCATGCACCGTTTCCTGCACCGGCTGCTCGACGGCCGTACGCCGTCGTTCTCCTACTCCACCGACGGCGCGGAGATGGGCAAGCTGATGGTGGCCGAGGGGCTGGGGGCGACGGTGCTACCGGACTTCAGTGTCATCGGCGATCCGCTGGAGCGGAGGGGCGCGATCACCGTACGGCCGCTCGCGGGGGACGAGACGGAGGTGCTGCTGGTCCTCCAGCGCCGGCACTCCGGCTCGGTCCCCCGGGCGGTCCGCGATCTGCACGAGCTGTTCGTGCGCAACGCCCGTGCGTACGAGGCCCTTTGAGGGGCGCCCGCTACTTGTTGGTCCTGGGCAGGCCGGGCGGGTTGATCTCCGACTTGGTCACGGCCTCGTCGGACAGGCCCCAGCGCTTGAGCACCTTGGCGTACGTCCCGTTCTCGATGACGTGGTTGAGGGCGTCGGCCAGCGGCTTGACCAGGCCGCTGTCCTTCTTGGTGGTGGCCGCGATGAGGCCCTGGAGGGTGGCGCCGGCGCCGGAGTAGGTGCCGACGACCTCCGTCCTGCCGGTGGTGGCCGCGTGGTAGGCGGCGGTCGGGTTGGGGCCGAGGTAGAGGTCGATACGGCCTGACTGGAGAGCGAGGTAGGTGTCGCTGTCGTTCTGGTAGTACTTGATGTCGACCGGCTTGCGACCGGCCTTCTCGTTCTCCTTGCTCCACTCGACCAGCAGCTTCTCCTGGTTGGTGCCGCTGCCCACGGCGACCGTCCGGCCCGCCACGTCCGCGGGCCCGGTGACCTTCCATCCGCTGCCCTTCTTGGCCTCGAAGCCCAGGTTGTCCTCGCGGTAGGTGGCGAAGTCGTACTTCTCCTTGCGCTCCTCGGTGACGGTGATGTTGCTGAGGCCGGCGTCGTACTTGGCGCTGTCGAGTCCGACGAAGATGTTCTCCCAGGACACCGTGTTGAGGTGCGGCTTGAGCCCGAGGACGTCGGCGACCAGGTACGCGAGGTCGGGTTCGACGCCGATGACGGTCTTGTTGTCGGTGGCGTAGAAGGTCAGCGGCGCGGCGGAGCCGGAGGAGGCGACGAGTTCCAGGGTGCCTCTCCTGCGGATCGCCTCCGGTACCTCGGCGGCTATGGAGTCGACCTTGCCGGTGGTGACGCGGTCCTGGTCCGAGCTGATGTTGATCTTGGTCTTGGATCCCGACGTGGCCGCGACCTCGGTGGTGCCGCCGTCGGTGGGGTTGGCGCAGGCGGCGAGGACGAGGGCGGAGGCGAGTCCGAGCGCGGCTGCGGCGGTACGGCGACGGGCGAGGCTGGTGGACACGGTCGTTCTCCTTGCGTGTGGAACGGGGGTGAGGGTGGGTGAGGGCGCCGGTCAGAGGACCTTGGAGAGGAAGGCGCGGGTCCGTTCCTGGCGTGGGTGGTCCAGGACGGCCGCGGGCGGTCCCTGCTCCACGACGACTCCGCCGTCCATGAACACCACGGTGTCGGCGACCTCGCGGGCGAAGCCGATCTCGTGGGTCACGACGATCATGGTGGTGCCGGTGCCGGCCAGGTCCTTGATGACGTCGAGGACCTCACCGACCAGTTCCGGGTCGAGGGCCGAGGTGGGCTCGTCGAAGAGCAGTACCTTCGGTTCGAGGGCGAGCGCGCGGGCGATGGCGACGCGCTGCTGCTGGCCGCCGGACAGCTGGCGCGGGTAGGCGTCGGCCTTGTCGGCGAGGCCGACCCGGTCGAGGAGCCGGCGGGCGGTCTCCTCCGCCTCCTTGCGCGGACGGCGCAGCGCGGAGACGGGGGCCTCGACGAGGTTCTCCAGCACGGTCAGGTGGGGGAAGAGGTTGAAGTTCTGGAAGACGAACCCGATGTTGGTTCGCTGCTTCAGTACGTCCCTCTCCTTCAGCTCGTGCAGCCTGTTCCCCGAGCGGCGGTAGCCGATGAGCTCGCCGTCGATGCTGACCCAGCCGCGGTTGACCTTCTCCAGGTGGTTGATGGTGCGCAGCAGCGTGGACTTCCCGGAGCCGGACGGGCCGAGGATCACGGTGACCTCGCCGGCCCGGACCTGAAGGTCGACGCCGCGCAGCACCTCCAGCGGACCGAAGCTCTTGTGGACGCCGTGGACGTCGACCATGACGGCACTCATGAGATCTCCTTCGTCACGAACCGGCGCCGGACGCGCTGGAGCGGGGTGGGCGGCGGGGTGCGGTCGGCGCCGCGGGCGTAGCGGCGCTCCACGTAGTACTGGGCGACCGAAAGGAGGGAGGTGAGGACGACGTACCAGGCGGTGGCGACCAGCAGCAGCGGGATCACCCGGCCGTTGCGGCCGTAGATCACCTGCACCTGGTAGAACAGCTCGCCGATGGACATCACGTAGACGACCGAGGTGCCCTTCAGCAGGCCGATGATCTCGTTGCCGGCCGTGGGCAGGATGGCGCGCATGGCCTGCGGCAGCACGATCCGGCGGATCTGCCGCAGCCGGGGGATGCCCAGCGCCGCTGCCGCCTCCAGTTGTCCGTGGTCGACGGAGAGGACGCCGCCGCGCACGATCTCGGCGGCGTAGGCGGCCTGATGCAGCGTCAGCCCGATGATGGCGGCGCCGATGGTGCCGATGAGGCTGTTGCTGTCGACGGACCAGAACACCGGACCGAAGGGGATGCCGACGCCCAACTCCTTGTACAGGGCGCTGAGGTTGAACCAGAACACCAGCTGGACGATCATCGGGATCGACCGGAAGATCCAGATGTAGGCCCAGGCGACGGTCGAGAGCACCGGGCTGCGCGACAGGCGCATGAAGGCGAGCACGGTGCCGAGGAGGAAGCCGAGGACGGTGGCGTAGGCGGTGAGCTGGAGGGTCACCCACACCGCCTGGACGATCGTCTCGGAGAAGACGTAGTCCCAAAAGACGTTCCACTCCCAGACGGGGTTGGTGGCCAGGCCGTGAGCGAACTGGGCGATCAGCACGATCACGGCGAGGCCCGCGGCCCAGCGGGCGTGGTGGCGGGTGGGTACGACCTTCAGTTCGGCCGGGTCATCGGCCGGCTTCGTGGCCGGTTCCGCGAGGGTGTCGCGGCTCATGGATCTGGTGTCGCTGCTCATGGGTCACCTGTGCTCGGCCGGGTTGATCCGCGACGCGTCGATCGCGGAGGCGGCGGTGCCCCACTTGGCGAGGATCCGGGCGTAGGTGCCGTCCTTGATCAGCTCGTCGACGGCGGCCTGGAAGGCCTTGGTGAGCGGGGAGCCCTTCTTGAAGGCGAAGCCGACGTCGAGGCGGTGGAACTCGCCGAGGAACGCGGTCTGTGACGCGGGCTGGGCCGCCTGGTAGCGGAGGCCGTTGATGGTCGACATGATCACGTCGATCCGGCCCTGCTGGAGCGCGGTGAGCGTCGCCGCGTTCTCCGAGTAGACCTTGACGTCGTACGGCTTCTTGCCCGCCTTGGCGCAGACGTCCTTCTGTGCGGTGAGGGTCGCCTCGAAGGTGGTGCCGGCGCCGGTGCCGATGGTCAGCCCGCACAGTTCGGTGAGGTCGGTGACCTTCGTCGTGAGCTGAGTGTTGCCCTTCTTCACCGCGAAGCCCTGGCCGTCGTTGATGTAGGTGACGAAGTCGATGGTCTTCAGGCGCTCGCTGGTGACGCCGAAGTTGCCGGTGCCGAAGTCGTACTTGCCGCTGCCGAGGGCGGGCAGGATCGTCTCGAAGGAGGCGTCCTGGCGTTCCAGCTGCACGCCGAGCACCTTGGCCACGGCGTCGGCGAGGTCGATGTCCTGGCCCGCGGGTGCCTTGTCCGTGCCGTTCGGGTAGTACGCCCCGGGCGGGAACCCGACCGAACTGCCGACCCGCAGCGTGCCCGCCTCGCGTACGTCGGCGGGGAGCAGGGCCGAGACGGAGTCCACCTCGTGTACGGCGGCGACCGGATCGTCGGTCGGCGCGGGAGATGCCTGGGCACCCACCGCCGCCGTGCCGTCGACATCGCCGGAGCCGCAGGCGGTCAGCGCGAGCAGGGGCAGCAGGGCGAGGGCCGCGGTGGAGCGCAGGCGGGTTCTGATCGTGCGGATGTTCACTGGTCGGGGGCCTTTCCCGTGCGTTCCCGGACGGTGAGGTGCTTCTCGAAGGGAAGCGGGCCGACGGTCTCCGGGTCGGCCTCGGTGTCGAAGAGCGGTGTGTAACCGGTGGCCAGGTAGAGGCCGCGCGCCTCGGGCTGGCGGGGACCGGTGGTCAGGTGGATCCGCCGGTAGCCGCGAGCGCCCGCCGCCCGCTCCAACTCGGCGAGGACGCGCCGCGCGAGGCCGCGTCTGCGGTGCGCGGAATGGGTCCAGATCCGCTTCAGCTCGGCCGTGGTCGCGTCGTACCGCCGGAAGGCGCCGCCCGCGACGGCCTCGCCGCGTTCCAGCAGCAGCAGGAGCAGACCGCCGTACGGCTCGGTGAACTGCTCGTCCGGGTAGCGGGAGATCTCGGCGTGCGCGTCCTTGCCGTAGCGCGTCGAGTACTCGTCGCCGAGTTCGCGCAGCAGGGGCTCGACCCGGGGGTCGGAAACGGGAACCTGAATGACCGTCAACTCCGGTGCGGAGGTCACCCGTTCACCGCCGCGAGGGTCTGCGTCCCGCGTGCCGCCCGCTCGGCGTCGCGCTTGGCGACCTCCTCGCGGACGATCGGGATCACGTGCCGTCCGAAGTCGATGGCGTCGCCCAGCAGGTCGTAGCCGCGCGCGGAGAGGATGTCGACGCCGAGGTCGTAGTAGTCGAGCAGCGCCTGGGCGACCGTCTCCGGGGTGCCGACCAGGGCGTTGGAGTTGCCCGCGCCGCCGGTCGCGGCGGCGGTGGGGGTCCACAGGGCCCGGTCGTAGCGCTCGCCCGCCTCGGCGATGGCGATGAGGCGCTGTGAGCCGGCGTTCTGAGGTGATGCGGCCTGGGGTCGGTCGAGCCCGTTGTGGCGCTTGGTGATCGCCTCGCCCCGCTCCTTGCGTGCCTTGATCGCACCGACCGTGCGGTGGGCCTTCTCCCAGGCCAGCTCCTCGGTGGGGGCGATGATCGGGCGGAACGCGACCTGGATCCGGGGGACGTCGGTGCGGCCCGCCGCCCGGGCCGCGGCCTTGACGTTCTCGATCTGCTCGGCGGTCTTCGCGAGGGGCTCGCCCCACAGGCAGTAGACGTCGGCCTCGGCGCCGCCCGCGGCGTACGCCGCGGGCGACGAACCGCCGAACGACACGCCGGGGCGGGGCTGTTGGACGGGGAGGACGTCGCTGACGAAGTCGTGGAACCGGTAGTGCTCACCCTCGTGGTCGAAGGGCTCGCGGGTGGTCCAGATCTTCTTGACGATCCGGATGTACTCGCGGGTGCGGGCGTAGCGCTCGTCCTTGGTGAGGGTGTCGCCCTCGCGGCCCTGTTCGTGGTCGTTGCCGCCGGTGATGAAGTGCACGGTCAGCCGGCCGTCGCTGATCCGGTCGAGGGTGGCGAAGGTCTTGGCGGCGAAGGTGGGGTAGGAGACGTTGGGCCGGTGGGCGAGCAGGATCTGGAGGCGGTCCAGGCGGCTCGCGATGTACGCGGCGGCCGGTGCGGGGTCGGGCGATCCGGAGCCGTAGGCGAACAGCACCCGGTCCCAGCCGTGGTCCTCGTGCGCCCGGGCGAGCCGGAGTGTGTACTCCTTGTCGAACGCGGCGCCGGAGCGCGGCGTGGTTTCGGAGCCGTCGTTGGTGGCGGCGATGCCGAGGAACTCCACGGGCATGGGCATGACCTTTCGGGGAACGCGGCCGCACGCGGGCAGGCGGACAGGACGCAACCGCCTTGCGCACAGGCATGAGTGACGATCCGTCAGTCGACAGCTGACGGTTCGGGTACGGGCGTGACGACGCCGGGCGTCGGTGGGGACGAGAGACGGTGGTGCGGCAGCGCGCGAAGAGGGAGCTCGGCCCGCGACGGGGTCACCGAGGGAGGGAAGGGCCGGTCAGACGGCCCGCTGCCGAGTCAGGCGCAACACGCCGCGGAGCACACCCGACAGAAGTCGATGTGACCGCGCGAGACCAAGCGCTGCTGGGCATTCATGCGACCAATTGAGCAGGACATCGCGCTTCCCGTCAAGCAGAGCCCGGATGCCGGACCGCCTCGACCGGCCTCGCGCGGCACGCTGTTGACACATCGCCGCCATGGGCACATACGATCGACGGCGGACCGGCTCCGCGATGCGCGGCGGCCTCTCCGGCCGCGTTGAGGGACGCGGCGAGCGTGACGACACCGAGCCCCGGCCGCACCGAGTGCCGCCGGGGTCACCCACGCCCGCGTTCCCTCCCTCGGAGATCCTCCCCATGGTCACGTCGCCCCGTCTCATGTCCGGTCCCGCAACGAAGACTCCCCCGCTGGTCGGCGTCGACCCGCCACGGATCGTGCCGCGCCGGCACGCCGGCCGGTGGGTGACCGCCGCCCTCGCGCTGCTGCTCTTCGCGATGGTGCTGAACTCGGTGGTCCGCAACGAAGCCTTCCAATGGGACGTGGTGGGCCGATACTTCACCACCTCCGCCGTGCTCGACGGACTGCTGCTCTCCCTGTGGCTGACCGCGGTGGTGATGGTGCTCGGCTTCCTGCTCGGCACCGTGCTCGCGGTGATGCGACTCTCCGCCAACCCGGTGCTGCGCACGCTGAGTTGGGGCTACGTGTGGATCTTCCGGTCCACGCCACTGCTGGTGCAGCTGCTGTTCTGGTTCAACATCGGCGCCCTGTACCCGACGCTCGGCGTCGGGATCCCGTTCGGCCCGCAGTTCGTCACCGTCGAGACGGTCAACCTGTTCGGCCCGACCCTCACCGCCGTCATCGGCCTGACCCTGCACGAGAGCGCCTACGCCGCCGAGGTCGTGCGGGGCGGCATCCTGTCCGTGGACTCCGGACAGACCGAGGCCGCCCAGGCACTCGGTCTGAGCAGACGCCGCACCCTGCGCCGGGTCGTCGTCCCGCAGGCGATGCGCTCCATCGTGCCGACCGCCGGGAACATGCTGATCGGCACCCTCAAGGGCACCAGCATCGTCAGCGTGCTGGCCGTGCACGACCTGCTGTATTCGGTGCAGCTGATCTACAACCAGACCTACCAGGTCATCCCGCTGCTGATGGTCGCCACCTTGTGGTACATCGCGGTGACCACGGTGCTCAGCGCGGGCCAGTTCTACGTCGAGCGCCACTACGCCCGCGGCGACGCCCGCGCCCTGCCGCCCACTCCGCTCCAGCGGCTGCGCGGCCACCTCACCGCCGTACGCCTCCGGCTGAGCGCGGCGACGGCCTCCGACGCCCGCCCGGCGATCGGCGGTGACCGGTGAGCGCCGGCTCCGCCACGGCCGTCCTGGTCGTCGTCGGCGCGGGCCCCCGGGCCACCGGCCTGCTGGAGCGCATCGCCGCCAACGCGCCCGAACTCTGGGACGGGCAACGGGAGTTGCGCATCCACCTGGTGGACCCGCACCCGCCGGGGCCGGGACGGGTCTGGCGGCACGAGCAGTCCCGACTGCTGCGGATGAACAGCATGGCCGAGGACGTCACGATGTTCACCGACGAGTCGTCCGCCATCGAGGGCCCGGTACGGCCGGGTCCCTCGCTCGCCGAGTGGGCCGCCCAGTTCTCCGGCCGGGGACCGCTCCATGCCCCGCACGCCGAACCGGCCGACCCGGAAGTGCTCGCCGAGCTGCGCTCGCTGTCCGGGAGCGACTTCGCCACCCGACGCGCCCAGAGCGCCTACCTGGACTGGGTGCTGCGCAGGGCGCTGGCCGAGCTGCCGCCCACCGTCACCGTCGAGTGGCACCGCACCACCGCGACCGCCGTCACCGGACCCCCGGACGGCCCGCAGCAGGTGCGTCTGGCCGACCGCGCCACCCCTCTCACCGCCGATCTGGTGATCCTCGCCCAGGGGCACATCGGCTCCGTCCCCGCCGCCGAGCACGGCGACCACGCCGCCTTCGCCCGCCGGCACGGCCGCTTCCACCTCGGGCCGGAGTTCTCCGCCGACGCCGACCTGTCCGCGCTGCGCCCCGGCGAACACGTCCTCCTGCGCGGCTTCGGGCTCGCCTTCATCGACCTGATGTCCCTGCTCACCGAGGGCCGCGGAGGCGCGTTTCGCACCGGGGCCGACGGCACCCTCACCTACCTCCCCTCCGGCCGCGAGCCCGTCCTGCACGTCGGGTCACGGCGGGGAGTGCCGTACCACTCCAAGACCCGCTACCAGCTCCAGGGCCCACGGCCGCCGCTGCCCCGGTACTTCGGCCCGGAGGCGGTCGACGCGCTGCTCGCCGTGGGCCGCCCGCTGGATCTGCGGCGCGAGGTCTGGCCGTTGATGGCCAAGGAGATCGGCTTCGGCCACTATCACGAGCTCTTCCACGCCCACCCCGAGCGCACCGCCACCCCCTGGCCGGACTTCGTCGCGGAGTACGACCGCCTGGACTGGTACGGCGCCGAGATGACCGCCCTCGTCGCCACGGCCGTACCGGACCCCGCGGACCGTCTGGACTTCGAGACCCTGGACCGCCCCTTGGACGGCCTCGCCTTCCCGACCCCGGACGCCTTCCAGGACCACCTGCGCGACCACGTCGACCGGGACGTCACCCGCCGCGAGGACCCGGAGTTCAGCGCGGACCTGGGGGCCTTCCTCGCCCTGCTCTCGCTCTACGGGCAGCTGCCCCGTCTGGTGGCCGCCGGACGGCTGACGGCACGGTCGGTCGCCGAGCAGCTGGACGGCTGGTGGCAGGGCTTCTTCAGCTTCCTGGCATCGGGCCCGCCCGGCTTCCGGCTGCGCCAGCTGCTGGCCCTGTCACGGGCCGGGATCGTCCACTTCGTCGGCGCGGACATCCGGATCGGCACCGACGAGAGCACCGGCACCTTCACGGCGGCCAGCCCCAGCGTCCCCGGCCACACCGTCCACGCCACGGCCCTGGTCGAGGCGTATCTGCCGGGCCCCTCCCTCGACCGCACCGAGGATCCCCTGCTGCGGGCTCTGCACCGGGCCGGCGCCCTCACCGAGGAGGTCATCAGCGACCCCACCCACACCCACCGCTCCGGACTGCTCGCCGTCTCCCCCACGGACGGCCACGTCGTCGACCCGTCGCTGGGCGACAGCCCGCACCCCCGCCGGATCGCCCTGGGGGCTCCCACCAACAGCAGGGCCGTGGCCGCCTTCGCCCGGCCCCGCACCAACGCGCCCGCCTTCCGACAGAATGACGCGGTGGCGCGCGCGGTTCTGCGCGCCGCTGGCGCCGGTCTCCTGACCTCGCCTATCTCGGATGGCGAGAAGGAAGCGTCCATTATATGAAAAGCCTCTTGGGGTAGAGCCGAGCTTCTGCCACGATCCCCATCAACCAGGTAGGAAAACTAGGAATCTGTGGGGTGGGGTGGCCATGAGCACGCGCAACCACACAGACCTGTTGTCGCCCCTCCTGACCACACGTCGCCACATCGACTTCGGCCGTACGGCCAGCGCCATCTGTCGGCTCGTCTGAGTCCCTGCGCTGACGTCCCTGCGCGCCACCCGCACGTCCCCCCACACCGCTGTGCCCCCTGCCGTCCCACCGGGACGGCGGGCGAGTGGTGTGCCGGTGCGCACCAGCAGGCTGCACGCCCCCTGCCGTACACCCCTGATCACCTTTCCCTGAGAGGACACCTCCGTGTCTGCCGCAAGACCGCTCACCACCCTGCGCACCTTCGCCGTCATCGCGGCGCTCCCCCTGCTGCTGACCGCCTGCGGCTACGGCGCCGAGTCCACCGACGACGGCAAGCAGGCCGCGGTCGCCACGGACGCCAAGAAGCTCTCCGCCGACGAAGTGAAGATCGGCTACTTCCCCAACCTCACGCACGCCACCGCTCTGGTGGGCGTCCAGGAGGGGCTGCTCCAGAAGGAGCTCGGCGGCACCACGATCAAGGCCTCGACGTTCAACGCGGGTCCGTCGGAGATCGAGGCGCTGAACTCCGAGTCCATCGACATCGGCTGGATCGGCCCCTCCCCCGCCATCAACGGCTACACCAAGGCGGACGGCACGAACCTGCGGATCATCTCCGGTTCGGCCTCCGGCGGCGTGAAGCTCGTCGTCAACCCGGACAAGATCAAGTCCCTGAAGGACGTCAAGGGCAAGAAGATCGCCACCCCGCAGCTCGGCAACACCCAGGACGTGGCGCTCCTCAACTGGATCTCCGAGCAGGGCTGGAAGGTCGACGCGGAGAGCGGCAAGGGCGATGTCTCCGTCGTCCGCACCGACAACAAGATCACCCCGGACGCCTACAAGTCCGGCTCGATCGACGGCGCGTGGGTGCCCGAGCCGACCGCGTCGAAGCTGGTCGCCGAGGGCGGCAAGGTGCTCCTCGACGAGTCCGACCTGTGGCCCGACAAGAAGTTCGTGATCACGAACATCATCGTGCGGCAGGACTTCCTCAAGAAGCACCCGGACGTCGTCGAAGCCGTACTGCGCGGTTCGGTGAAGACCAACGAGTGGATCAACGCCAACCCGGACAAGGCCAAGGCCTCCGCGAACAAGGCCCTGGAGACGCTCTCCGGCAAGGCGCTGCCCGCCGAGGTCATCGACCCGGCCTGGAAGTCGATCACCTTCCTGGACGACCCGCTGGCCGCCACCCTCGACACCGAGGCGAAGCACGCGGTGCAGGCCGGCCTGCTGGAGGAGCCCGACCTCAAGGGCATCTACGACCTCGCGCCGCTCAACAAGGTCCTCAAGGCCGACGGCAAGGACGAGGTCGACGACGCCGGTCTCGGCGTCAAGTAACACTCCCGCACCCGACAGTTCCCAGGAGGTGACGACCATGGCCACTGTGACGGCCACGACCGACAAGGCCGCCGAGGACGCCACGGCGGTGCCCTACGCCGCCCGGATCGAGCATGTCTCGAAGTCCTTCGGCGGCCCCGCCGGACAGCAGCTCGTACTGGACGACATCACCCTCGATGTCGCACCCGGCGAGTTCGTCACCCTCCTGGGGGCCTCCGGGTGCGGCAAGTCCACCCTGCTCAACCTGGTCGCGGGGCTGGACCGGCCGTCCGCCGGCTCGATCGGCACGGACGGCCGGCCCGCGCTGATGTTCCAGGAGCACGCGTTGTTCCCGTGGCTGACCGCGGGCAAGAACATCGAGCTCGCGCTGAAGCTGCGCGGGCTCGCCAAGACCGAGCGCCGGCCGGAGGCGGAACGGCTGCTCGAACTGGTCCGGCTGAAGGGGGCGTACGGCAAGCGGGTGCACGAGCTGTCCGGCGGCATGCGGCAGCGCGTCGCCCTGGCCCGCGCCCTGGCCCAGGACAGCCGGCTGCTGCTGATGGACGAGCCGTTCGCGGCGCTGGACGCGATCACGCGGGACGTGCTGCACGACGAACTGACCCGGATCTGGCGGGAGACGGGGCTGTCGGTGCTGTTCGTGACGCACAACGTGCGCGAGGCGGTCCGGCTGGCCCAGCGCGTCGTGCTGCTGTCCTCCCGCCCGGGCCGGGTCGCCCGGGAGTGGACGGTCGGCATCCCGCATCCGCGCCGCATCGAGGACTCCGAGGTCGCCGAGTTGTCCGTCGAGATCACCGAAGAACTGCGTGGGGAGATCCGCCGCCATGGCCAGCACTGACAACGGCGTCGACATCCAGGTCGACGTCACCAAGAACGGCTCCGCGGCGGCCGGTGCGCCCCAGGATCCGAACGATCTGGCGGGGCTGGAGGCCGGGCTCGACGCCCTGGACTCGGTGCAGGTCCGCCGTACCCCCCTGCGCGAGACCCTGGTCCGCAAGGTGCTGCCGCCCGTCACCGCGATCGCGCTGGTGCTGGTGGTCTGGCAGTTGCTGGTCTGGGCCGAGGTGGCACCCGACTACAAGCTGCCCTCGCCGTCCGAAGTCTGGGGCGAGGTGCGCGAGTCCTGGCTCCAGGGCACGCTCCTCGACTACATCTGGACCTCCGTCTCCCGCGGTCTGATGGGCTTCCTGATCGCCCTCGCCATCGGTACGCCGCTCGGTCTGCTGGTCGCCCGGGTGAGGTTCGTGCGGGCGGCCATCGGCCCCATCCTGTCCGGTCTTCAGTCCCTGCCGTCGGTGGCCTGGGTGCCGCCCGCCGTGCTCTGGCTGGGCCTCAACGACTCGATGATGTACGCCGTGATCCTGCTCGGCGCGGTCCCCTCCATCGCCAACGGCCTCGTCGCCGGCATCGACCAGATCCCCCCGCTGTTCCTGCGCGCCGGGCGGACCCTGGGCGCGACCGGGCTGCGCGAGGCCCGGCACATCGTGATGCCGGCCGCGCTGCCCGGCTATCTGGCGGGCCTGAAGCAGGGCTGGGCCTTCTCCTGGCGCTCCCTGATGGCCGCCGAGATCATCGCCACCTCGCCCGATCTCGGCATCGGCCTCGGCCAGCTGCTGGAGCACGGCCGCACCAACAGCAGCATGTCCCAGGTGTTCCTGGCCATCTTCCTGATCCTCATCGTCGGCATCGCCATCGACCTGCTGATCTTCAGCCCGCTGGAGCGGAGGGTGCTGCGGAGTCGGGGGCTGCTGGTCAGCCGCTGAGCGTGTGGGTGACCTTCAGGCGGGAGATGCGGACCTCGCCGTGGTTGTCGTCGGCGCACGGCTCGGAGTTGTCGCAGTTGGCCTGCGTGTAGGCGCCCGCCTTGAAGTAGTTGGTGTCACCGTCGTGGGAGATCGTCGCCTCCAGACGGCCGTCGTAGTACGCGGCGATCTCCCCGTCCCTGGCCACGAACCTGGCCTCGAACTCGGTGCCGAGCTCGTAGTCGTCGGTGACGAGGTGGGCGTGCCGGTCGTCGCCGTCGGTGATGTAGAGGCTGCTGCCCTCGAGGCGGAAGACGGTGACGTCGTCGTCCCCGCCGTGCACCTGCGCGCCGACCAGGTACGGCCTGTCCTCGGGCAGCGCCGTGAACGCCTCCCTGACCACGAGGGTGTGGGTGCCGTCCGTGGTGGACCAGGCGGCCTCGTCCGCGCCGCCGTCGGTCATCTCCCGCAGTTCGGCGCGCGGGTAGCTGGAACCTCCCGTCGTCACGCCGTTGACCGCGGCCCGGAATCTCACCGCGTCGCAGCCGGCCTCCACCCGGAACCAGGGGTCGGCGGCGAAGGTCGCCAGCTCGGGCTGGGTGTTCTCGGTGGGGTCCTCGTCCTCGCCGGTGGGCAGCGTCAGCTTCCAGTTCGTCAGGTCGAGGGCGTCGGAGGGATACGCGCACCGGGCGGCCGCCCGCGCGCCCGGGATCTGCGCGTCGGCGTGGGCGGACAGCGCGAGCGCGGCGGTCGAGAGGGCCGCGGTGACGCCGGCCAGCACGACGGTCCGGGTGCTTGGCATGGAGGGTCGCCTTCCTGTCGGAGGTGCGCGGTTTGGGGCCGCGCGTACCGTACGCGCGATGGGCGGGACCCCTCCCGGAACCGGCGGTCTCACCGCATCTGCACAGGCGTGACACCTGCTCATGCGTGCGACTGATGAAGGCTCTGGGTAGACACTGCGTACGGTCCGCCGCACGCAGTAGGTTTCGAACTGCGCGCGGCCCTGGGCCGTGTGGCGTCCGGGGTTCGACCGAGGGGGAAGATCCGTGCGTTCCGGGGACGAGTTCGCCGACCGCTATGTCCTCAAGGAGGTCATCGGCGCGGGTCGGGGCGGCGACGTGTGGCTGGCCCACGACACCGTGGTGGGCCAGGACGTGGCACTCAAACCCGAGCGGGCGGAGGGCGAGGGCGAGACCGCGGTGCGGCGGCTGCTGGGCGAACCGCGTGCCCTGGCCAAGTTCCGCGACCATCCGCATGTCGTGACGCTGTTCGACGTCGTGACCGTGCCCCAGGACAGTGACGGCCGGGAGACGTACTGGTTCGTCATGGAGTACGTCCCCGGCGGCGGCCTGGACCGGCAGCCCACCGTCTCGCCCGTGCGCGCGGCCCTTGTCGGTGCCCAGCTCGCCGACGCGCTGGCCGCCCTGCACGAGGCGGGCATCGTCCACTGCGACGTCAAGCCCGCCAACATCGGCCTGACCCGGCACGGGACCGCGAAGTTACTGGACTTCGGCGCCGCTTACCGGGTCGGCGGCACCGAGACCATCACCGTCAACGGCCCGTTCAGCTTCACCCCCGACTACGCCGCCCCGGAGCTGGCCCGGGGCAACGTCCCACGGCCCGCCTCGGACGTGTTCTGCCTGGCGGCCACCCTCTACGCGCTGGTCACCGGCGCTCCGCCGCGCGGCGGAGCCCCCGCGCAGGACGCGGACGACGTCCCTGCCGGGCCAGGGGAGAGCGGCAAGGAAGCCGAGCGCCTGCGGTACTGGAAGGCCGAGCAGGGCGTCGTCGAGCTGGACGCCGCCGCCGTGGGTCCGCTGTACCCCGTGCTCACCTCCATGCTGCGCCGTGATCCCCGCCAACGCCCCGAGGCCGCCGAGGTCAAACGGCTCCTGGAGGAGGTCGCCGGTTCCGCGCCGACACCCTCTGCGGACACGGCCACCACCGGCCCCGTCACGGGGCGCCGCCGACGGCACCGACCGCTGATCGCCGCGGCCCTCGGCATCAGCGCCGTACTGGCCCTGGGGCTCGTCGTGCTGCCCGACCTCGGCGACGACGGGAAGGCCGCTCCGCACCCCGGTGAGAGCCGGAGCCGGCTCGACGCGGACGGCGCGGCGCCGGCCCTGATCGGCGATCCGCACACGGCCGACGTGTGCGAGCTGGCCGACCCCGCCGCCTTCGAGCAGTTCGGCGACGGGGAGATCCGTGTGGACGTGGACTACGGGAACTTCGACCGCTGCGACGTGCTCGTCGGTGTCGATGACAAGACCCGGATCGACGTGTCGGTCAGCCTCCGTCGGGGCTCACCGCCCGAGGGGTCGAAGCCGTCCAGCACCGTCGGGAGGATCGGCATCCGCGAGGAGCAGGCGGAGAGCGACGAGTGCAAGCTGCTGCTGACGGCCGACGGCGACAGCAGCGACACCCTGGTCGGGGTGCGCGTCAACATGGGCAAGGGCTCCGTGGTCGGGGGCAACGCGACCCTGTGCACGGTCGCCGACAAGGCCGCCCGGGGCGCGGCCGAGGTCCTCGACCGGGGTCCGCTGCCGCGTCGTTCGCCGCCCTACCCGCGCGCGTCGCTGGCCTGGGCGAACGCCTGTGAGCTGCTCGACGCCAAGGCGCTGTCCGCCGTTCCCGGGCTCAAGGTCGACGTGCCGGACGTCGGCATCGCGAACTGGAGCTGCGAGTGGTCCAGCGACGTCGACGAACTGGATGTGGAGGTGAGCTTCTTCCGCGATCAGCCCAAGTCGGCGGAGGAGGGCACGGCCCTCAGCCTCAGCGGGCACCGCACCGTCATCGAACCGGGCGACGACGGCGACACCTGTACGGCCTTCGTCGAGTACCGCAGGTACAGCGGCCAGGACGCCGAGACCGCCGCCGAGATGGTGCGCCTGGAGGTGGGCGGGCAACGGCCCACGGACGAACTCTGCGGGGTGGCCGAGAAGCTGGCGGCCTCCGCCGCCGCCGAACTGCGCGGCTGAGGACGTACGGCGCCCCGCCGCGCGCTCAGGGCGCGGAGTCGGGCCAGGCCGCGTCGTCCTCCATCAGGTCGAGGTCCGGCGGCACGAGCGTCGTCGACTCCACCAGGCCCTTGATCAGGTTGTGCAGCAGGTTGTTGTCACCGGGGCGGCCCTGCGACTTGTCGTGCATCAGCGGGTACCGGAAGCCGGTGCGGTCCAGACGGTGGCGTACGGCCTCGATCCGGTGCTCGATCCGGCGCTCGTTCCACCGGGCGTCCGGGCGCAGGTAGCTGAGCTGCTTGGCGGCCGTCGCGTACGACAGAGGACGCGGATCCTCCTCGTAGAGCAGGTACCGCTGACCGAGGACGACCAGCAGGAGCCGTTCGTCGTCGTTGAGCGCCCAGGTCTCCGGCCGGACGGTCTCGGCGCGCCGCCGCGACAACGGCCCCTGGTCGTCATGGCCCGCCACGTACAGCTCCACCAGGTGCTCGCGGTAGCCGGAGCCCTTCACGAACAGTGGCGTATAGCCGGTGGTGAGGGGGATCGGTTCGGTGGTGAGGTGCATCATCCGGCCGCGCGGCAGCCGGACGAGCTGCTGCCCGGTGTTCCGCAGCCACAACAGCCCCTGACGGTACGTCAACTCGCCGTGCCGCCGGCTCACCCGCAGGTCGTCCACGCCGACCCCCAGGTCCACGTCCGGTTTCTCACCACGCCCGAAGCGGACCGTGAGCCCCGGGCGGGGCGGTGCGCTGAGCTCGCCGGTGACCGTGCGGGCGTGCAGGGTCCCGGGCGTGGCGGGCGCGACACCACGCGCGAGGCTGGCGGAGAGGGTCATCGCTGGTCTCCTCGGGACGTGGGCTTCTGGGTTCGAGCGCTACTGGGCGGGCGTACGGCGTGCTGACCAGTGTCCACACCCGCTGCGGGACCCCTCCCCACATCCGACGCACCCAAGTCGAGACAGTGCGCGCATCATGCTGCCCGGTGCACGGGAGGGGTCCCGGAGGACGACGGACCCTGCGCGCCGCCCCTCCGTGGCGAGCCTGCCCACGGCAACCCACAGAGGCTCCTCCACCGTCACCACGCCGCCATGCGTCGACTCTCGTCCAGCGCTTGTTCCGGGGCGACCACTATTTGTTCCAGGTCAGGCTGATTCTCAGCTGAGCCGAGGCACCGGCCGCCGTGATGACAGCCCCTGCCTGAGCGCTCAACTCGACACCGAACTCCACGACGAGGACGTCCGGTCGTTGCACGAACGCATCCACTTGGGCAGCCACCCCGCGCGTCACGCTCCGCACGGCACGCATGACCTGCTCGAACGTGTCCTCGGCCTTCTCGATCACCGCAGACGTCGACGCACCCCGGGTCAGCACTGAGCCAGGCACCAGCCGTGGTCACGTGCCTGCGGCCGCCATCATCGCCTCCGGTGCGCGCGACGTTGTGGATCCGGGCATCCAGGCCGCGGAGGGCCGTGAACTGGGCCCCCTCAGCAGCCCGCTACGGCGTTGCGGGCCGGGACAGCATGCGTAGCGTGAAACGCCAGCGCTCGCGGGGCCCGCGATCCATCTGCGAGCGCAATGAGTGTGGTTCAATATCGCTGCCTGGCCTCTGTACGCGGCCAGACCTGAGCGTCCAGACCCGGCCTAGTGGCGCTGACAGGCAATCTACGTACGCATCAAATCGCTCCAGAAGTAGTACGCCGTCTCTCTGCGATTCATGGGGTCCTGAGATCCGTTCCAAGCAGCCTGGCCGGGAGGCAACGGAGCGGGATGAAGGAGCGTACAGCCATGAACACCTACCTCAACGTCAACGCCGCCGCCGTCACCGACCTCACCGGTGAGGCATTTAGGTCGGCGAGCATCCGCCTCACCGACCGTCGCACATGGACGGACCTTGTGGCTTCAGCCAGTCAGGATCAAGCGTTGCTCGAAGCGCTGATCCTTACCGGGTTGGCGTCGCATCACTCTCCGCAAAACCCTCTCGGTGTAGTGGAAGCGTTTCGCGCGGAGGCGGATCTGCTGCACCTGCGACTCGAAAGCGCCAGGGCCGTCGAAGCACTGCTCGACTTGCTGCCGTACAAGGAGAAGCGCGGAACGAGGCGCGGCGTACCAGGCATGCAGGCGTGCGTCGTCGGAAAACAACTCGAACTAACCGCCTCGTTCGGCGACAAGACCGGCATCCGATGGAACGCAGCCGATCCAACAGTGCGCGTCCATCTTCAAGGAGACGAGCTCCTGGCCAGCGTGCTTCAGGCACGTCACGAACGTGTGATCCAGGAACGCTGCACTCCGCAATGGGTGCCCGGCGAGACAGCCGCACCTCTGCGGCGTCGTCCACCTCTACCCCGCGATGTGATTGCCCAGCATCGTGCGAGCGCGCAGTTGGCGAGCGCGCTACTGCGCCGCCCACGGATGTGGACAGCACTGGCAGGGCACACTGGTCTCACGGTGAGTAACGATGTCACTGAGCATGGGCTGGACTGGACATTCGTACGGACTGTGGCAAGCGGGACGATGCTTCACGATGAGCGGCTGGTCGAGCTACTTCAGGACGCCATCACAGGACCGGATCTGGAACTCCTCGATCACGTCTGTGAGTCGAAGACCTGCACCCTACGCTTCGTCGGGTGTGTCGGGCGCGTCGAAGGCTGGAGAGGTGTCCTGACCATCCGCACCGAGTACGGAAACTCGGCCACCGGCCGTCCCGGGCGTGCCTTGGCCGCCCTCGGCGAGGTGCGAGCCCCCAGTCGCCCCTCCCGTCGAACTAGCGTCGCGAGCCGACCTGAGCCAAAGCGCTGCTTCGTCCTGACATCCGGTCCCTCGTCCCGGGAAGCTGTGCACGGTGTGACCGCCGCTGCTGCCGTTCGCCTGGTGACCGCCTGGGCGGCCGAAGGCCACGTTGAGCTTGTTCCGCTTTGACGGACACCATCCGTGTGGTGGTCAGGCTGCGAGTGCGGTCTCGTATTCGGCGGGACTGCGGTAGCCGAGGCTGCTG
>NZ_JBHVGZ010000026.1:0-62941 GCF_042800355.1 Streptomyces sp. NPDC057623
ACCCACGTCGTCACCGGGAACATGTGAACGATCCGTCACCGTCACGAAGCAGGGTCCGGCTCCGCCGGAACGAGACCGCGACGCTCCGCGTCGCAACCACAGGATTCGCTTCACCCCCGGCCTGAAGGCCGGAGCACTGCGAATGATCTCCGGTAGCCCGGGGAGCAAGGCGCCCGAGGGACCGGGCAACGGGGCCGCGTCAGGGTCCACCCCGAACACCGTCTCCGGGACCGTCCACCCTCCGGTAGGACGCCCGGCGACGGCCCTTGCCCGTCTGCTGGAGTCATGGACTTCAACAGGCGTACGGCGATGGCGGCGGGACTCGGCGCGGCAGCGACGGCGGCGGTGGGCACCGGGCCCGCCGCCGCCCGCGCGGCCGGCCCGCCGGTGATCACGATCCAGGGCGAGTCCCCGTCCCGTACGAACATCCCCGTCGCCCGCGACCGCCGCGCCTTGGGCGGCCGGTACCTCGCCCTGCTGACACCCGAGCGACCGCCCTCGGACACCGGTTGGTACGCCACGTACCGCGTCCGCGTCCCGCACGCGCGCGTGTACGCGCTCTCCGCCGTCGCCACCGCCCCCGTCGAGACCCCGCACACCGAAGCCGTCGCCTCCTACCTCCAGCTCCGCGTGAACGACGGCCCGTTCAGCGCGCTCGCCCGCTCACAACCCCACTGGTACGAGTCCCGGCCCGCCTGGGGCGACCTCTCCGTCCTGGATCTGGGAGAGGTGGAACTCGGCGCCGGGGACAACGCGTTGACGTTACGGGTCATCGAGCCCGCGATCCTTGAGAACTCCATCGTGTACGCCCTCTCCCTGGACCACCTCACCCTGCGCCCCCTGCCCGGCCCGGCCCTCGGCGAGGTCTCGGTCCCCCGTCACCGCGTCGGTGAACCCGCCCACCTGCGCCTGACCCTCAACGGCCACGCCGCCCGCCCGCACCCCGTCCGCTACACCGTCACCGACTACTTCGGCCACCAGGTCGCCGACGGCTGTACGACGATCCCCGCCGGCCGCACGACCACGACCGTCGCCCTCCCCGCCGACCTCCCGCCCGGCCACTACCGCGTCCGCGCCGACCACGACGCGACCTCCGGCGAGCAGTCCGCCAAGGAAGCCCGGTTCGCCCGCCTCCCCGCCCGCCCCGCGGTCACCGACCCGACCGCCAACCGCTTCGGCGTCAACCTCTGGGCCTCCTCCCTCGTGCCGCCCTCACGGCTGGAGGAATTCGCCGCCGCCGTGCGGGACATGGGCGCGGGCTGGGTCCGCGACGGGCAGTCATGGCCGGTCGCCGAGCCCGCGCCCGGCGCATACGACACCGCCCACCACGACCGCGTCACCCGCACGCTGCGCGCCCACGGTCTCGCGGTCCTGGACGTGCTCTCCCCCGCCCCCGAGTGGGCGATGTCCGACGCCTCGCTCCCCCTCCCGGCGGACCTGCGCCACGCCTACCGCTATGCCCGGCGCCTCGCTCTGGCCGCCCCCGAGGCGCTCCAGCTGTCCAACGAACCCGACGTCGACACCACGCGCAGCACCGGCGACGCCCACGCCGCGTTCGTGAAGGCGGCCGCGCTCGGCATCGCGGACGCGGCGGCCGAGTCGCGGCACGCCTGCCCCGAAGCGCCGCTCGTCGTCCTGCCGGGCATCGCGCAAGCCGGCCCCTTCCAGGACCTGATGCTCGCGAGCGACGTCGTCCGATACGCCGACGCCTGGGCCTTCCACGGCTACCCCGACCCGGCCGAGCAGGACGAGCCGGGCTTCCCCGGGGCGGCCGAGGAGCAGCACGCGCTCGCCCGGCGCCACGGGGCGGCCGACGTGCCCCTGTGGATGACGGAGTGCGGGGCGTTCCTCCAGGCGCGGCCCCAACAGGACCTGACGCCCGCGCGGGAGGCCGTGCAGGCGAGGTACCTGGTGCGGTCGATGGTCGAAGGGCTGGCCGCCGGGAACGCCCGGCAGTTCTGGTTCGCGGGGCCGCCGCTGCACGACGACGGGGTGTACTTCGGGCTCCTGGACCGGGATTTCGGCCCGCTGCCCGCGTACAGCGCCTTCGCCGCTCTCGCCTCGCTGCTGGGCGCGGCCCGCTTCGTCGGGCGGGCCGAGGAGCTCCCGGCCGGGGCCGACGGTTTCGTCTTCGACAGCGGGCGGGGTGAGCTGGTCACCGTGGTGTGGGCGACGCGGCCGGTGCCCGTCCCGGCGGCGGGGGCGGCGTACGACATCATGGGCCGCCGACTGCCCGGCGGCGCCGTGACCGCCTCGCGCGACCCCGTCTACCTCCTCTCCCCCGGCGCGCGGACCACCGCGCCGGCGACCGCACCGGCGACCGGGCAACCCGAGCGGCGCCCTCTCTCCCCCGCCGAACACATCGTGCTCAGCCAGCGTTACGCCGCCCGCAACGCAGCGCCCGGCAAGGACAACGGCGACGCGCCACCGCCGTACGGCTACCGCCTGGGCCGTCGTACGCGCATGACCGTCGATGTCTACAACTTCGGCTCCGCGGGGCGGTATGTGACCGTCACGCCGGAGCCGATGGAGGCGGGGGAGACGAGGGCTGGAGCGGGGTCGGGATGGTCGGTTCGGGCGGTGGCCGGCACGCGCGTGTGCGTGCCGGCCGGAGGGCGGGTCGGCGTGGAGTTCCTGGTGCTGGCGGGGCGTCGGGTGCGGCGGCGGACGGACCGTCGGCTGGCGTTCGGGGCGAGGCTCGACGGCGGGGGCGAGGTGCCCGGCAGTGTGGCGCTGGTTCACCTCAAGTAGTGCCACGGTCGCCTCCTGTAGCCCCACAGCGGGCTCAAAAGTCTGAGTTAACGCCGGTAACACACCAGGTCAGACACGGTTTGATGGAGAAAGCGCATACCGACCACTCAGTTTGATGAAACCCTCGCGCATGGCCGTACTCCGAAGTAACGTGCGTGGCTCGCCCGCCCCCCACCTCCCTGCGGTCCGCCGCACCGGACCCGAGTCACGCAAGGAGCAACGGGATGTCCCCGTCCTTCGACCCGTCACCGCCGTACCAGTACGGCCCGGGCGACACGTCACCGTCGTACGACACCTACAACACCTATCCCTGGCAGGCACCGACCCCACCGCAACCACCACCACACCACCGAACCCCCGACCACCCACCCCTCGGACACCACAGCGACCTGCGGATCCTGCGCACCGCCTACCGCTGGCAGCGGCGCGTGGCGACGCTCACCGCGCTCGGCTACTTCACCCTCTTCCTGATCCTGTCCGCGTGCGCGCCCGGGTTCATGACGAGCACGGTCACCGAGGGACTGCCCGCCGGCCTGCTGCTCGCACTGATCCAACTGCCGGTCACCTGGCTGGCGATCGGTCTGTACGAGCACACGGCCCGCCGTTACGTCGACCCGCTCGCGGACCGCATCCGCAAGCAGGCCGAGGTGGACGCCAAGCGGGAGTCGGGGAACCGGGGGACGGGACGATGACGGACTTCAGCGGAGACGCGCAGGCGATGTCGCTGGTCGCGTTCTGTGCCGTGGCCACCATCACGCTGCTGCTGTGCGTGATGACGGGCCCGGACCGGGACGACCTCGACGAGTTCTACACGGGCTACAGCTCCCTGTCCCCCGTGCGCAACGGCCTGGCGATCGCGGGCGACTACATCAGCGCGGCGACCGTGCTGGGCACGACCGGCGTGGTCGCCCTGTGCGGCTACGACGGCATCGTGCTGGCGCTGAGCACCGCCCTGTCACTGATGCTGCTGATGTTCCTGCTGGCCGAACCCCTGCGCAACGCGGGCCGGTTCACCATGGGCGACGCGCTGGCCCGCCGGATGCCGGGCCGGGGCGTGCGGATCGCCGCGTGCGCGGTGACGCTGGCCGCCCTGGTGCCGCTGATGCTGGTGCAGCTGGCGGGGACCGGGCAGTTGCTGGCGTTCATCCTCGGCTTCTCGGGCGACTCCCTGAAGACGGGGACCATCGTCGGCCTCGGCGTGCTGATGATCAGCTACGCGGCCATCGGCGGGATGAAGGGCACCGCGCTCATCCAGATCCTGAAGATCGTGATGCTGCTCGGGTCGGGCGCCGTGGTGGCCCTGCTGGTGCTGGCACGGTTCGACTGGAATCCGGGCACGCTGTTCAACGCCGCGGCGCAGCAGAGCGGGGTCGGCTCGGCGTTCCTGGAGTCGGGCCTGCAGTTCTCGGGCGGCCCGCACCCCCGCCTCGACATGATCAGCTCCCAGCTCGCGGTCGTCCTCGGCGGCGCGTGTCTGCCGCACATCACGATGCGCATGTACACGGCGTCCGGCGCACGTCAGGTGCGGCGCTCGATGTCCTGGGCGGTGTCGAGCGTGGCGCTGTTCGTGCTGGTGATCACGATCGTCGGCTTCGGCGCCACGGCGCTGATCGGGCGGGAGGTGATCGCCGGGGCGGACCCGCAGGGCAACACGGCGTATCTGCTGGGCTCCAGGGCCGCCTTCGGCGCCGAGGTCTCCACCGCGGAGACCCTGCTCTTCACGGCGGTCACCACGGCCATCTTCCTGACGGTGCTCGCCTCGGTCGCCGGCATGATCCTGGCCTGCGCGAACTCCCTCGCCCATGACGTGTTCGCCGTGCGGGTACGGGAGCTGTCCGGCCGCCGCGAGATGATGGTGGCGCGACTGTCCGCGCTGGCCGTGGGGGTCCCCGCGATCGTGCTGGCGACGATGGTCCAGCACCGCAGCCTCCAGCCGCTGGTGACCCTGTCCTTCACCCTGGGTGCCTCGGCGATCGCCCCGGCCCTCGTCTACAGCCTCTTCTGGCGCCGGTACACCCGGGCCGGACTGATGTGGACGCTGATCGGCGGCTCGGTCGTGGTGCTGGTGCTGATGCCGGGGACCAATCTCGTCTCCGGGTCGCCGGCCTCGGCGTTCCCCGACGCCGACTTCAACTGGTTCCCCTTCACCACGCCCGGGCTGGTGTCGATCCCGGCCGGGTTCCTCCTCGGCTGGCTGGGGACGGTCCTGTCGGGCCAGGACGAGTCGGAGGAACAGCGGCGGCAGTACGAGGCCGTGGAGGGCTGGATCCTGGCGGGGGCGGTGCGGCGGGGGGACTAAGCAGGCCCCGGGCATCCGCCTCTCGGAGACCCGCGCCGGGGTCGGGGTCCTCGCCGGACCCCGGCCCCGGTTCACTCCATCGCGGCCTGCCGCTCCAGCGTCGACAGGCTGTTGCGCATCTGGTCCATCTGCAACCGCACCTCGTCCCACATCTCCCCGTGCTCGCGCAGCACCCGCTCCGTCTCCCGGGCGACCCGCTCGGTCCGCTGCCGGGCCTGCTCCAGCAGCTCCGCCGCCCGCGCCCCCGCCTCCTCCTGAAGCCGCTCGGCCGAGGCCCGCGCGTCGGCGAGCTCCTGCTGCGCCTCGGCCAGCGACGCCTCGGCCCGTGCCACGCCCTCCGTCTCCGACCTCTCCAGCGCGGCCAGCCGACGCTCGGCCTCCCGCTCGGCCTCCTCCGACCGCTCGGCGTGCTCCTTGGCCTGCCGCGCCACCAGCCCGGCGGTCTGCTGCCGCGCCTGGCGCAACGGGCCGAGCACCTCCCCGCGCTCTTCCTTCACATCACGCCGGGCGGCGACACGGGCCTCGCCCGCCTCGGCCCGAGCCGCGAGCAACCGCTGACGGGCCCACTCCTCGGCTTCGGAGTGCACGGCGTCGGCGTGCGCCTGCGCCGCGTCCCGCACCTCGTCCGCGTACGACTGCGCCTCCTCCATCAGCCGCTGCGTCTCCTGCCGCGCACCCTCCCGCACGGCCGCGGCCTCCTCCTCCACCATCTCGAAGAGTCGCCGAGCGCGCCCCCCGAGCTCGTCGTACGTCTGCGGGTCGAGCTGCTCCACCACCTCCCGCAGCCGTTCCGCCTCCCCCTCCATCTCCCGGGCGAGCACGGTGAGCCGGGCGGCCCGCTCCCAGGCGGCGTCCCGGTCCCGGAAGAGGGCGTCGATGTAGGGGTCGACTTGTTCGGGACGGTAGCCACGCCCTCGTACGACCACAAAGTCGTAGAGCGGGATCGGTGCGCTGGTCATCCTGGAGCCCCTCTCCGCCGAACGGATGCGAAATGATGATTTAGCGCACATCTTGATGTATCGGGCGGAAGCGTTCATAACGCGACACTCCGCGCAGGAGGCACCGCGCAGGGGCACGGAGGCACGGAGGCACGCCGGGCGGCGCACACGAAGACCGGCGGCGCACGGGAGGACGAACGGCGCGCGACAAGACGAGGAGCGCATACGAAGGGGCCGGCTCCCGGTCGTGCACCGGGAGCCGGCCCCTTCACACCCGCACGCCGCGGTCAGCGGCAGCCGGGTGACATCACCTCACGAGAAACAGCCCGAACGGCGTCACAACAGGCCGTCCCACATCTGCTCCAGCAGCACCGACCACCAGCTTTCCGGCGACCCGAGCGCCGCCGGGTCGAGGGAGGCGAGCTGAGCCTGGAAGTCGACGGTCCAACGGCCCGCCTGCTCCTGGTTGAGGCCGAAGCGAAGCCGCCACATCCGGCCCAGCAGCGCCAGGCAGCGCTGGAACTCGGGCAGCCCCGTGTTCACGAACTGCGGCGGTACGGGCGCGCCGCCCGGCCCCGCCTCCACCGGCACGGCGACGATGTGCGCCGTCCCGTACTGCACACAGAGCGCCTTGCCGAAGTCGCTGCCCATGACGAGGTACGAACCCGCGTCCGACGCCGGCTGCACCCCGCGCTCCTGCGCCAGCTCCGCCAGCGTCGGCACCGGCCGCCCCGGCTGGGCCTGCGCCCAGAAGAACGGGCCCATGTCCATCGGCAGACCGCCCACCATCAGGCTGTGCGCCACGACCGGCGGCACACCCTGCCGCGACACGGCGGCCTGCTCGAACCGGAACAGCCCCGGCCCGAACGCCCCCGCCAGCTCCTGCGCCACGCCTTCCGGCGGAACCGGCGGCGCCGCCTGCACCTGCGGCAACGGCGCGCGCACCGGCGCCGGACGGGCGGGCCCGTCGGCCACCTGGTGCAGCTCGCCCTGATGCGCCAGCAGTTGCTGCATGCCCTGCTGCCGGCTCGCGTGATCCGTGCCGTACGGCGCGATCGACGTGATCCGCGCCTGCGGCCACTGCTCCCGGATCATCCGCGCGCAGTACGCACCCGGCAGCTCACACGACTCCAGCTCCGTGTGCAGCTCCAGCACCTGGTCCGACGGCACGTTCATGGCCCGCAGCTCGTGGAAGATCTGCCACTCCGGATGCGGCGTACCCGGCGCCGAACGCCGGATCAGCTGCTGCTCGGAGCCGTCCTGCGCCCGGTAGCGCAGCACGGCCTGGTAGCCCGGGCCGACGGTCGGCTGACCGGTCGGCTGCTGCGGGTAGCCGTACGCCGGGGGCTGACCCGGCGCGGGCTGGCCGGGTTGCCCGTGCTGCGGGGCGACCGCACCCGGAGGCATGGGGGGCTGGGGGGCGCCGGGCGGCGCCATGCCGGGCCCGCCAGGCGGCGTACCGGGGCCGGCCGGTGGCATACCGGGGCCGCCCGGAGGCATCCCCGGAGCGCCGGGAGGCTGCGGCGCGCCCGGCGCCGGCGGCGGCGGGGGCACACCGGGGCCGCCCACCGCGGGCGCGGCCAGCACGGTCTCCGCGTGGTGAACGGCACCGCGAGCACCACCCGAGGAACCCCCAGCACCCGGAGCGCCGGGGGGACCAGGAGGCTGGGGTGCGCCCGGCGTGCCCGGGGCACCCGGAGCACCGGGCGGGCCGGGGATGCCGTGCGGATTCGGCGCACCCGGAGCACCCGGTACGCCGGGAGGCCCCGGCGGCTGCGGCGGGCCGCCCATCTGGTTCGGGTCGGCCAGCATGGTGGCGGCATGGTGCACCCCGCCGGGGGGTGTACCACCGGGCGTGCCGGGCGGGTTGGGGGCGCCCGGAGCACCGGGCGGCTGCGGAATCCCCGGTCCGGCAGCACCCTGGGGGCCGTCAGGACCGAGCGCCGACACCAGCTGCGTCGGAATGTACCCACCCGCCGGAGCACCCGGAGCACCCGGAGCCCCCGGCGTACCCGGAGCCGCCGGAGTCGAAGGCGGCTGGGGGGACGTACTCCCCGCACCGGGTGCGCCCTGAGCCCCCGGTACACCCGGTACACCCGGAGCCGACGGCGGC
The DNA here is from genome assembly GCF_042800355.1 of Streptomyces sp. NPDC057623. Taxonomy (NCBI): domain Bacteria; kingdom Bacillati; phylum Actinomycetota; class Actinomycetes; order Kitasatosporales; family Streptomycetaceae; genus Streptomyces; species Streptomyces sp. NPDC057623. The sequence continues at coordinate 8,102 of NZ_JBHVGZ010000026.1, forward strand.
GGAGGCGGCGTCCCCGCACCCCGCGCCCGAGGAGGCGCCGCCTTGCTCGTCGCGGCATCGGCGATGTCCCCGGCGTTCGGCGCGAGCGGCCGCCCCGGCGTCTCGGGGCCACCCGGCGCCTGCGGCCCGCCCTGCGGGTAGCCGTAGGAGGGCGCGGGCGCAGGCGTGGCGCCCGGCGGGGGCGCACCCGGGGCCCCGGCACCCTGCGGATAGCCGTACGAAGGCGCCCCCGGAGGCGGAGGCGGCGTCGGGGCGCCCGGCGTGGGCGGCTCGTCCAGCGCCGGCTCGACGGCCGTCGAGGGAAGCGCGCTGCCGCCCGACATCAGCGCCGTCTTGGCGTCCGGCGGCGTGGCGTCGTCACCGCTCAACGGCGGCGCGAACACGGTCTCCGGCAAGGGCACGGAACGGTCCTCACCGGCATCGGCGTTGGTGTCCGTACCGGCCCAGGGAGTCGCCCCGTCCGGCACACCGGGCACCGAAGGCGCAGACGGTGGCGGTGGCGTCGACGACGGACCGGCCGCGCCCAGCGGAACCCCGCCCTGCGTCTCGGGAAGCGCCCCGCCACCGGACCCGCCACCATCGGAGGCCGAACCCGGACCCCCGTCCCGGCCCCCCTGGATCCCGAGCTTGTCCGCCGCCTCCTGCAACCACTCCGGCGGAGTCAACAGGAACGACGTCTGATTCAGATCCACCCGGGCCGGAGCGGCCGGCGCCGGCTCGGCGTCCGCGTCCCCACGGCCGTACTCCTCCTCGTACCGGCGAACCACCTCGCCCACCGGCAGCGAGGGCCACAACGTGGCCTCCCCGCTGTCCCGGGCGATCACCAGCCGCTGCGCGCCCCCGTCCGAACGCGGTCCGTCCGAACGGTCCTCGGCCCACACCACGAACCCGAGTCCGAACTCCCGCACCCGCACCTCACGGTGCTGGTACGCCGGCACATCACCGTTGATCCACTCTTCCGCACGCTCCTGCGCCTGCGCGAACGTCACCATCGCGAAGCTCACTCCCCCACAGCCGCAGCGGGCACCGCACCCGCGAACCCACCGTCCACCATCAGATTCGCCACCGTCTCCAACTCCGGCGGAGAGCCCGCCAGCCGGGACAGAAACGCGTCGAAGTCCTCACCGCACGGCATCAGCAGCCGCTCCACCCGCTCCGCCGGCGGCCACGAGGGATCCACGTCCCGTGCGTCGTCGTAGGCGCAGAACCACACCGAACCGAGCCGCTCGCCCTTCACCTTCACGGCCAGCAACCCGCCCTGCACGAACCCGACGCCCAGGTAGTCCTTGGTCAGATGGTCACGCAGGCACTTGTTGACGTACACCAGGTCGTTGACGGCGGCCTCGTCCCGCACCGTGAACAGTGGCTGGTCGACGAGCAGGCCCAACTCCGGGTCCAGCGCCGTCCCCACCGGCGCACACCCGCCCGCCGCCTTCAGGAACGACCGGTACGCGCCCGGCAGCCGGTACCCGAGGTCCTCCTCGACGCCCAGCGCCTGGGCCTCCGTCACCGCCACACCCGACTTCGGCAGCCGGAAGTGCGCGGGCCGAGTCTCCTGCAACGGCCGCGTCCCGCGCTTGTCGTGGTCCACCGGCGACGTCGCGATCCCGCCGTGGTGCCGCAGCAACGCCTTCACCTCGACCGGAACCAGCTCCAGCCGCCGTGAACCCACCACGTGGTGCCACGTCCAGCCGTGCGGCGTCGCCACCGCGGGGATGGTGTCCCACAGTTCGTGCCCCGACGCCGCCAGCGCCGCGTTCGCCGACACGTAGTCCGTCAGCCGCAGTTCGTCGACGCCGAAACCCTGCGGCGGCTCCGCGATCTCCGCCGCCGCCCGCGCGTAGGGCGAGAAATCGGGGTAACCGCGCTCGTCGACCCGTACTCCTCTCGGGTGACGGGTCGCCCGGACCGGATCCGGGAAATGCACGACCTGCCCGGCGTAGGCCGCGTTCGGCGGCGCGGCTTGTCCCCCGGCCTGGCGGCCGGGAGGTGCCCCGAGCCCGAGCCGACCTGTCGTCATGGCGGTTGCCCCCTGCGGCGTTCTGATACGCGCCACCATGACCACTCTCGGTCACAACGCCACGTATCGGCTGTCTCGTCTGCGTCCACGCGTCACCGCATGGAAAGCGGTGCCGACAGCCTATGCGGTACGACGACACCGGTCACCGGCGCCGGTCACGCCCCCCTCCGCTTCCGTGACCAGCCGTCACCCCGCCGTGACAGCCCGCCCAAACCCGGGCGTGTCGCGACGCCCCAGCTTCCGCACCCGCCACGCCATTTGGCACTCTGTGACGTCCGAGAGCATGCCCGGGGGATGCTCGGGAGGGGATGACGATCATGAACGCGACGCAGACAGGCCCACACGCAGCCCAGTCCGGCGACCCTCGCATCGGCTGGAGCGCCACCGAGACCCCCCACACACCCGCCCTCCTCCACCGCCGTGACGGCATACTCCCGACCGTCGCCGCCGCCCTCTCCGTCCGCGGCGCCACCCTCACGGGCACCGCCGCCCGCGGCGACCAGCCCCCGCCCCTGCACCACCTCGTCCAGGACTTCCTCGACACCCTCACCAGCTCGGATCGCGACCGCTTCACCGGCCGCTGTGCCGAGACCATCCTCATCTCGCGCCACATCGCCGCGGCCGACGCCACCCGCAGCAAACGCTCCGCCCGCAAACCCATGACCAACGGCGAAGCCCGCAAGGCCCTCAAGCAGGCCAAGCTCACCGCCCGCCGCATCCGCGAGGACGGCGACCCCCTGCACGGCAGCTTCGCCGCACCCTGCCGCGCCTGCACCGCCCTCAGCGCCCACTTCGGCGTGCGCATCGTCGACCCGACGACCGACGGCTAGCCCCCGGTCTCTCCCAGCGCGCACCCACCGGCACATCCGTAGGCACCGACGAACGAAGGGCAGATGCACACCGACCGCACCTCCACCACCCGTTTCCCCGTCCCCGTCGACGCCGCCCTGCGCGCCGCCGGCTGGCAACCCGGACGCTGGGACATCAAGCAGGCCGAGATCTGGGCCGACGCCCTGCGTGAACACGCCTCGCCCGCCGGCCACACCCACGCGGTCTTCCCCGCCGCGGTGGAGGCCTGGGCCGAATTCGGCGGCCTGCACATCACTCCCAGCGGACCCGGCCGCCAGGTCGCCCCGGCCGCGCTCCACTTCGACCCGCTCCACGGCCTCCACATGGCCCGCACCCTGGGCGACCTCGGCCGCGCCCTCGACACCGAGGTCTGCCCCCTCGGCGCCGAGACCGACACCCAGGCCCTCCTCGCCATCGACACCGAAGGCCGCGTCTACGGCCTCGACCACACCGGCGACTGGTACCTCGGCTCCGACATCGACCAGGCCCTCGCCGCGCTCGTCGCAGGCATAGAACCGGCACGGCTCACGGCGGGCTGAGCGACCGACACCGCCCTACGCCGCCGGAATCACCGCCGACACCCGGAAGCCCCCGGCATCGGTCGGCCCCGACACGAACACCCCGCCGAGCGCCGCGACCCGCTCCTTCATCCCCACCAGGCCGTTGCCCCCCGACGGCAACCGGGCCAGGGAGGCCGGCGACAGCTCCGGCGGCGGCTCGTTCTCCACCTGCATCGCGATCTCCGACACCCGATGCGCGAGCCGTACGTGCGTCTTCGCCCCCGCCGCGTGCTTGTGGACGTTGGTCAGGGCCTCCTGCACCACCCGGAACGCCGTCTGCTCGATCTCCGCCGCATACGGCCGCGTCTCCCCCTCCACGGACAGATCCACCACCATCCCGGCGGCGGCCGACTGCCCGATCAACGCGTCCAGCTCCGACAGGCAAGGGCCCTCGGCCGACCCCTCGTCCCCGCCGAACCGCTCCCGATCAGCGGCGGCGGCCGCGGCGGCGCCCACCGCGGCCAGCGGCACGACAGCCCCCCGCAACCGCTCCGCGTGAACGCCCCCGCTGCGCAGCACCCCGAGCATCTCCCGCAGCTCGGTCAGCGCCTGCCGGCCCATGTCCCCCACGAGCGCCGCGTTCTTCACGGCCTTGTCGGGATCCTTCCGGGCCACTGCCTGGAGCGCGGCGGAATGCACCACCATCAGACTCACCCGATGCGCGACGACGTCATGCATCTCCCGCGCGATCCGGGTCCGCTCCTCGTTGCGCGCCCACTCGGCCCGTTCCTCCGCCCGCTCGGCCAGCAACTGCAGCTCCCGCTCCAGGCTGTCGGCCCGCTCCCGCAGACTCTCCATGAGGCGCCGCCGAGCCCCCACGTACAGACCGAGCAGGAGGGGCGGCGCGGTCAGCCCCAGGGCGGTGGTGACCGAGGCGAACGGAATCACCCAGTCCCCGAAGGTCAGGTTCCCCCGCGCCATGTCCTGCCGCAGCCACACGAACGTCACGATCAGCGTTCCGACGAACGACATCCCCGCCAGTGCGGCGATGATCCGCCGCGGGAGCTCGGTGGTGGCGAGGGTGTAGAGGCCGACGATGCCCAGCAGGAACCCCATCTGGGCAGGCATCACGGCGATGGACACCAGGACGACGGCGATCGGCCACCGGCGCCGCACCACCAGCACCGAGCCGGCCAGCACCCCGAACACCACCCCGGCGGCCTCCGGGATCCCGGCCTCCCGCCCGAACCTGGCCCCCTCGAAACCGCACTCCACCGCGGACACCACGCCCAGACTCACGTCCAGCACGGCACCGCGCACCCTGCCCCACCACCACGGCCCCGCCCCCGGTGGCGGCGCCTCTGCGTGGGCTTCCCCCGTCGTGGTCATGGCTCCAGCCTACGGGCGCCCGGCCCCCGTTTTCCGGTGACTTTCATGGACTGGCCTACACCACATCGCACAACCGAACGGAAGCGAAACCGCCCGATATCCCTCGAACTGCAAAATCGCACACCGTTCGACACCGGAACCGGTTATTCCAGCCGGACGGCATACCTGTGGCATATCCGGTGAGCCCATGCGCCGACTCCGAGGGGCGACCCGGGCGACAGGCACCGTCGCACGGAAGGCGCCCGGTGCGGCATAGTAGGAGGCGCCGCTCGACGGTCTGGCCAATTGTCCGGCCCGGTTGAGCTTATTCCCCCGTGGTGTAATTGGCAGCACTGTGGCTTTTGGTGCCATCTGTCCGGGTTCGAGTCCTGGCGGGGGAGCAATAGCGCACGTTCGGGCCCTGACTGCTGACAGCTCAGTCGGGGCCCGCTCTCATGTCCCCCACGAAACACCCCGGTATCCTGCGGATGTCACCCCACCCTCTCCACAGCCGAAGGGCATCCCGTGAGCGCCATTCGCCCGGCAGCCGTCGTCGTTCTCGCAGCGGGTGAGGGCACCCGTATGAAGTCGGCCACACCAAAGGTCCTGCACGACATCTGCGGACGCAGCCTCGTGGGTCATGTGCTCGCCGCGGCACGCGAGTTGCGGCCCGAGAACCTGGTCGTGGTCGTGGGGCACGCGCGGGAGAAGGTCACCGCCCACCTCGGCGAGATCGACCCCGAGGTACGCACAGCGGTGCAGGCGCAGCAGAACGGCACCGGGCACGCCGTACGGATGGCCCTCGAAGAGCTCGGCGGCGGTGTCGACGGAACCGTCGTGGTCGTCTGCGGCGATACGCCGCTGCTCACCGGCGAGACCCTGACCCGCCTCGCCGCCACCCACTCCGCGGACGGCAACGCGGTCACCGTGCTGACCGCCGAGGTCCCGGACGCGACGGGGTACGGGCGGATCATCCGGGACGGCGCCTCCGGTGCCGTGACGGCGATCGTCGAGCACAAGGACGCCACCGAGTCGCAGCGGGCCGTTCGGGAGATCAACTCGGGTGTCTTCGCCTTCGACGGGCAGCTGCTCGCCGACGCGCTCGGAAAGGTCCGTACGGACAACAGCCAGGGCGAGGAGTACCTCACCGACGTCCTCGGGATCCTGCGCGAGGCCGGTCACCGGGTCGGCGCCTCGGTCGCGGGCGATCACCGTGAGATCGCGGGGATCAACAACCGCGTGCAGCTCGCCGAGGCCCGGCGGATCCTGAACGACCGGCTGCTGACCGCCGCCATGCTCGCCGGCGTCACCGTCGTCGACCCGGCGACCACATGGGTCGACGTGACGGTCACCTTCGAGCAGGACGCGGTCGTCCTGCCGGGTACGCAGTTGCAGGGCTCCACGCATCTCGCCGAGGGCGCGGAGGTCGGACCCAACAGCCGGCTGAAGGACACGAGGGTCGGCGCGGGGGCTCGCGTGGACAACACGGTGTCCGACGGTGCCGTGGTCGGGGCGCAGGCGAGCGTGGGGCCGTACGCCTATCTGCGGCCGGGGACGCGGCTGGGGGCGAAGGGCAAGATCGGCACCTACGTCGAGACCAAGAACGCGTCCATCGGCGAGGGGACCAAGGTGCCTCACCTCTCCTACGTCGGTGACGCGACCATCGGTGACCACACCAACATCGGTGCCGCGAGTGTCTTCGTGAACTACGACGGACAGGACAAACACCACTCCACGGTCGGCTCGCACTGCCGTACCGGATCGGACAACATGTTTGTGGCTCCGGTCACGATCGGGGACGGCGCGTACACCGCGGCCGGCTCGGTGATCACGAAGGACGTGCCGCCCGGTTCGCTGGCTGTGGCCCGCGGTCAGCAGCGGAATATCGAGGGTTGGGTGGCCCGTAAGCGTCCGGGCAGTGCGGCCGCGAAGGCGGCCGAGGCGGCCTCCCGCCAGGAGGAAGGCGAAGGCTGACCGGAAACAGGTGCGTCAAACACGGCGTACCGTGATAAGTGCACACCCGCACCCCACCAGCTGAGACGGCCTCCACCATGCCCAGCCGAGGTCGTTCGACATCCCAGCTGAGACACCTCTGAGGAGACAGTGCTGTGACCGGGATCAAGACGACCGGCGAGAAGAAGTTGATGTTCTTCTCCGGCCGCGCCCACCCCGAGCTTGCCGAGGAGGTCGCCCAGTGGTTGGGGGTCGGGGTTGTCCCGACGAAGGCCTTCGACTTCGCCAACGGTGAGATCTATGTCCGTTATCAGGAGTCGGCGCGCGGTGCGGACTGCTTCGTGATCCAGAGCCACACGGCTCCGATCAACCAGTGGATCATGGAGCAGTTGATCATGATCGACGCGCTGAAGCGTGCGTCGGCCCGCTCCATCACGGTCATCGTGCCCTTCTACGGTTACGCCCGGCAGGACAAGAAGCACCGTGGCCGTGAACCGATCTCGGCGCGTCTGATCGCGGATCTGATGAAGACCGCGGGTGCGGACCGGATCCTTACCGTGGACCTGCACACCGACCAGATCCAGGGCTTCTTCGACGGGCCGGTCGACCACCTCTTCGCGCTTCCGCTCCTCGCGGACTACGTGGGCCGCAAGGTCGACCGCGAGAAGCTGACCGTCGTGTCGCCGGACGCCGGCCGGGTGCGGGTGGCCGACCGCTGGTGCGACCGTCTCGGTGCCCCGCTCGCCATCGTGCACAAGCGGCGGGACAAGGACGTGGCGAACCAGGTGACCGTCCACGAGGTCGTGGGTGAGGTCAAGGGGCGGGTGTGTGTCCTGGTCGACGACATGATCGACACGGGCGGGACCATCTGCGCCGCCGCCGACGCGCTGTTCGCGCACGGCGCCGAGGACGTCATCGTCACCGCGACGCACGGTGTGCTGTCCGGTCCGGCCGCGGACCGGCTGAAGAACTCCCGGGTGAGCGAGTTCGTGTTCACGAACACGCTGCCGACGCCGGGTGAGCTGAGCCGGGACCTGGACAAGCTGACGGTGCTGTCGATCGCGCCGACGATCGCGAGTGCGGTACGTGAGGTGTTCGAGGACGGTTCGGTGACGAGCCTCTTCGACGAGCAGTAGAGATCTGCCGTAGAGATCCTTTTGGGTGCGGCCTCCCTGTCCGAGTAGACTGCTTCAGTTGCTCGGCGAGGGAGGCCGTACCTGTTCGCTCAGGTGTCGGCTGTCCGTTATCGACGCGCTCTTCGTAGCAGGCCGTTCGTGGCCGGGTGACCACGTCCGTCTCTAGTTCTACGAGGAGTGATCCGTATGTCCGAGGTCAAGATCGCCGCTGAGACCCGTACCGAGTTCGGTAAGGGTGCCGCCCGTCGTATCCGTCGTGACAGCAAGGTCCCCGGTGTCCTGTACGGCCACGGCTCGGACCCGCTGCACCTCACGCTTCCGGGCCACGAGCTGCTGCTCGCGCTGCGTACGCCGAACGTCCTGATCGCGCTGGACATCGACGGCAAGACCAACGAGCTGGCGATCCCGAAGGCCGTGCAGCGCGACCCGCTGAAGGGCTTCCTGGAGCACGTCGACCTGCTGCTGGTCAAGCGCGGCGAGAAGGTCACGGTCGAGGTCCCGGTGCACACCGAGGGCGAGCTCGCCGCCGGTGGCAACCTGCTGGAGCACGTCCTGAACGCGCTGCCGGTCGAGGCCGAGGCCACCCACATCCCCGAGTCGGTCACCGTGTCCATCGAGGGTCTTGAGGCCGGCGCCTCCGTCCTGGCCAAGGACATCACGCTGCCGAAGGGCACCACGCTGGCCGTCGAGGAGGACGCCGTCGTCCTCCAGGTCCTGGCCGCGCAGGCCGAGGAGGCCCCGGAGGGCGAGGCCGCCGAGGGCGAGGCCGTCGCCGAGGCCTGATCCTCGGCTCTGCCATCGGTTCGTCAGCCGCTGTTCCCACCGGGGGCAGCGGCTGGCGCGTCTCACAGCCCCCGGGAAGCACAGCAAGGAGACATGGACGTGACGACCGACCCGAGCGCCCCCTGGCTGATCGCCGGCCTCGGCAATCCGGGACCCGAGTACGCCAGGAACCGGCACAACGTCGGGTTCATGGTGGCGGATCTGCTGGCCGAGCGGATCGGGGCGAAGTTCAAGCGGGCCGGCAAGGCCCAGGCGCAGGTGGTCGAGGGGCGGATCGGGCCGCCGGGGCCGTTGAACCGGCGGGTGGTTCTGGCGAAGCCGATGTCGTACATGAATCTCTCGGGTGGTCCGCTGACCGCTCTGCGGGACTTCTACAAGGTGCCGGTGGGCAACATCGTGGCCGTGCACGACGAGTTGGACATCGACTACGGCGTCCTGCGGTTGAAGCTGGGTGGCGGTGACAACGGGCACAACGGGCTGAAGTCGATGACGAAGGCGATGAGCGCGGAGTACCACCGGGTGCGGTTCGGGATCGGGCGGCCTCCGGGACGTATGCCGGTGGCGGACTTCGTGTTGAAGGACTTCTCCTCGGCGGAGCGCAAGGAGCTGGACTACTTCGTGGACCGGGCGGCGGATGCGGTGGAGTGCCTGGTGATCGAGGGGCTGGAGCGGGCGCAAAGCACGTACAACTCGTGACTTGTCGGGGCGGTCGGCCGGGCCGAGGTTGACCCGGCGTAGGGGCATGGCCAAGGATCGCGGCCATGCCTTCTGCCGTTGTCTCCAGTCAGGGCGCTTTCTCCGCGCTGCGGTTCGGGCGGTTCGCGGCGATGGGTACGGTCGCGGTGCTGATTCTGATCGCGGGCGTGTGGGCGTCGTGGGGCAGTGCCCAGCACGTGATGCTCACCAAGGGCCGGGAGAGCGGCACGATCAAGGTGACCCGGTGTGGCGCGGACACCTGCAGTGGGCCGTACACGCCGATTTCGGCGGGGTCGCAGCCGCGTGGGTCGGTCGTCATCGAGAAGAACGCGGCGGTACGCAAAGGGCAGACGTACACGGTCGTGGTGAAGCCGGGCAGTGACGACGTGGTGCGTTCGGGGCCCGGCGGCGTGCTGTACGCGTGGGTGCCGATGGGTGGCGCGCTGCTGCTGGCGTCGGTTGTCGTGGCAGGCGGGCTGCGGCGGACGCGGGTGGCGTGGGTGCTGGCGGGGTCCGGCGTCGCGCTGCTGACAGCGGCGTTCCTGGCGGTCTGAGGTTCCGCGGTTCTCGCCGCCCTCCTCCCCGGCTGTGGAGGATCTGTGTGTTGTCTGTTCGTGATTGACCGGGGGTCAGTGCGGGCTGGATGCTGAGCCGCCCCCTCCACATCTTCCCGTTCCTTCTCGAAGATGGACTACTGCCTCATGCGTACCCTCAACCGCGTCGGCGCCCTGTCCGCCGTCGCCGCGGCCGCGCTGCTGTCCGCGCCGGCCGCCGCCCACGCCACAGCGACTGCCTCCGGCCCTGGCGACAACGGCACCGTGAAGATCCATGACGCCTCCACTGGCGAGGAACTGCGCAGGAACGAGCCGCACGTGTGCGAGTTCTACCTGGACGCGTTCGGTTTCGACAGCGTGCAGCAGGTCTCCTGGCACATCGAGGCATGGGCCCCGACGGCCGCGGTCAAGGGCGAGACCGTGAAGTCCGGTGCGATCACGCTGGACGGCGCGGGCCATGGCCGTACGGCGGACATGACGCTGCCCGACGGCCACTACAAGCTGTTCTGGAACTTCGAGGGGGAGAAGGGGTCCGCCAAGCACAAGGTGTTCTGGACGGACTGCGAGGACGAGGAGCCGGGCGGCGGCACGCCGTCCGCGTCGCCGTCCCCCTCCGAGACGCCGGGCGACTCCACGACCGAGCCCTCCGCGAGCCCCTCCGCACCGGACGAGGCCGCCGCGTCGCCGTCCCCGTCGCCGCAGGGCGGTGCGGGCGACCTCGCCGAGACCGGGAACGGGGCGCCGGTGGGCCTGCTGTCCGCGGCCGCCGCGGCGCTGCTGGGTGCGGGCGGGTACCTGGTGTTCCGGCGTCGCAGGGCCTGACGGCCGGCGTGAACGAACGGTGCCCCCGTGCTCGTACGCAGCACGGGGGCACCTCTCTTTTCGCTGGTCAGCTCTTTTCGCTGGTCAGCCGGTGTTGCGCAGGCCGGCTGCCACGCCGTTCACGGTGAGCAGCAGGGCACGGGCGAGCAGCGGGTCCGCCGTCTCGCCCGCGGCGGCCGCGTCACGCTGGCGCTTGAGGAGGGTGACCTGGAGGTAGGAGATCGGGTCCAGGTAGGCGTCGCGGATGGCGAAGGTCTGCTTGAGTACCGGCTGGGCGTCGAGGAGTTCCTGCTCGCCGGTGACCTTGAGGACCTCGGCGACGGTCAGGTCGTGTTCGGCGCGGATGGCGTCGAAGACGTGCTTCAGCTCGTCCGGCACCAGCGTGTCGACGTAGTGGGCGGCGATCCGCAGGTCCGTCTTGGCGAGCGTCATCTCGACGTTGGAGATGAAGTTGCGGAAGAAGTGCCACTGCTGGTGCATCTCGTCGAGCACGCCCTCTCCTCCCAATGTTGCAGTGAGGCCGGCCTCGCGCAGCGCCTTCAGCCCCGATCCCACGCCGAACCAGCCGGGGACGATCTGCCGGGACTGGGTCCAGCCGAACACCCACGGGATGGCGCGCAGTCCGTTGAGCGAGAACACCGAGCCGGGGCGGCGGGAGGGCCGCGAGCCCAGGTGCAGGTCGGCGAGCTGGTCGACCGGCGTGGAGGCGAGGAAGTACGTCGGCAGGTCGGGGTCCTCGACGAGCCTGCGGTACGCGGCCTCGGCGGCGTCGCTGACCACGTCCATGGCCGCGTCCCAGCGGGCGAGCGCCTCGACGGACTGGCGCGGCGCGGTGTGCAGGGCGGAGGCCTGGAGGGTGGCGGCGACCGTCAGCTCCAGGTTCTCCCTGGCCAGCGAGGGCACGAGGTACTTGTCGGAGATGACCTCGCCCTGCTCGGTCACCTTGATCTCGCCCTCCAGGGTGCCCCAGGGCTGGGCGAGGATCGCGTCGTGCGAGGGGCCGCCGCCGCGGCCGACGGTGCCGCCGCGGCCGTGGAAGAGGCGCAGCCGGACGCCGTAGCGGTGGGCGACGTCGCGCAGGCGGCGCTGGGCGCGGTGGATCTCCCACTGCGAGGTGGTGATGCCGCCGAACTTGGAGGAGTCGGAGTAGCCGAGCATGACCTCCTGGACGTCCCCGCGCAGGGCGACGAGCCGGCGGTACGACGGGTCGGAGAGCATGTCCTCCAGGATCGTGTCGGCGGCCTTCAGCTCGTCCGTCGTCTCCAGGAGCGGGACGATGCCGATCTTGGCCCAGCCGGCGTGCAGGTCGACGAGACCGGCCTCGCGGGCGAGGACGGCGGCCGCGAACACGTCGTCGGCGCCCTGGCACATCGAGATGATGTACGACTCGATGACCTCGGGTCCGAAGACGGCCAGGGCCCGCTTCACGGTCTGGAACACGCCGAGGGTCTTCTCGCCGGCCGCGTCCACGGGCGCCGGGGTGGACGCGAGGGGGCGCCGTGACCTGAGCTCCTTGGCGAGGAGCTTGGAGCGGTAGTCGCGGGGCATGTCGGCGTAGCGCCAGGACTCCTCGCCGAGCCGGTCGAAGAGCTGGCCGAGCGCGTGGTGATGGGCGTCGGCGTGCTCGCGGACGTCCATGGTGGCGAGCTGGAGGCCGAACGCGGACAGCGTGCGGATCGTGCGGTTCATGCGGCCGTCGGCGAACAGCCCGCCCCGGTGCTCACGCAGCGAGGTCTGGATCAGCGTGAGGTCCGTCAGCAGCTCGCCGGTGCCGAGGTAGTCGCGTCCGTCCGCGTGCGGGATGCCCTTGGCGAGGCGCTCCTTGGTGTTCTCCAGCTTCTGCCGGATGCAGGTGGCCTTGAGCCGGTAGGGCTCCTCGGCGTTGAGGCGCTTGTAGCGGGGGCTGATCTCGGGAAGGGCTTCGAGGTCGGCCTGGAGGGACTCCAGGAGTTCCTCGGTGGCGCCGGTGTAGCGGATGGAGTTCGACAGGAAGCCGCGCAGCTCGTCGATCATCTCCAGGGCGTCGTTGATGCCGTGCTCGTGCTGGAGGATCAGGACGTCCCAGGTCACCTGCGGGGTGACGTTCGGGTTGCCGTCGCGGTCGCCGCCGATCCAGGTGCCGAAGGTCAGCGGGCGGGTGGCGTCGGGGAGCTTGTGGCCGACGCGCTCCAGCTCCGCCGTGAGGTCCTCCAGGACGTCGCCGACGGCGCCGGCGTGGAGCTCGTCGAGGTAGTAGATGGCGTTGCGGGCCTCGTCGGCGGGCTCGGGACGTACGACGCGCAGCTCGTCCGTCTGCCATACGAGGTCGATGTTCTCCGCCAGTCGGGTGTCGTGCCGGCGGCGGTCACCTTCGAGGACGGGGGTCTCCAGGAGCGCGGCGATACGCCGGAGCTTGTTGAGGACCGAGCGACGGGCCGCCTCGGTGGGGTGCGCGGTGAAGACGGGGCGGACGTTGAGGTGCTCGACCGTCTGGCGCAGGTGCTCGGGGTCGGCGTCCTTGAGCCGGTCGGCCGTACGGGCGAGGAGACCGCCCTCGGCGGCGCGCCGGGCCCGCAGCTCACGGCCACGGTGCACCTGCTCGGTGACGTTGGCCAGGTGGAAGTAGGTGGAGAAGGCGCGGACCAGCTTGGCCGCGGTGTCCAGCTCCGTTCCGCGGAGGAGTTCGGCGGCGGCCTCGCCGTCCTCGCGGGTGAGACGGCGGACCTTTTCGACGAGCTCCAGCAGCTCGGGGCCCTCCTGGCGGACCAGGGTCTCGCCGAGCAGGTCACCCAGTCGGCGGATGTCGGCGCGCAGCTCGGTGCTGGTGGTCGCCTGGGGCACAGTCTGGTCGTCGGCACTGCTCACAGGTGCGGCTCCTTGCAGTGTTGAAGCTCGTCTGGAGGGAACCCGGCACAGGTGTCGCGCGGCGGGCGCCGCATACGGCTCCTGGCATCCGGGAAGAAATCAGAGCGGACCGCGCTGTCCGACCGACTCCCAGGATAGGTGTCCATGCGGACGCGCAGACTCGCGGGCTCTTGCCGCCGGGCGCCGCACTGCCATACTTACGACGCCGTAGGTTACGGAACCGTAGGGACCGAAGTAACGGAACCTGGGAACACTTCCCGCGACCCGGCACCTGCCACAACCCTCGAACCCCACAGGGGACGCCCATGACCACGAGCTCCGATGTGATCGAAGACGCCCCGGAGGCGCACGACGACACCCGACTTCCCTCAGCCACGCTCGGCGGCGAGAAGAAGGGGTCGGTCGAGCAGTTCGCGCTCCTCCTCTTCATCGTCGTCCCGTTCCTGGCGCTCGCTGCCACGGTGCCGATGGTGTGGGGCTGGGGCGTGAGCTGGCTGGACCTCGGTCTGCTGGTCTTCTTCTACTTCTTCGCCTGCCACGGCGTCACGATCGGCTACCACCGCTACTTCACCCACGGTTCCTTCAAGGCGAAGCGCCCGCTGCGCATCGCACTCGCCGTCGCGGGCTCGATGGCGGTGGAGGGCCCGCTGGTCCGCTGGGTCGCCGATCACCGCAAGCACCACAAGTTCTCCGACGCGGAGGGCGACCCGCACTCCCCGTGGCGCTACGGGGAGACCGTCCCCGCGCTGATGAAGGGCCTGTGGTGGGCGCACATCGGATGGATGTTCGACGAGGAGCGCACGTCGCAGGAGAAGTACGCGCCCGACCTGATCAAGGACCGGGCGATCCGGGCGATCTCCCGTCAGTTCCTCTGGTGGACGGTGCTGTCGCTGGCCCTGCCGGCGCTGATCGGCGGTCTGGTGACCATGTCCTGGTGGGGGGCGTTCACGGGCTTCTTCTGGGGCTCGCTCGTGCGGGTGGCCCTGCTGCACCACGTGACGTGGTCGATCAACTCGATCTGCCACGCGGTCGGCAAGCGCCCCTTCAAGTCGCGTGACCGCTCGGGCAACGTGTGGTGGCTGGCGGTCCTGTCGTGCGGCGAGTCCTGGCACAACCTCCACCACGCCGACCCGACGTCCGCGCGGCACGGTGTGGAGCGCGGGCAGATCGACTCCTCCGCGCGGATCATCCGCTGGTGCGAGATGCTCGGCTGGGCGTCCGACGTGCGCTGGCCGTCACGCTCGCGTATCGATTCGCGCCGGAACGCCGGGGAAGGCGGCTCTCGGCGCCAGAAGGAGCCCGCCGAGGCGGCATGATTGACGCCGTGGCGACCGACTCCAGCAGCACCCCCAGCAACGACAAGCCCCGGCGGGCGCGCCGTACCCGGATGACCGGTGCGGAGCGCCGCCAGCAGCTGCTGGAGATCGGTCGCACCCTGTTCGCCGCGAAGGGCTTCGAGGGCACGTCGGTGGAGGAGATCGCGGCGAAGGCCGGGGTCTCCAAACCGGTGGTGTACGAGCACTTCGGCGGCAAGGAGGGCCTCTACGCGGTCGTGGTGGACCGCGAGATGCGTCGCCTGCTGGACATGGTCACCAGCTCGCTGACGGCCGGCCACCCGCGCGAGCTGTGCGAGCAGGCGGCCTTCGCGCTCCTGGACTACATCGAGGAGTACACGGACGGCTTCCGCATCCTGGTCCGTGACTCGCCCATCCCCCAGTCGACGGGGTCCTTCGCCTCGCTGATCTCGGACATCGCGACCCAGGTGGAGGACATCCTGGGCCGCGAGTTCAAGAGCCGCGGCTTCGACCCCAAGCTGGCCCCGCTGTACGCGCAGGCCCTGGTCGGGATGGTCGCCCTGACCGGCCAGTGGTGGCTCGACGTCCGCCGCCCCAAGAAGGCGGAGGTGGCGGCGCACCTGGTGAATCTGGCGTGGCACGGGCTGGACGGGCTGGAGGCGAAGCCGCACTTGATCGGGCGCCGGAAGAACTGACGCGCGCGGCGCCCGGGGCATGGGTGCCGTTGCCCGAAGGCGCTCAGTGCTTGAAGGTGTCCTTGCCCTTCTCCTTCGCCTGCCGGGCGTCGCCCTTCATCTGGTCGGCCTTGCCCTCGGCGGTCATCCGCTCGTTGCCGGTCATCCGGCCCATGGCTTCCTTGGCCTTGCCCTTGACCTGTTCCTTCTTGGCGCGGGTCTTCTCTTCCTTCGCCACGTTCCTCACTCCTCACGAGGCTCGATGTCGGGGTCATCGATCGGGTGACCCTGTGCTGGGCCACTCAAACGGCGACCTGGGGGGTGGGACCCTTTGGACATGCCGAAGATCCCGGTCAGTGAGGCCGGCCCCGAGGTGATCGAAGATCTCGAAGACGCGTTGGCGGTCGCCGACTACCGGCGGCGCAAGGCCGAGGGCACCCTCGGAGAGGGCATCCCGCACGAGGAGGTCAGGAGGGTGCTCGGGCTGAGCCCGTGAGTTCCCGTCACCAGGCCGAGCCCGGCGCCTGAGCCCGGGCGCGGGCTGTCAGTCGACCGGCTCCAGGAACTCCAGCCGGTTCCCCACCGGGTCGTAGGAGAAGAACCGCTTGTGCCCCGGCAGGCGCTCGTCCCAGGTGACGGCCGCTCCCCGGGCCGCCAGTCGGGCGGCGTACGTCTCGATCGCGGTGACCCGCAGCCCGGGGTGGGCCTTCCTGGCGGGCCGGAAGTCCTCCTCGATGCCGAGATGCAGCTGCACGGGTCCCGTCTGGAACCAGCAACCCCCGCGCGCGGCGAGCACGGCCGGCTTGAGGATCTCCGCCATCCCGAGAACACCCACGTAGTACGCCCGCAGCCGTTCCTCGGAACCGGGCGGGGCCGCGAGCTGGACGTGATCGACGGCGGTGATCATCACCCTCCCTTGCAGGCCACGGCGAAGATCCGCCGGAACGGGAAGGGTGTGCCGTGCGCTCCGGACGGATAGGCCGCGCGCAGGGCCGCCCGGTACTCGTCGAGGAAGGCGTCCCGCGCCTCGGGTTCGTCGGCGAGGGCGGTGAGGACCGGCCGCAGTCCCGTCCCCTTCACCCAGTCCAGTACCGGATCCTCACCGGTCAGGAGATGGACGTACGTCGTCTCCCACACGTCCGCCGCGCAGTCGAGGTCGGTCAGGCGGGCCAGGTAGTCCTGCGGGGCGAGGACGGCGTCGTCGTGGCGCAGGGTGTCGGTGAGGCCGTGGCGGGGCGCGAGGTCGCGCATCAGCCGGTGGCTCGGGGCGTCGAAGTTGCCGGGGACCTGGAAGGCGAACGTGCCGCCGGGCCGCAGGCCCCGCACCCACTCCGCGAACCGCTCCACGTGCCCGGGCACCCACTGGAGGGTGGCGTTGCTGACGATCAGGTCGTACGGCTCGTCGGGCGTCCAGGTCCGTACGTCGGCGTGGGCGAAGTCGAGTCGGCCGCCGCCCGGGGTCGGCCCCTCGTGCTCGACGTGGGCCTGGTCGAGCATCTCGGCGGAGTTGTCGTAGCCGGTGATGTGGGCGCCCGGCCAGCGCTCGGCGAGCAACGCGGTGACGTTTCCGGGCCCGCAGCCGAGGTCGGCGATGCGGGGTCGGTCGCCGGGGAGGTCGGGGACGCGGGCGAGGAGGTCGACGAAGGGGCGGGCGCGGTGGCCGGCGTGACGCAGGTACTGGGCGGGGTCCCAGGTGGGGGTGGCAGTGGACATGGGGGAAGCCTCCTGACTGTCGCTCTCCAGCCTGCCCCCCAAAGTATCTTGACGTCAAGAGACTTCACGTCGACACAACCATTACACTGATCGTCATGGAGGACGAGGTCGATCGGCTGGTCGCAGCGTGGCGCCGGGAGCGCCCGGACCTCGACGTGGAACCACTCGAGGTACTCAGCCGGGTGAGCAGACTGGCCAGGCATCTGGACCGCGCACGCCGGCTCGCCTTCTCCGAGCACAGCCTGGAGCCCTGGGAGTTCGACGTGCTGACCGCGCTCCGGCGCGCGGGAACGCCGTACCAGCTCTCCCCCGGGCAACTCCTGACCCAGACCCTGGTCACCTCGGGCACGATGACGAACCGCATCGACCGCCTGGCCAAGAAGGGCCTGGTGGAGCGCCTCCCCGACCCCACCGACCGGCGCGGAGTGCTCGTCCGCCTCACGGACGAGGGCCGCGACCGCGCCGACCAGGCACTGGCCGGCCTGCTCGACCAGGAGCGCGCGATCCTCGCGGAGCTGTCGCGTGCCCAGCGGGGTGAACTGGCCGGGCTGCTGCGCCAGCTGACCGCGCCGTTCGACAACATTCCCGGCTAGTTCGGCCCCTACGCCAGCTGACCGCCCCGTTCGACCACGTCCCCGGACAGGTCGACCGGCCCGACCCCCGCCCGGCGGGCGAGCGCGACCGCGGCCAGCGTCGAGTGGACGCCCAGCTTGCCGAGGACGTTCTGCATGTGGGTGCGGACGGTGTGCGGAGAGAGGTACAGGCGCTCGGCGACCGCCTTGCGGCCCAGGCCGGCCACCATGCAGCGCAGCACTTCGCGTTCGCGCGGCGTCAGTGACTCGACCAGCCGTTCACTCTCGGTGCGGTGTTTGCGCGCGGCCGTCAGCTCCCGCAGGACGCCCGTGAGCAGGGCGGGCGGCAGATGGGTCTCGTCGCGCAGCACCCCGCGGATGACGGTGAGCAGCCGGGACAGTGAGCAGTCCTTGGCCACCCACCCGGAGGCCCCGGCCTGGAGGGCGAGCGCGGCCCGGCGCGGATCGTCCTTCTCGGCGAGGACGACGATCCGGACCGCCGGCTGCGCGGTGCGGACGCCCGCGACCAGCGAGATGCCGTCGACAAGGCCGTCCTCGCCCGCCTCCTGGACGGGCACGGCCGGACGGATGCCCTGGACGTTGCCGCCCAGGTCGGCGTCGACGAGCAGGACGTCGAACCGGCGCCCCTCGCCCGCCGCGCGCTCCAGGCTGCGCAGCGCGGCCGGGCCGCTGCCGGCGGCGGAGACCTCGACATCGGGCTCGGCCGCCAGGGCGGCGGCGAGCGACTCGGCGAAGATGCGATGGTCGTCGACGACCAGGACACGGATGCGAACCACGAAACCCCCTTCCCCACGCTCTCGAAGAGCAGGGGATACCCCATCGTCATAAGGACGACACCGGGAGACGATCATCGTCGCGGGCGCGACGCCCGAAGCGCGGATGACCGCACGGCCGCCGCCATGCAGGAACAGCTACCGCCACTTCGGGCGTCGTACCCGACCTGTCTCGCCCCCTGATCAGCACCGGCCCCCACCGGTGCCGTTCATCAGAGTACGGCTGGGGGGCAGGAGCGGAAGGTAATTTGCAGAACTGGTTGGCCGACGCGTTTATGGTGAGCCGCATGTTTCGTCTGGAGACAGAAGTCGACAAATCGCGGCACGATCTGCTCCGCCGGAGGCTGCTGCACACCAACACCGCGGCCTCGCCGGTCCTGCGCGCCCTGCGCGGAACCCCAGGTGAACGGGAACGTCCGCTCCAGGTCTGGGCGTTGGACGACTCCGGCGCGGTGGCGGGCGGACTCGTCGGTCACACTTGGACCACCTGGCTCCATGTCACGTACCTCTGGGTCGACGAACGCCACCGGGGCGCCCGTCTCGGTTCGCGACTGCTCGCCCGGGCGGAGGACACGGCCCGCGACGAGCGGGGCTGTACGGCCGTACGCCTGGAGACATGGGACTTCCAGGCGCCGGAGTTCTACAAGAAGCACGGGTACGACGTGGTGTGCGTGATCCCGGACTATCCGCCGGGGATCACGGAGTACACGCTGACCAAGCGTCTGGCGGCGGACTGAGCCGGGTCCGAAGGCGTCGCCGCCCCCGGACCCGAGTTCCACCAGGTCAGCTCACCCGCCGCGCCCCC
Organism: Streptomyces sp. NPDC057623; assembly: GCF_042800355.1. Taxonomy (NCBI): domain Bacteria; kingdom Bacillati; phylum Actinomycetota; class Actinomycetes; order Kitasatosporales; family Streptomycetaceae; genus Streptomyces; species Streptomyces sp. NPDC057623. The sequence continues at coordinate 27,480 of NZ_JBHVGZ010000026.1, forward strand.
GCGGCCGGCACCGCCTCGAACACCCGCGGTGCCGTGAACCCGGCGGCGGCGAAGGCCGCCTCGACGGCCTTGGTGATGGTCTCGACGTCGGCCGCCTCCGCCAGCACGATCGCGGAGCCGCCGAAGCCGCCGCCCGTCATACGGGCGCCCAGGGCGCCGCTCACCAGGGCGGTGTCGACGACCAGGTCGAGCTCGGGGCAGGAGATGCGGAAGTCGTCCCGCAGCGAGGCGTGGCCCTCGACCAGCACGGGGCCGATCGCGCGCGTCTCGCCCGACTCCAGCAGGGCGACGACCCGCTCGACGCGCTGGTCCTCGGTGACGACGTGGCGCACCAGGCGGACCACCTCCTCGTCGTCGCCGAGCCGGTCGAGCGCCGCGTCCAGGTCGTCGTAGGCGATGTCCCGGAGCGCGTCGACGCCGAGCAGCGCGGCGCCCTTCTCGCAGCCCGCACGGCGCTTGCCGTACTCGCCCTCGCTGTGGGAGTGCTTGACCTGGGTGTCGACGACGAGCAGCCGCATGCCCTCGGCGGCCAGGTCGAAGGGGATCTGCTTCTGGGAGAGGTCCCGGGTGTCGAGGAACAGCGCGTGGCCGGTCTCGCAGCACGCGGACGCCGTCTGGTCCATGATCCCGACCGGGGCGCCGACGTACACGTTCTCCGCGCGCTGGCACAGCCGGGCCAGCTGCCAGCCCTTCTGGCCCAGGTCGAAGAGGTCGTTGAGGGCGAGCGCGACGACGACCTCCAGGGCCGCCGAGGACGACAGTCCCGCGCCCGCCGGGACCGTCGAGGCGAGGTGGATGTCGGCGCCGGTCACGGCGTGCCCGGCCTGGCGCAGCGCCCAGAGAACGCCCGACGGGTACGCCGTCCAGGTCCGGTCCGACTCGGGCTCCAGCGCGTCGACGCGCAGTTCGACGACGCCGCCCTCGATGTCCGCCGAGTGCAGGCGCAGGACACCGTCGTCCCGCCGTGAGACCGCCGCGACCGCGGTGTGCGGCAGCGCGAACGGCATGACGAAGCCGTCGTTGTAGTCGGTGTGCTCGCCGATCAGGTTGACCCGGCCCGGCGCGGCCCACACCCCTTCCGGCTCGGCCCCGTACAGCTCCCTGAACCGCTCGGCGACCGCGGCTGCCGTGTCGACGCTCATCCCCTGACCCTGACCTTCCCTGCTGAACCGACCGAAGGAGCCGGTGAGTTGACCGGCCGAACAGCCGTGGAACTTACGGCCGTCCGTACCGGCCGTAGACCTTAACCTGCGCGCCGCTGCGCGAACTCCCACGCGTCGGCGACGATGCCCGCGAGGTCCGCGCGGGACGGGTTCCAGCCGAGCCGCTCGCGGGCGGTGTCGGCGGAGGCGACCAGGACCGCCGGGTCGCCGCCCCGGCGCGGGGCGACGACCTCGGGGATCGGGTGGCCGGTGACCTGCCGGACGGTCTCGACGACCTGGCGGACGGAGAAGCCGTTGCCGTTGCCGAGGTTGCAGATGAGGTGCTCGCCGGGCTTGGCGGCCTTGAGCGCCAGCAGGTGGGCCTCGGCCAGGTCGGCGACGTGGATGTAGTCGCGGACGCAGGTTCCGTCGGGCGTCGGATAGTCGTCGCCGTAGACGGAGATCGCGTCGCGCCTGCCCTGGGCGACCTGGAGGACCAGCGGGATGAGGTGCGACTCGGGGTCGTGGCGCTCGCCGCAGTCGCCGTAGGCGCCCGCGACGTTGAAGTACCTGAGCGAGACGGCACCGAGCCCGTGGGCCGCCGCCTCGCCGGTGATCATGTGGTCCACGGCGAGCTTGGAGGCGCCGTACGGGTTCGTCGGCTGCGTCGGCGCCGACTCGACGATCGGCACCTCCTTCGGCTCGCCGTACGTGGCAGCCGTCGACGAGAACACGAGCTTGCGCACGCCCGCCTCCCGCATCGCGCCGATCAGCGCCATGGTGCCGCCGACGTTGTTGTCCCAGTACTTCTCGGGCTTCACGACCGACTCGCCGACCTGCGAGGACGCGGCGAAGTGCAGCACCGCGTCGAAGGAGGGGTCCAGCCACTTGGCGGCGTCGCGGATGTCGCCCTCGATGAAGGAAGCCCCGGCCGGCACGCCCTCGCGGAAGCCGGTCGAAAGGTTGTCCAGGACCACGACCTCGCCACCCGCCTCCAGCAGATGCTGGGCGACCACGCTGCCCACATAGCCGGCGCCACCGGTGACCAGGTACTTCCCACTCATGAACTCGCTACCTCTCGCAGTCGCTCGGCCGCGCGCTCCGGCGGCACGTCGTTGATGAACACGTTCATGCCGGACTCGGAACCCGCGAGGAACTTCAGCTTGCCGGAAGTGCGGCGAATGGTGAAAAGCTCGAGGTGCAGCGCGAAGTCGTCCCGCACGACACCCTCGAAGTCCTCCAACTGCCCGAACGGCGCCTGGTGCCAGGCGGCGATGTAGGGCGTCGGAGGCTCACCTTCCCCGAAGATCCGGTCGAACCGCCGCAACAGTTCCAGATAAACCTTGGGGAACTCTGAGCGTGCCTCTTCGTCGAGCGCGAGCAGATCGGGCACCCGGCGCTTCGGGTACAGGTGCACCTCGTACGGCCAGTGGGCGGCGTACGGCACGAAGGCCACCCAGTGTTCACTCTCCAGGACGACCCGCTCGCCGTCGAGCTCACGCTCCAGTACGGCGTCGAAGAGGTTCTCCCCACCGGTGGCGTCCTTGTGCGCCGCGACGGAACGCAGCATCAGAGCCGTACGCGGGGTGGTGAAGGGGTAGGCGTAGATCTGCCCGTGCGGGTGCCCCAGGGTCACGCCGATCTCGGCGCCGCGGTTCTCGAAGCAGAACACCTGCTGCACGGAGGGCAGGGAGGACAGCTCGGAGGTCCGGTCGGTCCACGCGTCGAGGACGAGCCGCGCCTGCTCCTCGGTCAGGTCGGCGAAGGCCGCCTGGTGGTCGGAGGTGAAGCAGACGACCTCGCAGCGCCCGGCGTCACCGGCGAGCGAGGGGAAACGGTTCTGGAAGACGACGACGTCGTACGACGAGTCCGGGATCTCGCTCAGCCGCCCGCCCTCGGAGGGGCACAGGGGGCACTCGTCGGCCGGCGGGTGGTAGGTCCGCCCCTGCCGGTGCGAGGCGATGGCGACGGAGTCGCCGAGCAACTCGTCATGGCGGACCTCGGACGTCGTGACGGTCCGGTCCAGCGGCCGCTGGTCGACGGCGTCCCGCACGGTGTCGTCGCGCAGGTCGTAGTAGACGAGCTCACGACCGTCGGCCAGCTGGGTCGAGGTCTTCTTCACGGCGGACTCCATTCGAGCCACTCAGATCTTCCGAGACTCCTCCGAGCCTCCATCAAACATAACCGAACACAGAGAAACACAACTCACCACCAGCGTCAACATCACAATCAAACAAAGAGCACCACCCGCCATGTTCAATTACTGAACACAGAGGCGTAGGTTCCGCGCTGTATCGGTTCGCGCAACGAAGCGAGTACTTATGCAAACCCCCACACAATCCCCCGCCTACCTCGCCGCCGAGCTCCGGCTCCCCACGAACTGGCTCGACTACACGCTCCTGGGCATCTACTTCGTCTTCGTCCTCGGCATCGGCTTCGCCGCCCGCCGCTCCGTGAAGACCACCCTCGACTTCTTCCTCTCCGGCCGCTCCCTGCCCGCCTGGGTCACGGGCCTCGCGTTCATCTCCGCCAACCTGGCGGCGACGGAGATCCTCGGCATGGCGGCGAACAGCGCGCAGTACGGCGCCTACACCGTGCACTGGTACTGGATCGGCGCCATCCCGGCCATGGTCTTCCTGGGCCTGGTGATGATGCCCTTCTACTACGGCAGCAAGGTCCGCTCGGTACCCGAGTTCCTCCTCCTCCGCTTCGACAAGGGGGCACACCTGCTCAGTTCGGTCCTGTTCGCCTTCGCGGCCATCCTGATCGCCGGCGTGAACCTCTACGCCCTGGCGATCGTGGTCGAAGCGCTGCTCGGCTGGCCCCAGTGGGTGGCGATCGTCGTCGCGGGCTTCTTCGTGCTGGCCTACATCACCCTCGGCGGCCTGTCCTCGGCCATCTACAACGAGGTCCTCCAGTTCTTCGTGATCCTGGCGGCCCTGATCCCGATCACCGTCCTGGCCCTGAAGAAGGCGGGCGGCTGGGACGGCCTGACGGACACCCTGACCAAGTCCCACGGCGACGACTTCGTCACCGCCTGGGGCGGCACGGGCATCGGCGAGGCGAACCCCCTCGGCGCGAACTGGCTGACGATCGTCCTGGGCCTGGGCTTCGTCCTGTCCTTCGGCTACTGGACGACGAACTTCGCCGAGGTCCAACGCGCCCTCTCCGCGAAGAACCTCTCGGCGGCCCAGCGCACCCCGCTGATCGCGGCGTTCCCGAAGATCTTCATCGTGTTCCTGGTCATGATTCCCGGCCTGGCGGCCGCGGCCCTGGTCCCCGGCTTCGGAACCGAGGAGTCGGGCTACCAGTACAACGACGCCATCCCGTACCTCATGCAGGACCTGCTGCCCAACGGCGTCCTGGGCATCGCGGTGACCGGCCTCCTGGCCGCGTTCATGGCGGGCATGGCGGCGAACGTGTCGTCCTTCAACACCGTGTTCACCACGGACATCTGGGCGAAGTACGTGGTGACGGACCGCGAGGACTCCTACTACGTCCGCTTCGGCCGCCTCATCACAGCCATCGGCGTCTTCGCCTCGATCGGCACGGCGTTCCTGGCCTCGTCCTTCTCCAACATCATGAGCTACCTCCAGACCCTGTTCTCCTTCTTCAACGTGCCGATGTTCGTGGTCTTCATCGTCGGCATGTTCTGGAAGCGGGCGTCGATGAAGTCGGGCTTCTGGGGCCTCCTGGCAGGCACCACGGCGGCAATGATCAACTACTTCGTCCTCTACAAGCAGGACGTCATCAGCATCCCCTCCGACCAGGGCGCGAACTTCGTCTCCGCGATCGCGGGCTTCGTGGCCGGCGGGGTCGTCATGGTCGCGGTCTCCCTCTTCACGGCACCCAAGCCGGCGGAAGACCTCCAAGGCCTGGTCTACGGCACCCGCTCCCCCGGCATGGCCGAGCCGCCGGCCGAGGGCGACGACGCGTGGTACCGGAAGCCGGCGCTGCTGGGCTGGGGCGCGGTGGTACTGGCTGCGGCCTGCTACATCCCGTTCTCGTTCTCGTTCTGACGCGGAGGTTGAAGCCATGACAGACCACTCCAACCACTCCGACGACTCCGACCACGCCGAAAACTCCGACAACTCCGGTCGGCCCGACCGCCCCCGGCACCCCGGCTACTCCGAGAAGGACGTACTGCGCGAGGTCACCGAGCTGGAGGGCAAGTCCGAGACCGCCGCCCGGCTCTTCGACATCCGGCGGATCATCGGCGGCCTCTTCGTCCTCTACGGCGTCATCGTCACGATCACCGGGCTCACGGACGACGACGCGGCGATCGACAAGGCCCAGGGCGTCAACATCAACCTCTGGACGGGGCTGGGCATGCTGGCCCTCGGGGTCTTCTTCCTGCTGTGGCTGAGGTTGCGGCCCACGGCACATCCGGCGCCGCCGCCGCTGGCGTCGCGGCCGTCGCAGGAGGACGGGCCTTCCGCATAGCGGGCTGGGGGCACGGCCCGGGGTCTGTTGAACGGGCTCAGGCCCCGGCCTTGGGGCGCTCAGCCGAGCGGGGACGACTCGGCGCGCCGGATGTCCCGTTCCACGACCTCGGGGAGGACTCGGGAGACGGTGGTGAAATCGTTGTCCGCGTGCAGCAGGGTGAGACCGTGGTGAACGGCGGTGGCGCACAGCACCAGATCAGCCGGCCCGGGACCACGGTGCTGCCCCTTCTGAGTGAGCTTGTACTGGGCGTTCTCGGCCCAGCGCCAAGCGTCCTTGGGGACGGCGACTCCCTCGAAGAGGGTGGCCAGCTCTGCCTCCATCTCGTCCCGGTCTGCGGGGCTCTCCGCCGAGTACAGGTATTCGAGGCGAGTCGGGGCACAGACCTTGAGCAGCCCTGCCTCGATGGGCCCCGTCCACCGGGACTGAACGTCTCTGTCACGAAGGATCTGCCAGATCCCTGAAGTGTCGATCAGATAGGAACCGATCACGTACCGCTCCGCTGTGCGCTCTTGCGGGCCTCGTACGCATGGATGGCGGGATCGAGTTCACCTCGTGCGGCACGCGCTGTCATCTGCTCAAGCGCCTCCAGCCTCCTCAGACGCTGGACGACCTCCCGCAGTGCCGTATTGACCGTGTCCTTCTTGGTCCTGGTCCCCAGCAGACGCATGGCGTCGGCCAGCAGCTCGGGGTTGACCTCTATGTTCGTCGCGCTCATGCACCGGCCTTTCGCACATGATGTGCACACTCCTTGTGCGCTACCTTCAGAATATCGCCGATGAGACGGATGGGACGAAGCAGAAGACGGCAGTGGGCTCATGAGCGTGCTCATGGACCGCTGTCGTTGATCTCGTCGTCCCCGCTGCCCCTGGGGCACGGTCACCCGCGACGGCGTCCCCGCCCTCCGGAGCCGCGGCGCCACCTGCTCGTACAAGGGCGGGGCGTCGGTGATCGGCACGGGGACGACGCTGATCAGCACGGCCAGTGACCGGGAGACGGCGAAGCGGCCTCTCGGCCAGGCGGGCCAACAGGCATGGCCGGGACAGGAGTTCTTACGACTCCGGCCCCACCCCTGTCTCTCCGGACATACGCGGGAGGGGCCCTGCCCGGTCCAGCAACCCCGTCCGAGCCGCCAACGCCGCCGCCTCAAGTCTCGAACCGACGCCCAGTTTCATCAGCACCCGCTGCACATGCGTACGTGCCGTCGACGGTGCGATGCCCATGCCCGCGGCGATCAGGCGGGTGTCCTCGCCGTCGGCCACTCGGACCAGGACCTCGACCTCTCGCGGGGTGAGCATCTGGAGCAACCGCTGCCCCTCGTCGTCCGGCTGGGCGGCGGGGTTGAGCAGTTCGCTGAACGCCCCTTGCAGCAGCTGCGGCGCCACGGCCGCCTCCCCCGCCCGAGCCTTCATGATCGCCCGCTCGACGCCCTCTATGCGTTCGTCATGGCGCACATAGCCGGAGGCTCCGGCCGCGAACGCCGCCGCGATGCCGCGCGGACTCGGAACCGGGCCCAACACCAGCACAGCCACCTGCGGCCGCTCCCGCTTGATCCTCACCACCGGATCGAACATCCCCGGCTCCGCGGGGGAAGCCGTCCCCAGCAGACACACCTCGGGCGCCCGCGTGATCACCAACTCCGCCGCCCCCGCGGCCGGCGCCGCCGCGGCCAGCACCCGGTGCCCCCTCAGCTTCAGCGCCGAGGCCAACGCCTCGGCGAGCAATCGGTGGTCGTCGACCACCATGAGCCGCACTCCCATCGAGCAACCCCCCAGTCACCCAGTCCCCGTCCCAGTTCCCCCAGCGGGATGCCATCGGCGCCTCACTACGGAGACTCACCATGGACGACCACTGGTCCGCGCGGGCGGAACGAGCCCCCTGCTCCCCCGCCCATCATGCCCGGGAAGCTACACGCTTGTTCGACGTTGCGCGCCCCTACCAGTGAGAAGTGCCCCGGAAAGACGGATTTTCTTGCTTTCCCCGCATTCGAGGACGATGAGACGCTCACGAGGTAGCGGGATCCGTAGGCCCGACGGGACGGCCAAACATGCCACGATCGTAGCCTCACGGTGCCCAGCGAACCCGTGACCTCCAGTGAGGGCCCGCCGTATCGCAGCGGACCGTGACCTCCGTGTAGTGGCCGTCAGAGCCACGTGTCCACCCCGGCAGCCGCCGACCGGGATGCTCCATTCGATCTCTCCTATCGGCGGGACGAGCTCCGTCGGCGTCAACCTTCCGAAATCTGGGAATTCTGAAGGTGCCGAATAATCAGTTCAAGATCCGCTAGCGCCTTGAAGCAGAATTCCTGATCTCGAGCGTTGATCGAGTGGACAACGCTCGAGAATGCGGGATCTTCAAGTCGTGAGCTTCACTCAGAATCCGAGACGGCAAGAGAATCCAATTCCTCCTGGCCCTGTCGAGCGTCCAGTCAACCTGGGTTCGCGCCACCCCTTACAGCCTCTTCTACTAGCTCCGCAACATTCCCTTGGGGCGACTTGTAACGCCAGCACCTGCGGATATCCATAATAGGGGTTTCTTTCTAGAGGTAAAGAGAACCATGCAAGTTCTCCGAACCTGCTAAGAGCGCGCTTCTCGCTTGACCGCCAGGCCCCGCCAGTGACGTCCAGCCGATCATCACAGGCCGTTGACGGATTATGGGCGCGCAACTTGAGAGGACGTTTGCCGAATCTGGGCCCCGGTTTTAACGAGTTGGACCGGGCCGGGCTTCAGCGTGTACGCGTGGCAGCGTCCTCACCGTTGAGCGGTGACGCCAGCCCGTAGGTGGGCGGTCTTAGCCAGAGGATTGTCGACGTAGGTGGCGGGGTTGGGTGCGGTGGTGAGTCCGAGGGGGTCGGGGGTGGTGAATCGGGCGGTTTCGGGGTCGTAGTGGCGGAAGTAGTTGTAGTGAAGGCCGGTTTCAGGGTCGTGGTACTGGCCTGGGAAGCGGAGGGGGGTGTGGGCAGTGGCGGTGCGGTTCCAGGTGGTGGTGCCCCAGAGGGTGGTGCGGGCGTGCCAGGCGATGTCGCCGTGTTCGTCGACGAGTTCGGTGGGGGTGCCGATCAGGTCGGTGACGATGGCATAGAAGCGGGAGTCGATTTCGTCCTGGGGTGCGCCGGCAGAGCAGGCGGTTTGCGTTCGGCCTGGGCGAGGGGGTGCAGACGCCATAGCCCTTCTCGGTACATATCAATATTCCGCGACCGCGTCCACCACTTACCGGCCCCTCATGAAGGATTGATATCTGCACGAAGTCGCGAATCAGGCAGTTCACCGGAAGCCCAGGACCAAAGTGCGCCCATCGCACTTCGAGGCAGTCGCGCCGAACTCTTACAGGCCCGAAAAAGGAGCCCTGGACGTCCAGCCACGTACCAATTTTCCCGCCTAACATTAATGAAAACGTCAACCAATTCACCCCCCTCAGCAAGAAGACATTTCATCGCATCAACATCGTCATCAAATTTCGACATGGGGAGAATTTTTACATTGTAAGCTTCTTTGAACTCCCGACAAAATTTCCGCGCCGCATAGGATGGCACCCTCCGCACCCACCACCGACCTTCTGGAGCATTAGGGAAAACCTCGCGTTCGAACACGGTTTGCAACGACACATCGACGGTAAGGATTTCACGCATGAGCGCTTCCGCACCAATGGGATCCAGATCCCGAAAAGAATCTTCCACTTCCTCGAGTGCACTACGCATGGTTACATCGTTCAGATAATCCTCAATATCCCACGGGAAGCCGTCGATACAGTCGGCCCCAAAGGCGCACCATCGCTCGATCACTTCATGCGGTGCGATCCGAGAAGTCCAACCCGCATTCGAGAAGAGGGTAGAAAATTCTTCACGCTGATCCTCGTACTTACTACCTGACACTCTCATCCTCCATGTACCTAAGTGGATCATCGGGGCGGAAATAATTGACAATCTTCCCGCCCTGCGAAATGACAAGCCTGCCCTCTGAATCCATACGAAGTATGGCGCCGTCACCTGCACGGACCACCTCGCGGACACCGGGAGGGAGCGGATCACTCATGAGCTTCTCAGCATCCCTGACATAGCGATCAAAGCCGTCGACTCCATCGACCTCGTCCGCATACTCTGGCATGTCCGGACGCTCTCCAGGACGCTTATCGATACCGAGAACATGCTTGTCATATTTTTCGTCGACCGCACTCATATCCCACTTGCACGGTATGAGTCCCAGCGGGTCGGACCAGGTATGGGGATTGTGGACGTAGGTGGTTGGGTTGGGTGCAGGGGCGAGGCCCAGTGGGTCCTGCGTGAGGTAGCGGGCTGCCTCGGGGTCATAGTGGCGGAAGAAGTTGTAGTGAAGGCCGGTTTCAGGGTCGTGATATTGGCCGGGGAAACGCAGCGGCGTGTACGCGGTAGCGGTGCGGTTCCAGGTTGTCGTGCCCCACAGGGTGGTGCGGGTGTGCCAGGCGATGTCGCCTTGGTCGTCGACGAGTTCGGTGGGGGTGCCGATCAGGTCGGTGACGATGGCGTAGAAGCGGGAGTCGATCTCTTCCTGGGGCGCGCCGGTAGCGGCAGCGGTAGCGGTTTTGCGTTCGGTTTGGGCCAAGGGGTGCAGACCCTGGTGGTCCCAGGTGAGGGTGATCGCGGGTTGGGTGGTGCCGGGGGCGTGGGTGGTCTGTTCGGTGAGGGTGGTGCCGTCCCAGGTGAAGTCCGTCTGTTCCGTGACGGTTTCGCCGTCTGGGGCGAGGCGTTGTTTGGCGATGCGGCGGCCCAGGGGGTCGTAGCGGTAGTGCCAGATGGTGCCGTCGGGGGTGATCACGGACGTCAGCCGGTCTTCGGTGTCCCAGGTGTAGCGCCAGGTGTCCGGTTTGCGGGACAGGCGGGTTTTCTGGCGCAGGGTGATGCGGCCCGCTTCGTCGTGTTCGTAGCGGACGTTGCCCGCGCGGGTGATGCGGGTTCCGGTGTAGGTGCGGTCGCCGGTTGATTCCTGGCCTGGCATGGAGTTCGGCCAGGTGGCGTGGGTCTGGTTGCCTGCGGTGTCGTAGGCGTAGGACTCGGACCAGTTCGCGGCGTGGACGGCGGTGACACGGCTCGCCGCGTCTAGGTCGAAGCGACGGCTGCCGCCCAGGTGGTCGTCGATGCCGGTCAGGTTGCCGTCGGCTCGGTAGGTGTAGGCGCGGTGCTGCAGGGGCCGACCGGTTGGGCCGGTGAGTTCCTGCTTGGTGAGGCGGCCCAGGGGGTCGAAGGCGTTGGTGAGGGTGAGGGTGTCGCCGATGTGGCGGCTCAGTTCGCGGCCTGCGGCGTCGTGGGTGAAGGTGAGGGTGCGGCCGGCGGTGGTGAGTTCGGTGCGGTTGCCGGCGGCGTCGTAGGTCCACGTGCTGGTCGACCCTGTCGGGGTGGTGCGGCTGGTGCGGCGGCCCAGTACGTCGTAGGTGTAGGTGAGTGTGCGGCCGTTGACCGTCTCGGATATCAGGCGGCCCGTCTCGTCCCGCTGCAAGGTCAGGACCGTGTCTGGGCTGGTTGCCCGCGCCAGGCCGCCTGTCGTGTCGTACATGTACGTGGTGAGCGCTCCGGCCGCGTCCTTGCGTACCACTCGGCCCAGCGCATCCCGCTCGAAGCGGACGGTCAGTGCTGAGGCCGTGGTGGTGGCCGTCAGTTGGCCCGCCGCGTCGTGCGCATACGTCAGGGTGCGGTTGTCGAAGTCCGTCTCCGCGACCAGGCGACCCGCCGGGTCGTACTCGTAACTCCAGTTCAGGCCCTGGGGGTTGGTGAAGCCGGTGAGGCGTAGCTCGGTGTCGTGGGTGAAGGCATAGCGGACGCCGTCTGGGCCCGTGCGGGCGGCCAGCAGGTCGAAGTGGGTGTACTCGTACCGAGAGACGGCGCCCATGGAGTCGGTGTGGCTGGTGCAGTTGCCCTCGCCGTCGTACGTCCAGGACTCCGTGCTGCCGTCCGGGGCCGTGCGGCAGGACGCCTTGCCCTCGACCGTCCACTCCAGGCGGGTGACCGCGCCGAGGGGGTCCGTGATAGTCCTCGGGCGGCCGAAGGCGTCGCGTTCGTAGCGGGTCACGGCGCCCAGCGGGTCCGTGACCTCCAGGGGCAGGCCCGCCGTATTGCAGCGGACTGTGGTTGTCGCGCCCGTTGCGTCCGTTACCGCCCTCAGGTGGCCGAGGTCGTCGTACGTGAAGCGGGTCGTCGCCCCGGAGGAGTCGGTCACCGTCGTGCGGTTGCCGAACTCGTCGAACTGCTGGCTGGCATGCGCGCCGTCGGCCCCGGATATGGAGACGGGCAGGCCCTGGTCGTCGTAGCCGATGCTGGTGTAGCGGCCGTCGGGGCGGACCGCCATCAGCAGGCGGCCTGCCTCGTCGTAGGCGTAGCTTCGTCATACTCACGGGCAGGGAGCCGGGCTACGGTTCGGGCTGGCTGCCGCCCAGCCAGTGCCTGGCCTACAAGAGGTCGAACACGTCGGGCAGTTGCGGGAAATGGGGCGCGCAGTCACCGCACGCATACACGCTGGTTCCCGGCCCGGAGTATGGACAATATCACTCGGGCGAATATCCCTGAAAATCACTTCTCGTTCGGACGGGAAGCCAGTGCCTTTATCCAGGAGCGAATGGCGCCCCCAACGCTCGGTTAACAGCTACACCGTACCCAGCGCCGCGAATTTCGCACACCCATGCGCCGCGCCCGGTGCCCGTGGATTGCGTGGGAGATGAAAGGTGTCCGGACTACTGGGACAGACGACGATCGCCGGCTGAACAGGAAGAAGATCATCGTGAACTATCCGATTCCACGCGAGCGACCCGGAGCCGACGGTCCGCCCTCACAACAGTTGCCCCCAAACAATCCAACGAACCTTTTAGTCATTCCTTGGAACTCCAGACGGCCTCGAGGAAATCTTCTGGCGGTCTACAGAAATGATCTAGGACATAGTGGACAACTAGATCTGGGGTGATCATCCACAGACCAGATGGGGAGAAGACTCGAACTTCCGCCCCACCGAGCGAGACCCTCCGGCCGTCAACTTCAATCTTCGACTCCCGCTCACCTGGCGTCCACGTTCCTTACCGAGAGGGATCCAACTCTTTACCATGCCGACCTCACCAGCTTCCGTCTGCCTATCGAGGAATGGCCGCAGAGGACTGCTGTTGAGTCCGATTTGAGATCCCGACCGGGTTCCGGATGAGGATCGACTTCAAGGGTAATCCAGGAATTCGCGTGCGGCGCCGATCACCTTTCCCAACGATTCGACCTCAATCCGCTCTCCACTGGGGTATTTTTCAACGCAGTAACCCCCGCCCTTCAGGGGAGCCATCCTGACCCCTCCCCCCATTCGGGAGGCATGGTCTCGCGTGAGCCCAAAACGCCCCATACTCAAGTAGGGGAAAAGAGTCCGAAGCCAGGCATCAGCATGGACAGCCTGCAGCATCTCGCGGAAAATGGGCCTTTTTTCGTACCGAAAGAGCAAATCCCATTGGGTGGCTACGGGGTCGCCATTTTCGTAGGCCAAGGCAAGTTCATCGTATCCCAGGAAGGGGAACCGGGCATTCAGTTCGATGAGGGTAGCGCCTTTGCGCCAGGCATCAAGGGCCTTTACCACGGTACGAAGGTCGTCGGTTCCGCCTGCCGCCCAGGGTCGGACACTGCTTTCGATGCTGATGGAGAACCAGCGCTCTTGAGCGCCAAGACGGACGAATACGGGACCTCGATCCGAGTTCAAATGCGCGCTAATCAGATGAGAGGCGGCACTGGAGCCGCCCGGTCCAATCTCGCCAAGATCCATCCCGCATTCGGAAGCCTCATGAGAGAGTGCCGCCACCAGGCCACCATGCTCCACCAGATCGGGATACAACGAGGAATCCACGATGTCTGCAATTTCCTGCCAGGCGCTGTCTTCGTCGGCCCTCATCTTGCAATTCCCTTCCAGGGGCTCAGTAATGAAATGATCCGTGCGCGTCACATGATAAAGTCACGCACTCTACCAAAGGTTCCCCAATCGGGCTCGGCCAGGTCATTTACAATTTTCCCTGTCGCGTCGTACCATGTGACACTACTCCAGTCCCTGTGCCCATGTCGCACCGCCCTAGCGATCCATCCCATCTCCTCCTCGGTCGCATGAATAGGGCCATCAACTTTTTCGATCCCCAGACCTCTCCTCGCCATTCCTTCGAATCCGCCAGAGAACCCTTTCATGTTCACGTGAATTCTTACTGACCCGTCCTGGATTGCCGACAAAACCGGCCCCTGCCATTCAGTGGGACCCAGGTCGAGGAAGTGTTTCACGCCTAGGTCGTCCGCGAACTTCGCCGTCTCTGCCCACTGATACCCCAAGGCTATCTCGCAGGGTGCGAGGCCGAATGGATCTACCCAGGCGAGAGGGTTGGTGACATACGCGAAAGGGTCGGGAGCCGGGTGCAGCCCCAGAGGATCTGGGGACAGGTAGCGGGCCGTTTCGGGGTCTTAGTGGCGGAAGTAGTTGTAATGCAGGCCCGTTTCGGGGTCGTGGTATTGGCCGGGGAAGCGCAGCGGGGTATAGGCGGTGGCGGTGCGGTTCCAGGTGGTGGTGCCCCAGAGGGTGGTGCGGGTGTGCCAGGCGATGTCGCCGTGTTCGTCGACGAGTTCGGTGGGGGTGCCGATGAGGTCGGTGACGATGGCGTAGAAGCGGGAGTCGATCTCTTCCTGGGGTGTGATGGAGGTAGCGAGCCTCGTTTTGCGTTCGGTCTGCGTCAGGGGGTGCAGGCCCTGGTGGTCCCAGGTGAGGGTGATGGCCGGCTGGTCGGTGCCGGGGCTGTGTGTGGTCTGTTCGGCGAGGGTCGTGCCGTCCCAGGTGAAGTCGACCTGTTCCAGGATCGTTTCGCCGTCGGGGGCGAGGCGTTGTTTGGCGATGCGGCGGCCGAGCGGGTCGTAGCGGTAGCGCCAGGTGGTGCCGTCTGGGGTGATCACAGACGTAAGGCGGTCTTCGGCGTCCCAGACGTAGCGCCAGGTGTCCGGCTTGCGGGACAGGCGGATCTTCTGACGCAGGGTGATCCGGCCCGCCGCGTCGTGTTCGTAGCGGACGCTGCCCGCACGCGTGATGCGGGTGCCGTCATAAGCGCGGCTCCCTGTCGCTTCCTGGCCCGGTATGGAGTCCGGCCACGTGGCGTGGGTCTGGTTGCCTGCGGTGTCGTAGGCGTAGGACTCCGTCCAGTTCGCGGCACGGACGGCGGACACTCGTCCCGCCGCGTCAAGGTCGAACCGGCGGGTGCCGCCCAGGTGGTCGTCGATGCCGATCAGGTTGCCGTCGGCGCCGTAGGAGTAGGCGCGGTGTTGGAGACGCCGGTCAGCGGGTCCGGTTAGTTCCTGCTCGGTGACGCGGCCCAGTGAGTCGAATGCGCTGGCGAGGGTCATGGTGTCGCCGATGCGGCGAGCCAGCTCGCGGCCCGCCGCATCATGGGTGAAGGTGAGAGTACGGCCGCAGCTGATCAGTTCGGTCCGGTTGCCAGACGCGTCGTACGTCCATGTGCTGCTCGCGCCGGTCGGCGTGGTGCGGCCGGTGCGGCGACCCAAGGAGTCGTATGTGTAGGTGAGTGAACGGCCGTTGACCGTCTCGGCTGTCAGCCGGCCCCTCCCGTCCCGCTGCAACGTCAGGGCCGCATCCGGGCTCATCGCTTCCGCCAGGCCGCCCGTCGCGTCGTACGCGTACGTCGTGACCGCGCCGGCCGCGTCCTTCCGCACCACGCGGCCCAGGACGTCCCTGTCGAAACGGATAGTCTGGCCGGAGGCCGTGATGCTGGCGGTCAGCTGGCCTGCCCCGTCGTGTTCGTACGTAAGCCGCCGGTCGTCGAAGTCCGTCTCCGCGACCAGACGTCCGGCCGCGTCGTACTCGTACGACCATGTCAGCCCCTGCGGATTCGTGACCTTCGTCAGCTGGAGTTCAGTGTCGTGCGCGAACTCGTAGCGCACTCCGTCCGGGCCGGTACGGGCCGACATCAGGTCGAAGTGGGTGTACTCGTACCGGGAGACGGCGCCCATGGCGTCGGTGTGGCTGGTGCAGTTGCCCTCGCCGTCGTAGGTCCAGGATTCGGTGGTGCCGTCGGCGGCTGTACGGCGGGACAGGCGGCTCTCCACCGTCCACTCCAGGCGGGTCACCGCGCCCGTTGGATCGGTGAGGGTGACCGGGCGGCCGAAGGCGTCGCGTTCGTAGCGGGTCACGGCACACAGGGGGTCCGTGATCTCCAGGGGCAGGCCCGCGGTGTTGCAGCGGACCGTCGTGGTCGCGCCGGTCGCGTCCGTGACCGCCGCCAGGTTGCCGAGGTCGTCGTACGTGTAGCGGGTCGTGGTCCCCGACGCGTCGGTTACGGCCGTGCGGTTGCCGAACTCGTCGAACTGCTGGGAGACATGGGTGCCGTCGGGGCCGACCAATGAGACGGGCAGGCCATGGTCGTTGTAGCCGATGCTGGCGTAGCGGCCGTCGGGGCGGACGACCATGATCGGGCGGCCCGCGTTGTCGTAGGCGTAGCTGGTGGTGCGGCCGAGCGGGTCGGTGACCGTCAGCGGGCGTTCATAGCGGTCGTAGGTCGTGCGGGTCGTCGCTCCGTCGGGTCCGGTCTCGGCCACCACCTGGAGGTCGCTGTTGACCTCGTAGCGCGTGCTGTGGCCCAGGGAGTCGGTCGCGGTGATGGTGCGGTGCCCGGTCTGCGGGTCGATGTCGCCGTATGTGAACGTGTTGCGTAGGTGCCCCGCATCGCCCGACTGGGATGTGCAGCGGGCCTCTTCGTCGTAGACGTAGCGGTAGGACGAGTCGTTCGTGTCGGTCCAGGCGGTGATGCGACCCAGCTCGTCGTTGGCGAAACGGGTCGGTAGGCCGGACGAGTTCGTCACCGCCGCCAGGTGGCCGTGCTCGTCGTAGCCGAAGCGGACCAGCGTCACGTCCCCAGCGTCGGGCGACACGGTGTCGGCCAGGTGCAGGGCGGTGATCCGCCCCCCGGTCGTCTCGATCTTCAGGCGGTAGCCCGCCGAGTGCACGATCCCCGTGGGAGCGCCCTCGTGGTCGTACTCGAAGGTGAGCCACTGGCCGGAACGGTCGGTGATCTGCTCCAGCAAGGCGATACCGTTGCCGTCGCCGCCCGGGGCCGCGAAGTGCCAGTTGCGGCCGGCGGCGGGGTCGGTGACGGCGTAGTCGCCGTAGGCATCGATGGTCAGCGGGTAGCGGCCGCCCTCCAGGGGCAGGGTCGGCACGCCCGGGGCGGGGTGAGGGTAGGCGAGCAGCGCGCCGTTCTCGCGGATGAGGATGACGCCTTCCGCGTCGACCTCCAGGCGCTGGTCGGCGGTTGATGTCCATCTCGGACCGAACCAGCGGCCGGCCTCGTACGACGACTCGAACTGCCGGGAGAAGACCCAGGGGCAGCTTGGCGGGCAGGGTCACGTCGGTCTGCGGCAGCGCCATCCGGCCGGTGGCCATGTCGATGGGGTCGCCGAACCACTTGCACTTGTTCTCCCTGGCGAAGTCCTTGATCGCCTGGCCGATGCTCCTGCGCGCCGCTCCGGTCGCCGCGCCTTCCGCGGCACCTCGCGCGGCCCCTCGGGCCGCGCCGGTCGCGCCCTTGGCGCCGATCAGATTCGAGGCGAGGTAGCCCATGGAGTCGGCCGGGTCGCTGCTCCAGCCGCTGCCGATGATGGCCTTGGGCAGGCGTTCGGGGTGAGCGGCGGTGCCTATCAGCCCGGCCAGCAGCATGTTGGTGTTCTTCTGCCAGTCGCCGGGGTGGGTGAGGTTGTAGGGGTCGTACGGGTTGACGGTGCGGACCAGCTTCACCAGGTCCGCGCCGCCCTTGAGGAAACCACCCACCACATGAGCCTGGTTCAGCGACATGCCCACGACGGCGTCCACGGCGTCGGCCTTCATCCGGTCGGTGAACTCTGGCTTCGGAGGAGCCGTCTCCAGGGCGGCCGCCACCCGGCGCTGCGCGTCGCGGGCGGCATCGGTGCGTTGACGGCGCGCCTCGGTAAGGATGTCCTGCGCCTCCTGCCGACGCGCCACACCCGGGTCGACGAAGTCACCCGGTTCGGTCGGTTTCCGTCCCGGGTTGCGCCCCGCCGATGCGGCGGCGTTGTAGCGGTCGGCCGCCTGGTTGTACGCCGTCACCTGGGCGTTGTGCGCGTCCACCGCCTGCCGACTGGCATCCTCAGCCTTGCGATAGGCGTCGATCGCCACCTGCGCCTGCCCCTGCGCCCAGCGCACCGTGTCCGCGTACGCCTCCAGCGCCTTGGCCGCCGCCTCACAAGCGTCAGCCGCCGTCAGCCACTGCCTGGGATGCATGTCGAACTTCTCGCGGAAGGCGTCCGCCGCCTGGCCCTGCCAGCCGTCGCCGTCCAACGAACGCATTCCCTGGCCGACGTTCTCGAACGCCCGGTAGAAGTCGCGAAGGTGCCGGGCGCGTGCCTCCAGGGCCTGCGCACTGCCGTGGACCAGTTCCTTGGGGTCCTCGCTCTCTCCCAACCGGCGCTCGGCGACATCGCCGCCCAGCCGGTTGTTCACTCCCTCCCCGAAGTCACGGACCCCCTCGGCCGCGGAGTCCGCGCCGACCGCTGACAGGCCGTCCGCGGCCTTGTCCGTAGTCCAGTTGACGGCCTCGCCGACGCCCTTCTGCACGCCGTCGGCGACACTGTCCAGGCCGTCCCCGACGTCGTTGACCAGGTCCCCCAGGCCCATCAGCGCTCAACCTCCCCGAACGAGGCCTGCGACGGGCCGTCCGGCTGCCACTCCGTGTTCGGGTCGAATGGCGCGTCCGGGGTCACCGTCGAAGTCGCCACGTCCTTCATGGCCTGATCCCAGGCCTGCTCGGACGCCTCGTCGGCCTCCCGCACGGACTCCGCGCTGTAGTCCGGGTTCATGACCTGGGATACGGGGTTGTCCTTCAACGTGTCCGACCAGGAACGCTGGGCGACCTCCTCCGGGGTCATGGTCAGAGAGGGAGTGCCCATGGTCGATGCCCACACCGTCTTCAGGGTGTTCGAGGCGTACTGCTCCTGCTCGTGATACAGCCCCGCCGACAGGTTCAGCCGCTCCGCGAACTCGTTGGCGTCCCGCAACAACGAGCGCACACCCCAGCCCCACCGCTCACAGAAATCGGCGAAGACCTGCCGCAGACCGGCGTCCCCCACCTCCAGGCCCGCCAACTCCAACTCGTCGAAGCCGAGACCCTGGGACGCCTCGACGTCGAAGCCCAGCTCCTTCAACTCATCGATCGCCAGGTTGATGCCCTTGGTGATCCGCTCCAGCGCCTCCGGATCAACTCGGTAGCCACTGCCGCCGTTCACGCGCTCGCCCCCTGCCCGTCCACCGGCACTGCCACCGCAACCGCCGTAACCGGCACGATCCCCGCCACCGGCGGCAGGATCATGCCTGTGGCGCTGCCCGCGTCCACCGCGATCCCGACCGGCCCCTGCACGCGCGGGATCACCCGGTCCAACAGCCATGCGCCGTACGCCGGGACGCGCTCGTCGAGCGTCTCGCCCCGGGCCTCGGCGAAACGTGTCAGCGCGGCGTCGTCCGTGAACGCGAAGATCCAGCGGATGCCGGCCGCCTCGACCGAGACCAGCGAGTCGTCCACCACCGGCACGAGCACCTCGCTGCGGCGGAACTCCCCCACCGCCGCCCGCAGATCGCCGTCCCCGGTCTCCGCCAGATCCGTCAGTAGCAGCCGCAATGCGTCGGCGCTCACGTCAGCCCCCGTCGTCGATTCACCAATTGGCGTGCGCACAGCTTCAGGCAAGAAATCGATCGACTTTGATCACTGCTGTCGCAAATCAGTACCGTAACTCAGGGGTCTGACTGTGTTCCAAGCAGTTCAGGCGTGTCTGCGCCCACTTGGCTTGAACAGGGCTTCGAAGGAGTCGAGTAGCGCGAGCGGCCTCACCCTGACGTACGCCTCGACTCACTCCTGCAAAGCGGCGCAACGGGCCGCACCGCACGGCGTTTGACAGAGCACTCGCCAGGGACCCGTGACCCTCCACGCCCGTCGCCGCCGGCCCGCCGTCGGTCGCCGCACCACCCGCGGGAACCGCACGCAGAGCCGCACGCAGAGCCGCCGGTCGCACCGCCGCCGGTCGCACCGCTCGGGCGGCGCCCCTTCGGATTTTCCGGACACCCTCGGTATTCACTTGTATTCTTGCGGCATGGCTGACACCACCATCAAGATCAGCGAGCCGATAAGGGACCGTCTGCGCACCCTCGCAGAGGAACGCGGCCTCAGTACGCGTGCCTACGTCGAGCGCGTGGTCGCCGCGGCGCCCACGGAGGCGGAGCGCGCGGAGCGTACGGCCCGGGCGATCGCCTACGTCCGGGCCAACTTGTGCCCGGACCTCTCCGAAGACGACGTACGCGCGGCGCAGGAATGGCGTGCCTCGATCGCAGCCCGACAGGTGGGGGAACGCAGGTGATCGTCCTGGACCATACGGCGGTCCTCGCCCTGTGCCGCGGCCACCGGCTGCTGTCAGGGCTGGCCGTGGTCGAGGTCGACGACCCCTACCAGCGCGCGCACGTGCCGGCGCTGTGTCTGGTGGCCGCGACTCTCGAACTCCCGGGGGTGGTCGCACACATCGGTGCACTCCCCGGCCTGGAGTTCCTCCCACTCGACTTCGCCGGTGCCGCCGCTGTCGAGCAGACCGTGGCCACAGGACTGGGCTGGACGTACGGGCACGCCGTCTACGCAGCGGCTGCCGGTGCCGTCGAAGGACAAGTGCTGACCGCCACGCCTGAGGTCTATGACGGTACGGGGGTATGGGCCGTGGACATCGGCAAGCCCTGACCCGCTCACCCAGGGCCAGGGGAGCGCACCTCGCGCTAGCCTCGCGCTTTCGCGAGTGAGGCTGTGCGGGTCTTGATCAAATAAGTGGAGAGTGCGGAGAGTACTGCTGACCTGCAACGATGGGGCTTGTCGAGGGTCCTGTCAGCTGCGAGGAAAGATCGGCTCGACCTACGACGGGCGCCCACCAGGGCGTCCCGTCAGGACCACTTGGACGTTCTCGGCATCGTGAGCGGCCGCGCGATGCTCCCCAAGCAGGGCGCTGCGATCCACGATGACCACCTGTGCGTCGGGGTCCTGCCCCGGCCTCGCGATCAAGCCACGCTGGTGCGGGCGAAGCAACAGACGGCCCCGGAAGCGGGATGTCGATGCCTCCGAGGCCTCCGTCGCGTGTGCGCCCCGCCCTGTTCTCCGCCAGGGCGGGGCGGACAGCACCTAGGGACGGATGCACCCTGCGGTCGGGCCGGCCGCCGCCCGCCTCTCCGGCCCGGCCCGGCCCGGCCTACAAGAGGTCGAACACGTCGGGCGGCGGCGGGAAGCAGGACGCACAGTCACCGCACGCGTACACGTTGAATCCCGGCCCGGAGTTCTGGTGCACCTCGGAGACGAGGACCGGGCTGTCGGTGGTCCGGTCGCAGCGCACGCACATCCGCACGGGCCGCCGTACGACGGCCGACGCGTCCGTGCGGGCACACCGCTGGCAGACCTGCCGGTGCCGGACGGTTCCGCCGCTGTCCGTGGTGACGGTCACGTGCGGCGGCTCGGCCGACCCGCACATTTCGCACACGTCAGCTGGCACGAGGTCGGCGATGTCACGGTGCGGGCCGTCGTGCCCCTCGGCCCGCAGGCATGCGAGCCCCTGTGCACCGGGGAGCGGTGCCCCGCACTCCTCCATTCCGGGCGGCTGCTGGAGCCAGGCGTGGCCGAAGGCGTCGCGGTGGTCTCCGTCGTGATCCTGGCCCAGGACGCAGGGCAGGCGGCGACGTCCGTGCCCCGGCCGCTCCCACCCGGGGCGGCGGGCGCCGCACAGCGCGGTACCGGTGGAGGTGCCGGTGGCGGCCATCACGCCACCTCCCGCGTGCCGGTCACGTACTGATCAAGCCGATCAAGGTAGATACCGAAGTCCGCGGCATGGACCAGGACGAGGCGGCGCTCCCTTCGCCGCCGCCTCTCCTCGAACGCGACCAGGTAGGGGCGGACCAAGGCGGTCTCCTCGCCGTCGAGCGGCGACTCCAGCCCGTAGGGGCTCCTCGGCGACGAGGGACGAACCGGGGGTGCGGGTGCAGGAGGGGTGAGCAGTGGCGGCACGGCGGCCGGGCGGTCGGCGCGGTGCCGGCCTCGGGGGTGAGGGCCGAAGACTTCCAGCACCCACCGTAGGAAGGCATGGATAATGCCCATCGTCATCAGCTCCTCTGATAGCTGTTGGCCTCGCCCCGGGGTCCTGCCAGACCGCCGGGGTCTTCTCTTGCCACATGACTCTACGCCAACTTAGTACGTCTTGGTACGTCTTTTCACGTGCAAGCACGTTCTATGCTGG
Source organism: Streptomyces sp. NPDC057623 (assembly GCF_042800355.1). Lineage (NCBI taxonomy): Bacteria > Bacillati > Actinomycetota > Actinomycetes > Kitasatosporales > Streptomycetaceae > Streptomyces > Streptomyces sp. NPDC057623. The sequence goes on from NZ_JBHVGZ010000026.1 coordinate 49,354, forward strand.
CCCTAGCTGACCTCTTACGCTCCAGGCATGATCGAGATCGACCGGGAGAGCATCACCCCGATGTACTTGCAACTGGCATCCGCCCTGCGCGAGCGCATCCGACGCGGCGAGATTCCGGTTGGCCGTCGCATCCCCTCTCACTACGAGCTGGAGCAAGAGACGGGAGGTGCGGTAAGTCGCCGCACCATCAAATCCGCCATCGACGCACTCGCCGCCGAGGGAATCGTTCAGGGCGTCCAGGGCAAGGGCGTATTCGTCATCAGGAAGCCCGAGACACCCCCGCCCGCCGACGAGCCCGAGGGCAACGGGACCTCTTCCTGACGCACAGCGTGCACCTCTTCAAGGCATCGCCACTCCCGCAGAACACGGCACGCGCCCACGCAGACGTCGCCGTGCAGACGACAGCAAGGCGACTGCCCTGTCCGTCACTGCGACAAGGGCGAATGCGGCGGCCCATGACTGCGAGTGAGCCATGGCGAACAATTCACAGGAGCACCTGGGGTGTTGCCCGGGCTGCCGATAAAGTCCTGCAGACGAGCGGAAGACAGCCGGACGGCCGCTTAGATGACCTTGCGGCCACGGCGTTGCACCGGTGAACGGGGAGAGGGGCTGACTCGCGGTGGCGAGCGGACGCTACAGAGTTGATCTGAGCGAGTTAGACGAGGTCGTCAAGAAGCTCAACTGGGTCATTTCAGACCTGGGTGACGCGAAATCCGACTCCAAGTACAAGACGTACCTGCCGCCAGGGGCACTGGGCGAGAGCGTCGCGGGCGCGCAGTTCGTGGAGGCGGAGAAGCTCCACGTCGCGCACGCGGAGATGAAGACGCATCTTGAGGACATCGTGGAGCACATCCACGACCTGATGGACGACTTCGGCACCAAGACGAAGAAGACGCACGGCGCTTACCAGGACCAGGAAGCCGACGTGACGAAGTCGATGCAGGGCGGGGAGTGACCAGGCCATGAGCGGCGGCAAGAACGACGGCTACACCTACGAGTACCAGCCGGCGGCGATGTGCTACAACGCCTCGCACGAGTCGGACTTCGCGCACATGGACATGGACCAGATGAAGGCCATGGTCCGCAACGCCAAACCGGTCGAGGTGCACAACGTCGCCAGGGGCTGGACCGAGGTCAACAACAAACTGGTCGGCGAGGGTGGCGACGGAGGCGTCCGGGACACCTTCCTGAAAGCGGTGACCGCGGTACTCGAACACTGGGAGGGCGACTCGGCCGACCGGTTCAAGGAACAGGCCGACATCATCGCGCAGAAGCTCCAGGACGGAGCGAAGTACGCGCAGTACACCTCCACCGCGATGCACAGCGCGGCCACCGTACTGGAGACCATCAAGCCCGAGGTCGAGGCGATGGAGAAGCCGGGCACGACCAGCAGCGTGCTCGACGCGGTCGGCGATCTCGGCAGCCGTTCGGACGAGGGCCTGGAGGACGACCTGGGGCAGGGGGCGTCCACGCAGAAGGCACTGGACAACAACTCGGGGGACCTGTCCGCCGGTAAGGAAGCCCAGCTGAAGATGGCTGTGAAGATGGAGCAGTTGGGGGCTGCTTATGCTTCGCAGACGAAGGCTATGGGGACGTGGAAGAGAAGTAGTCGACACGACGAGACGGAGCAGTATCCCGGCGATCCCGGAGGTACGCCGCCGATTCCCATCGTGGTGATGCCGACTGATTCCGGTCCCAGACTCGTTGGCCGGACACCGTCCACCGGTAGTTCGTCCAGCAGCGCGAACCGATCTGTGATTTCCCCGAGCCCCAGCGGCCCGAACCGCGTTGGCGGCCCGGGATCCGGTTCCTCATCCAAGACAGCCGCCCCCTCCACTGTCGGCACAGATGTCGACAGCGTCACCACCACCAGCCCGGGCGGTGCAGGCAGAGGAGCCACAGCCGCGACCGGTGCTGGCGGCCCCGGCGGAGGCGGTGGCGCCGGATCTGGTGGAGCGAACGGCGTCCCTGGTGGAGGGACTGGTTTCCCGGGAAGCTCCAGGGGTGGCGAAGCAGGCATCGGACGCAACGGCTCGGCGAATGGAACGGGCGCCGCGACCGGTACAGGCCGTGGCGCAGTGGGCGGTGCGGGCATGGGTGCTGGAGCGGGCGGGAAGGGTGCATCGTCGGCTTCCAGCCGTGGCCCTCTGGCCCGTGCGAAGGGCGGTGTCGTCGGCGAAGCCAAGAGTCCCTCCCGTTCTGGTTCCGGTGTCGGTTCAGGCCTGCACGGCAGCCGCGGCGGCACTGCGGAAGGTCGTGGATCGGCCGGCCTCCATGGAGCCGGCGGCGCGGCAGGCAGCGGACGCGACAAGAAGAAGAGTGCCAAGGACCGTCCCGACTACCTCGTCGAGGACGAGGAGACCTGGGTGTCGCCCAAGCAGAACACCACCCCCCGGGTCATCGAGTAGAAGTCCGCCGGGCACGATCAGCAGGACAGTGGGCTGGGGCTCGCGAACTTCGCGGTGTGCGAGCCCCACTCCGCACGCAGATCACGAGAGGAACACGTAATGGCGCTCAAGCAGACACTGCGCATCCTGTGCGGTGCAGCGGCAGCGGGGGCACTGGTCTTCTCCACGGCGACGACCGCTACGGCGGACCAGACAAGGAAGGACCAGTGGCCGCTTGAGGCCTTCGGCGCCGACAAGATCTGGAAGATCGCCACAGGCAAGGGCGTCACCGTCGCTGTCATCGATGACGGAGTGGATGCCCAGCATCCCGATCTCCAGGGCAACGTTCTGCCGGGCAAGGACTTTGTTGACGGCGACTCTGACGCGTCACCTGAGGACGAAGACCACGGCACCGCCATGGCCGGAGCCATTTCTGGTCATGGGCACGGAGCAAATGGCGCGGATGGTGTCAAGGGGCTGGCTCCGGACGCCAAGATTCTCCCGATCCGGGATATAGGCGAAGACCAATCTCCGTTCGCTGCATCGATTCGCTATGCAGTGGACCATGGAGCCTCGGTAATCAACATCTCCCAGGGCACGTCTCCTCCAACTGAGCCGGGAGAAGCGGCAGTCGCCTATGCGGTTCAGAAAGACGTCATCGTCGTTGCAAGCACCGGCAATGACGGAACCGGAAGCGAACTTCCGTCCTATCCCGCCAACTACCCCGGCGTGGTCGCCGTGGGAGCGGTGAACAATGCGGGAGAGATCTGGGAGAAGTCAAACTATGGCCCAACTACGTTGCTGACGGCCCCTGGCGTCGGCATCGTCTCCACCGGAATTGATTCCAGCGGTTACCGGAAGGGATCAGGAACCTCCGATTCCACCGCCTACGTCTCCGCCGCCTGCGCCCTCCTCCGCGAGAAGTTCCCCGACCTCACCGCGGGCCAGATCGTCAACCGCCTCACCAAGACGGCCGGTCTCCCCGACGACGCCAAGGGACTGAAACTCCCCGACGAGAAGTACGGCTACGGCTACATCCAGCCGCTCGCCGCCCTCAAGCAGGACATCCCGGCCGGCCCCAAGAACGGCCCCCTGACCATGCCCGCCGCCGACTCCAGCAGCACCGACAAGGACGACGCCACCACACCCCCGGCCTCCTCCAACAGCTCGGACGACACCAGCGCCCTGAGCACCACCACGATCCTCGCCCTCGCCGCAGGCGGAGTCCTCCTCGCCCTCGTGATCGGCGCCCTCGCCGTCCGCAGCAAGAATCGCGCCCGCCGCAACAGCACACCCAACCCGGCGCCCGCCTTCACCACGTACGCCCAACAGCAGCCGTACAACAACCAGGCCACACCCCCGAACCCCTACCAGCAACATCCCACGCCCCCGACCACCCCACCGAACCAGCCACCGCCCGGCGGCAACCCCTACCAGCGGTAGCGTTCCCTATTACCGCCACCCCACTTACGGGCCGGTGAGTCAGGCGTGCCGGGTCTGGCACCTGAACGCAGAAGGCCCGTGTGTCCAGGTGATCAAGCCGCCCGGAGGACACTAATGATCACCTGCGACCACAGGCTTCTGTCTCAAGGGCATAGCCCATCTCCCGCTGACCGTCCGCGCCGGTGCGGCAAGACGTCCGAAGTCACACCCCTCTCGCCTCGAAGGCGCGTGTGGTGAAGTCGAACGGACTGCGTTGCTAATCCAGCGCAGGCAGCGCGCCTTGGGGTAGCGGATCGGCGGACTGACACTGCGTCAGCGAAGTAGCCACCCGGGCTGCCTGCACAGCAATTTCGGCCAGATCCTGACGATGGGCGCCCGTCTTGGAGACTGCCGCGCCCTGAGCCGAGACATCGATGCTCAAGGCCATAGTCCGGCCTTCGCTGTCTTTGCGTGAACAACGGAAGTAAATGGCTGCCGCATTGGGTGATGAGAGTGCCCGAGTCCCAGCGTCGAACGTCTTAAGTCCATCCCGGCTGATGATCTCGTTACCCAGCATCCATTTCTCCCATTCATCGACAGACCTGAGGACAGTCTGGCTCTCGAGATAGAAAGCATTCTTGCCGTCAATTGTGATGCGGCAATCTTCACTCAGTTCTTCGACGTAGTCACTGATGCGCTGCTTGGCAGATGACGCAAACTTCTTCCCCTCCGGAAGAATACGCTCGAACGCGGCTACCTGTTGCTGAAAATCATCGGCGTTACAGATGTCCCAGCTATCGAGATGAGACTTCTCACTCTCAGGAAATGCCCTTCCGGTAAAGAAGCCTCCCACAAGACAGCCAGCCAAAGCCACAGCACCAGCACCAGCTCCCACTATTATCACGGACCTCTTCATCAACCCCTGCTTTCCGCACCAAAGTCTCGCCCATATCCGGGCAGGTTTCCCTGTGCTTCAACGATTCCCGCAGTTGCCCCTTCGGCAATGACGCTGTTGAAATTATCAGTGTTCGAGATTCCGTGGGCTTCAGCTGCTGCCCGCGCGGCGTCCTGATTCAACTGCGAAGTGGAGTCCTTGACGCCCTGCCAGTCCAGGCCAGTGCTATAGACGACCTTGCCGGTAGTGTTCTGCTCTTTTCCGTCAATGATCTGGCTGACGATGTCGCCACTGATAGTTGTGGCTATGCCACCCACAGCGGCTCCAGCAGCAGGCGTCGCGATGAAGGACGTACCGACTCCGATACCCGTGCCTACGATGCCGGACGCCCAGGCTCCCTTGCGTTCCAGGGCATCGTTGTACTTCTTGTCGGCCTCCACGGCATCCCCGATTTCCGACTCCTGTCGGCCTATCGCGATGGTTCCTTGGATCTCTCCCGATGAGTGAGCAATGTCCTGTACGGCTTGATCCGTGTCCGGGCCATAGGCGTCCGGATGTTTGAGGTGGTAGTCGTACAGGTTGGCCGCATAAGCGGTCTGTCCGAGGTTGACCGCCGCGTACCCGTCAGGGTCCGTGCCCACAGTCATGAGGAACCGCGTCGCGTCCTGTTCACCGAAGTTCGCCTGTACACCCTCCACAGGGAAGAGGTCCAGTCGGTCGGGAGACGGGTCATTGGACATAGCCCTGCTGAAGTCCGGCATGTACTCGGCGCTCATCCGGCCCAGACTGTCGTGCATCCCGTCCCGGGCCATCTCCGGGTCCATGGACACGCCGTTGACGATCTTCTGCATGATCTCGGCCTGCTGGTCGCTGTGCGCCGGCAGGTCCTTCGGCGGCGCCTCGTCGTAGGCATGGCCGGTGGTGGCCGCCTCCAAGGCGTGGCCCAGCTGGTTGTACCCAGTGATGGGGCCTGGGATCCGTTCGAAGGTCTCCGGGTCGTGGACTAGATACTGCTGATCCTGGAACCACTTCCGGTCTTCGGTGAGGTACTTGAAGTACTCGTCGTTGGCGAAGATGTTCGTCGCCGCCTCGGGGCAGCGACCAAGCCCCTCCATGTACCCCGTCATAGGGTCGGTGTTTCCCTCATTGTCGCCGCCGGCGAAGTTCAGCCTACCCAGCGTGTTATCACCGTACCAGCCTGCTTCGACGTCCTTACCGAATGACTTGTCGGTGGCGATGAGAGCCTTGCCGTAGTCCTCCATGAACCTTGGCTCGTACTCTCCGAACCGCATCAGACTGCTCGCTACTTGGAATCCGGCCGGATTCGATGCATCTTCGATACCGAGTTCCCTCGGTCCGAGTCTGATCACTTCCTTCTTCCAGTCCTGCATTTCCTTGCTGTCGGAGTGGGTGGCGGTACCCAGAGTTTCGCCGAGGTCCTTCTGAAGTTCTGCCAGCAGCTTTTCACGCTCAGGACGCGTCGAGTCCGTACTGTTCCTAGCCGGGTCTGCCATGTCGGCCCAGAATTCCAACGTGCCTCGGCCGCCCAAACTGGTGGCGAATTTCTCAGCGAACTCTTCGTCGTCCTTGTTCGCTCGCAGCAGTTTGTTGAGCTGCCTGAGCTCCCTGTCCGACATGTCCGATCCCTTGTTCGCCAGTGCCAGGGCGCGGGTGGCGTCGGCGTCGTCGAGAGAGGTCACGACCTTGGAGTTGAAGTCGGTCTTGTTGCCGCCGAGGTCGCGACGCAGGGCCCAGCAGGCGGTCTCGTCGGCGTCGGCGGCGCCCTGGAGGACGCGTTCGATACGGCGGGCGAAGGCGTCGCAGGCCTCGTCCTGCTCGCGTATGAGGGCCTGGCCGTCGGGATCGTGGCGGGCGCTGGTCTGGGAGAGGTCATTGCGGGGGGTGACGACGCCGGTGGGACTGACGTGGAGGTCCTGCGCCTTGGCCTCGGACTCGGCGAGGTGATGGAGGTCGTCCTTCGCCTTTTTCAGCTCGGCATGCAGTGTCTTGAGGACACCGGCGATGCCTTTCGCCTCCTTGTGGGCGTCCTCGAATTCCTTTTGGGCGTCGCGTACGTTCTTATCGGCCATGGCCGCCGTCAGGACCGGCTGGCTCCAACCGGCCTGGCGGAAGGGGCGGACGACCTGGTCGCCGTAGGCGGAGTGCAGCCCCTTGAACTTGGTGACGGTCTCCTCCCAGCGCTCAGCGGCCGCTTTGAGGTTGCTGAGTTTGAGGTGATACAGCTGCTCGTACGTCGGCATGAGCTCGGCGAGTCCCCGTGAAGTGGTGAGTGTCTGGCTGGCGCGGTCGGTGAAAGGCCTTGATTCAGCCGAAGTCACTCGCCAGAGAGTTCATGGTCTGCGTGTTCGCGGTCTCCGTGCGCTGATACAGCACTCCCGAAACCCCGCACTGAGTGGCGAGAGTGTCGCACCTGCCCGCGAGTGCCGAGACCTGAGACGACCAGGTCTCCGCCAGGTTGGTCAGCGCCCCGCCCAGCCCGCCGTCCCAGTTGCCATTGCCGAAGTCCCGGGATGCCTTACCCGTCTCGTCCACCGGATGAGCACCGGCGGTTCGCGTGTTCCCCTCGATCTCGCGCGCGCCCGTGCCCGCGCGATTGAGTGCTGCCGGATCCTCGATTTCCGTCCCCGTCGACACGTCACATCCCCCATGGCTTGTTGCCTTCCATACATAAACGGAAGGCATCCACCATATCTGACGCGAACACGACGATAGAAAGCGCGTACAGCCCCGGCTACTCAGGGAGTTGAGTGAGTAGCCGGGGTAGGAAACCTGGCAGCACTTCGCCCGCTGCTGCGGTGGCGGAAACGGCGGCGAGGAGCAGCCGTACCTGCGCGCCGATGACACCACCGGGACCCCCAGCGGCTCAGCCCTGCGCCCCAAACGCGACCACATGGACCTTCTTCGTGTCCGAACTCGTCAACTCACTCGCGTACACCGCGGACATGTACAGATGCCCCTGCGCGTAGATGATCTCGGAGTACTGCGGAGACAACCGGGTCTCCACATCCCGCACCGACCTGGACGCCGGGTTCTCCAGCAGCTCCGTCTCCTTGAAGGTGCCACCGTCGATGCTGACGATCTGCCCGCCCTTGTCGTACGGCGGCCGCTTGTACGCGATCACGTTGCCGCCGTCCATCCGGAGCGGCGTCATCGTGTACCTGTCGCCCGCGTCCGCACGCTGCCCGGTCTGCTTGCCGGTGGCCAGGTCGAAGGCGACGATCTCGTTGGTCATGCCGTACGAGCCCTTGCTGCCGTCGTGCTGCTTGGTCTCCACGTAGAGCCGGTCGTTGCCCACCACGACGCCCTTGCACTGCTCGATCGTGGTGACGCCGGAGCAGCGGGCCTCGAACTGGTCACTCGGTACGGAGATGCGGATGCGCAGTTTTCCGGTCTTGTTGTCGATCGAGAAGACGTCCGAGAGGCCGATGGAGTCCGTGTCCCCGACCTCCGCCGCCACGACGAGCGGCTCGGTGGACACCACGCTGGCGTACTCGACGCCCTCGGCCATCTTGTACTCGGAGATCACCCCGCCGGACTTCGGGTCGATCGTCAGGATGTGCAGCTGAGGGTTGTCGTAGGAGCCGCACTTGCGAACTGTGACCAGCTTCTCGCCGCCGGCGTACCCGAGGTCGTAGCAACCGTCGTTGGCCTTCGGGACCCACAGTTGCTTGCCGGACTCGATGTCGAACGCGGTGCCGCCGCTGGTGCCGCCGGCCGCGACCGTGCCGCCGCTGACGGTGATGTTGTCGAAGCGGATCGGTGAGCCGTCCACCTCGGCGCTCTTGGTCCAGAGCTTCTTGCCGGCGTCGAGGTCGATCGCCGCGACCTCGCTGCAGCCGTACGAGGGATTGTCCTTGGTCGGCTTCTTCGGCTGGAAGGCGACGGCCGTCAGGTTGTCCTCGTTGACGTGCTTGCTGGCCTGGCAGACCGGCCCCGGCAGCGAGATGGTCCAGAGCTTGGTGCCCTTGTCGGGGTCGTAGCCGACGATCTCGGAGACACCGCTCTTGACGTACGCCTTGTCGGTCAGCCAGGAGCCGGCCACGACGACGCTGGTGTCGTCCTCGACCTTGGGCGCGGGCACCTGGAAGAGGACCGAGGAGTTGGTGTCGGAGGGCACCTTCTCGGTGCCGTCGGGGGTGTCGCCGCCACCGCCACCGTCGCCGTTGTCCCCGCCGCCCGTGCCGCCGCTGGAGCTGGCGGTGTTGTCCGTGCCGCCCTTGTCACCGGACTTGGCGTACCACACGCCACCGCCGATGATCAGCGCGATCACCACGACGGCCGCGGCCACGATGACGGCCAGCTGCGAGCTGGACCGGCCACCGCCGCCACCGGGTCCGGTGGCCTGGGCGTGCAGCGGCACGGTCTGCTGCGGATAGCCGTAGCCGGGCGGCTGACCGTAGGGGGCCTGCTGCTGCCCGTAAGGGGCTTGCTGCTGGCCGTAGGGGGCCTGCTGCTGGCCGTAGGGGTTCTGCGGCTGTCCGTACGGAGCGGGCGGCTGCTGGCCCGGGTGGCCGTACCCGCCCGGAGGTGCCTGGGGCGTCTGGGGTGGCTGGGGCGCCTGCGGGTAGCCGTAGCCGGACGGCGGGCCCTGGGGTGGCGGCGGTGTCTGGGGTGCGCCGAATCCGCCACCCCCCGGCTGCTGGGGCGGCTGGTCCTGGGGCGGGCCGAACCCGCCCTGCGGGGGCTGGTTCGGCGGCGGAGGCGGCGGCTGGGTCATGGCGTGGGTACCTCAGGGGAGGGGGACGAAGGGGGCGGCGGCGAAGGCGGTGTCCGACGCACGCCTCACTTGCCGAAGGCGAGGATCAGCTTCTCCTTGGCGGCGTCGTTGCCGGTCAGCCGGGTGCTGGCGAGGTAGAAGCGCCCGTCGGCCCAGTCGAACGACTTCGTGAAGAAGCCTCGCTCGACGTCCGAGGCGCTCGCCGGGTTCTGGAGCAGCTTCGTCGGCTGGGGGTTGCTGCCGCTGACCGGGATGGACACGACCTGGCCGCCCGCGTCGTACGACGGCTCGACGTAGGCGATGAGCTTGCCGTCCTCGACCTTGACCGGCAGCATCGACTCCTCCGCCGGGGACTTGACGCGCCACTTCTCCTTGCCGTTGGCGAGGTTGATCGCGACGATCTCGTTGGCGCCGGTCGTGGCCTTGGTCGGCATGTAGAGCGTGTCGGCGTCGGCGGCCACACCGGTGCAGCCCTGGAGGTCACGCTGGAGGATGGCCCAGCCGCACTGGGCGCCGATCTCCAGGGGGACGTCGACCTGCGAGCGGCGCTTGCCGTTGTCCCCGAAGGTGGAGATGTTCCACTGCTTCTTGTCCTCGTTGGTGCTGTAGATGACCAGCGGGTCGATGGAGAAGACGCGCGAGACCTTCCAGCCCGAGGCGAACTCCCAGGTCCACTTGGCCTTTCCGGTCGCCGGGTCGAGCTCCTGCACCTCGTCGTGCTCGTTGCTGCGGGAGGCGTTGCAGCCCGCCACGGCGATCAGCTTCTCGCCGCCCGCGAAGGAGTCCGGGAAGCACGCGTCGCCGTACTTCGTCTTGTCCCACAGCTTGTCGCCACTGTTGACGTCGTACGCGGTGCCGGACTGGGAGCGGCCGACCACCAGCGTCTTGCCGGTGATGGACAGTTCGACGTCGAGCGTACTGTCGAACAGCGCGCCGTTGGCGACCGAGCCCTTCCAGCCCTTGGCGCCGGTGTTGAGGTCGATCTGCTGGAGCTGGTTGCACTTGGCGCGGTCGCTGCTGCCGCTCATGTACGCCACGACGATCTTGTTGTCGGCCGACTTCTCCGGGGTGACCGAACAGATCTTCTCGGGGAAGGAGATCGGGTCCCAAGCGGCCTCGCCGTCACCGACGTTGTAGGCGGTGACCTGCTTGTACGCCGCCTTCACAGCGGCCTTGTCGGTGATCCAGAGACCGGGGGCGTCGGCGCCGGAACCGGGCGCGTCCGGCGCGTCCTTGTACCAGAGCACCTTCGAGTCGCCGGCCTCACGGCCGCCGTTGAGGTTCTCCGGGTCGGCGCCGCCGCCCCCGCCGCCGTTGTCGGGGTCGTCGGTCGGGGAGTCGGAGCCCTTAGGGTCGCCGCTCTCCTGGGCGACCGGCTTCTTCGGGTCGTCGCCGCCGCTGGTCACCGCGTACACGGTGCCGCCGATGACGACCAGCGCCGCGACCGCGGCACCGATGGCGAGGGCGGGCTTGCCCTTGAAGGGGTTGCGCGAGCCGGGCTGCGGGGCGCCGGGCGCGCCCGGGTACTGCGGCTGGCCCGGGTAGCCGTAACCCTGGGCGGGCTGCTGGCCGTAGGGGCCGGGCTGCTGCGGATAGCCGTACGGCCCCGGCTGTCCCGGCTGCTGCTGCGGCTGGCCGTACGGGCCGGGCGGGTACGCGCCCGGCTGGGCCGGCGGGGCCGGCTGCTGCGGGTAGCCGTAGCCGGGCTGCGGGGCGGCGGGCGGCGGGCCCTGCGGGGGCGGCGGTGTCTGGGGCGGGCCCTGGGGCGGCGGAGGCGGCGTCTGCGGTGCGTCCTGCGGGGGCTGCGGTGCGCCGAAGCCACCCTGCCGCGGATCCTGCGGTGCGCCGAAACCGCCCTGGGGCGGCTGGTTGGGCGGCTGGCTCATGAGCGGTTCCCCCTCGTGACCGGTGTGGTGCCACGCCCTGTGCCGTCGCGTTTCCGCCACACCGACGGTTCTCAGACTGTTCTCAGACGGCTCTTTCTATCACCCGCCACAGACAGCGCACCGGGCCGTCTCGCCCCCTGTTCCCAAGGGAGAACCGCCCTGTGATGCCCCCGTTATCCGCCTTCACACCCCCTTCACCCGGCGGCGCGCAGCGCCCGCCAAGGGGCGCGGGGAACGGCGCGACAAGCCACGACGGCGCCGCACCCGCCAACGCCACATCACCCCCAACGGCGAACCCGCGCCCCGCCCAACCCAGCAGAGCGCTCACGCGTCGTCCGCAAGTTCCAGCCAGCGCATCTCCAGCTCGTCCCGCTGCCCCGCCAAGTCCCGCAACTCCGCGTCGAGTTCGGCCACCTTCCCGAAGTCCGTGGCGTTCTCCGCGATCTGCGCGTGCAGCTTCGTCTCCTTCTCGGAGAGCTTGTCGAGCTGCCGCTCGATCTTCTGCAACTCCTTCTTCGCGGCCCGCGCATCCGCGGCGCTCTTCTCCGGTGCGGCCTTCTCGGCGGCCGGCGCGGACGCCGCGCTGACCGTGACCCGGGCCTCCATGCGGTGGCGGCGCTCCAGGTACTCGTCGATGCCGCGCGGCAGCATCCGCAGGGCGGCATCGCCGAGCAGGGCGAACACCCGGTCCGTGGTGCGCTCGATGAAGAACCGGTCGTGGGAGATGACGATCATCGAGCCCGGCCAGCCGTCGAGCACGTCCTCCAGCTGGGTGAGGGTCTCGATGTCGAGGTCGTTGGTGGGCTCGTCGAGGAAGAGGACGTTGGGCTCGTCCATCAGGAGACGGAGGAGCTGGAGCCTGCGCCGCTCACCGCCGGACAGGTCCCCGACCGGCGTCCACTGCTTCTCCTTGCCGAACCCGAACGTCTCGCACAGCTGCCCGGCGGTCATCTCGCGCCCCTTGCCGAGGTCGACGCGCTCGCGCACCGCCTGGACGGCTTCCAGCACCCGCCAGTTCGGGTCGAGTTCGTCGACCTCCTGGGAGAGGTAGGCGAGCTTGACGGTCTTACCGACGGCGATCCGGCCGCCGGTGGGCTGTGTCTCGCCCTCCGTCCGGGCCGCCTCGGCCATCGCCCGCAGGAGGGACGTCTTGCCGGCCCCGTTGACACCGACGAGACCGATCCGGTCCCCGGGGCCGAGCTGCCACGTCACATGCTTGAGCAGCACCTTGGGGCCGGCCTGGACGGTGATGTCCTCCAGGTCGAAGACGGTCTTCCCGAGCCGGGACGAGGCGAACTTCATCAGCTCGCTGCTGTCCCGGGGCGGCGGTACGTCCTGGATGAGCTCGTTGGCGGCCTCGACGCGGAAGCGCGGCTTGGATGTTCGCGCGGGCGCGCCGCGCCGCAGCCAGGCGAGCTCCTTGCGGACCAGGTTCTGCCGCTTGACCTCTTCGGTGGCGGCGATGCGCTCGCGCTCGGCGCGGGCGAAGACGTAGTCGGAGTAGCCGCCCTCGTACTCGTAGACGGCGCCGCGCTGCACGTCCCACATGCGGGTGCAGACCTGGTCGAGGAACCACCGGTCGTGGGTGACGCAGACGAGCCCGGAGCGCCGCTCGCGCAGGTGCTGGGCGAGCCAGGCGATGCCCTCGACGTCGAGGTGGTTGGTGGGCTCGTCGAGGACGATCAGGTCCTGCTCGTCGATGAGGAGCTTGGCGAGCGCGATCCGGCGCCGCTCGCCGCCGGACAGCGGGCCGATGACGGTGTCCAGGCCCTGCGGGAACCCGGGCAGGTCCAGACCGCCGAAGAGCCCGGTCAGTACGTCCCTGACCTTGGCGTTCCCTGCCCATTCATGGTCGGCCATGTCCCGGATGACCTCGTGCCGGACGGTCGCTTCGGGGTCGAGCGAGTCGTGCTGGGTGAGTACGCCGAGCCGCAGTCCGCCCAGGTGCGTGACCCGGCCGGTGTCGGCCTCCTCCAGCTTGGCCAGCATCCGGATCAGGGTCGTCTTGCCGTCGCCGTTGCGCCCGACGACACCGATGCGGTCCCCCTCGGAGACGCCGAGCGACACACCGTCGAGCAGGGCACGGGTGCCGTACACCTTGCTGACGTTCTCGACATTGACCAGATTGACGGCCATTTCTCTCCTGCCCAGGGGGATGGATCAGCCTCCCAGCGTAGTCGGGCGCACCGACAGCTCCTCGCCCCGCTGCTCCCGGCCCCCTCGGGGACGGCCGCGCGCCCCGGGGACGGCGTCCCCGGGG